>NZ_CP023277.1:770828-1070828 GCF_003065385.1 Polynucleobacter acidiphobus
AAATTACACAATTGCCAGAACGCAAATTAGTAGCGATGCGTCTAGAGCGAGCTCAGCGTGTGATTGGTATTCCATTAAGCATCGAGCAAGTGAGTGATGTATTCAAACGCTTGGGTCTCGAGTTCACCGTTTCAGGGCAGGGCGAGGCTAGTGTATTTACTGTAAAGGCTCCGAGTTATCGCTTTGATCTGGATATTGAAGAAGATCTCATTGAAGAAGTAGCCCGTTTATATGGATTCGAGAACATTCCCGATTCCCCACCAAAAGCCGAGCTGAAGATGAGTGCGCCGCAGGAGCGCCAACGACCTGTGCACGCGTTACGTCACCGCTTAGCACATGAGGGCTATCAAGAGGTCTTGAACTTTGGATTTACTGACCCCCAATCCGAACTGCAGATGGGGCAGAACAGTCCCATTACCGTACTCAATCCGATTGCGAGCCAGTATGGTGTGATGCGCAGCAATTTATGGGGCGGCCTCTTGCAGAACCTGCGCAGTAATCTGAATCGCGGTGCCGGACGGGTTCGTATTTTTGAGATCGGTCGAGTGTTTGCCAGAGACGCGAGTCGGCTCGAGGCCCCTGGCATCGTCGCAGGTTTTATCCAAACCAAACAAGTGGGTGGATTGGCCTACGGTTATGTAAACCCTGAGCAATGGGCATCACCCAATCGCCTGGTGGATTTCTTTGACGTGAAGGGTGATCTACAGCGCTTACTCAGTCCATTGCAGATCGAGACTAAAGCTGCTCTAGAAGCGCATCCTGCTTTGCATCCTGGTCGCAGCGCCCATGTTTACTTAGGCGATCACGTGATTGGTTGGATTGGTGAGTTGCATCCAGCTTTACAGCAAGCCTATGAGCTGAGCTCGGCCCCGGTATTGTTCTCCCTGAATTGGGACGCGATTTGTGATGTGGGCTTACCAGCGCCAAGCGAGATTAGTAAGTTTCCTGCAGTGCAACGTGATCTTGCTGTCGTGGTGGATCAATCGGTGCCGGCGCAGACCTTGCTGGATGTGATGCTGGCACAACGCCAATCATTCGTTCGTAAGATTGAGGTCTTTGATGAGTTTCGTCCTCAAAAAGAGAGCAGCTCGATGGCGCTTCATGAGAAAAGCCTTGCCTTTCGGGTCACCCTAGTGAATGATCAAGATACACTGCAAGACAAAGAAGTGGAAACCTGTATGACCGCCTTATTGGACGCCTTAAAGAATCACTGCAAAGCGCGATTGCGTTAGCCGCAATCCGGATTTGCTATATTAGTTACTAAACCAATTTATTAGAATCAGAAAAGAGTGTCGCTATGACTGCAAATAATCAAACCGTGACCAAAAACGAACTCTCGGAAGCCTTATTTGATCAAGTTGGTCTGAATAAGCGCGAAGCAAAAGACATGATTGACGCCTTTTTTAATCGAATTGGCGAGACTCTGGAATCTGGGGTTGAGGTCAAGATCTCAGGGTTTGGTAATTTTCAGTTGCGCAATAAAACTGCACGCCCAGGACGTAATCCAAAGACGGGTGAGATGATCCCGATTGCAGCGCGACGCGTTGTCACTTTTCATGCTAGTCAGAAGCTAAAGGACGCGGTCGAGTCCCATGCTCAGAACCAAAACAGAGCTTGATTCCAAAGCGAACACGGTTTCGCTGCTTCCCCCAATCCCGAGTAAGCGGTATTTCACGATTGGCGAAGTGGGGGAGTTGTGCGGGGTAAAGCCCCATGTATTGCGCTATTGGGAGCAAGAATTCGTTCAACTGCGACCGCAAAAGCGTCGTGGTAATCGCCGCTACTACCAGCATCATGAGGTGGTCTTAATCCGTCAAATTCGTACATTATTGTACGAAGAGGGATTTACGATCAGTGGCGCAAAAAACCGATTAGACGAGAGTAAATCCACCTTACGTTTGCGCGAGGAGCTCCAAGAGGTCCTTCAGGTCTTAAGCCGCTGAGATACAATATTCGTTTCGTCGGGGCGTAGCGCAGCCTGGTAGCGTACTTGCATGGGGTGCAAGTGGTCGGAGGTTCAAATCCTCTCGCCCCGACCATCTGCATTAGAGGAATAAACCATGCATCCATTTCACTTAGCCTTTCCAGTTGATAACTTACAAGACGCGCGCGCGTTTTATGGAGGTTTGCTCGGCTGTCCTGAAGGCCGTAGCTCGGATGAATGGATTGATTTCAATTTGTTTGGTCATCAAATTGTGGCGCACTTGGCCGATGGTGAGGCAAAAAATGATGCGCACTCTGATGTGGATGGTAAAAAAGTACCTGTTCGCCATTTTGGTATCGTGCTGTCCATGCCCGAATGGGAAGCGATGGCCGATAAATTAAAAAAGGCTGGTATTGAGTTTGTGATCGAGCCCTATATTCGGTTTAAGGGCGAAGTGGGTGAGCAGGCCACCATGTTTTTCTTAGACCCCTCAGGGAATGCGATTGAGTTTAAGGCCATGGCGCATCCTGATCGCTTGTTTGCTAAATAATGAGTCAGGATTACTTTGGTTTAACCATTCCATTCTTGGATGTCTTGGGCGTAGAGCCCGAGTTTGCCAAGGATGGTCACTCTCGAATTCGCTTAAATCTCCGTCCCGAGCTTCTCAATAGTTTTCATGTGGCCCATGGCGGGGTGGTGATGACCATTTTGGATTTTGCGATGGCCGCGGCTGCGCGTAGCTCGCACGAGCATATTCTCGGGGTGATCACGATTGATATGACCACCAGTTTCTTGAGACCCTCCAAAGGCTTGCTGATTGCGGAAGGCAAGGTCCTGAAGGTGGGTAGTACTGTCAATTACTGTGAGGGCAGTATTTTTAATGAGGCAGGGCAATTGACCGCTAAATCTACTGGCAGTTTCATGCTGCGCCGAGCTAAAACTCAAGCTAGTTAAATCAAATTAGTTAAATTAATTATTCAATTCATTATTATATATTTTAGTACTTAATAATCATAAGTAATTGATTTATAAGATAAATAAATCATTTAAACTATGAATTGATTATTCACTCTAGGGTGATTAATCCAACCCATATTAATCATTTATTCAGATATAATTATTCGGTAGTAATAATGAATAATTAAAAAAGATTAATCAATAAACGATTTATTCCTTCTAAATTTTTTATTTATTACCCCTCACCATTATTTTAAAATTCAAGGGAATTATTTAATATGTCATCGTACAAAGAGTTACTTGCGCAACGTGAGAAATTGGACAGTCAGATTCAGAGCCTGATGCAGCGTGAAAAGTCTGAAGGAATTGCAAAGGCCAAAAAGATCATTGATGAATTTGGCTTAACTGCGAGTGACTTATTTGGCCGCAAGGCTGCGGGTGCCGGTAAGCGTGGTCGCCCTGCCAAAAAAGCGGCTGCTAAAAAGCGGGTAGGCAAGAAGCGCGGTAAGGTTGCTCCCAAGTATAAAAATCCTGCAACTGGAGAGACTTGGACCGGACGTGGCAAGGCCCCGAAATGGATTGCAGGCAAGGATCGCAGTAAATTTGCGATTAAGTAAATCAACTCTCCTTTACTAAAAAGCCAGTTCACTGAACTGGCTTTTTTCTTTACTCAAACACGGTATTCACTGCTTCGATAAATAATTTCTCTAATTGCTTGAAGGGCTGCTTATCACCGCTCGCACTATAGGTCATGACATTCGTCTTTTCAGGTAAGGCATTGAGCTCTTGGGTAAGCGCTTCCGTATCGCTCGTTTGCGGTTTTAAATGAACCCCATTCTCTTTGGCCATTTCCAATACACCGGGATGAAGTTGCACAAAGGCTTCGTCCACCAATAGGGGAATGCGACGTGTCTGAATATTCTTACTCAGATAATGAATTAAATGCAATTGTTCGATTGGTGGGATTAATGAATCTAAATAAATCACATCGGGATAATGCGATACGGCTTGCATCAGGCCCTCAAGGCTATCGAGGGAGTGGATTAGTTCAAAGGGAATGACCCATCCTTGAATTGCTTTTTGCATTTCATCAAGGTTCTCTTGGCGTTTAAAGACCCCTAGGGCGATATGTTGATGATGTTTGGCACGTTGCTGCATCCCCACTTTACGGCGTCGCAGCTGCTGATTGAGCGAGCTGGTGAGGATACGGCGGTGCCCACCCCGAGTTTTCCAGGCGGTTAATTCACCGAGCTCCACCATCTTTTGAACGGTTCCTAGAGAGACCTGTAGAACCTTGGCACTCTGTCGAGTGCTCAAGTAGGGCTGATTTAGATTAATGGGTTTCATGCTTTCTCCTTTTGTAAATTGGGATAGAAAGAGCATAAAAATCAATTCGATAGAGATCTGTCAGGCAGGGATGAAATGTAGGTAGGAAATTTCCTATAACTGGGTAGGGATAGGTTAGTTACCGAGTGAGTAATCCCCTAGGACTTTCACTAATTCATTGATCTTGGGGTGTTTTTTTCCCTAACCCATGCTATCCTTATGGCACATAAGGCATTTGCTTTGCGTTCTGCTAATCGGTTAAGCCGTGTCGCGGATGGTTAAAACCACAGTTTTTTTCGGGTTACCCGATGAAAGGTGAGCATCATGATGCAGTCCTATAGAGGTTCCTCATACCTCTTTGGGGGTAATGCCCCCTACGTAGAAGAACTCTACGAGTCGTATTTATTAGATCCCACATCCGTAGCACAGCATTGGCGCGATTATTTTGATAACGTCGTTCAGGTTCCAGCCGTCGATGGCTCAAATGGTCGTGATATTGCACATGCTCCCATCGTGGCATCATTTGCCGAACGCGCCAAGCAGGGTCCTATCAAAACCATTCAGGATTCAGCCGATTCCGAGATGGGCCGTAAACGCGTAGCGGTTCAGCAGCTAATTGCTGCTTATCGTAACGTCGGTAATCGCTGGGCAAATTTAGATCCCCTAAAGCGCACCGAGCGCCCCGATATTCCAGAACTTAATCCATCGTTCTATGGATTTACCGATGGCGATATGGATATCGTCTTCAATACCAGCAATACCTTCTTTGGTAAAAACCAAATGACCTTGCGCGATTTGTTACAAGCCTTGCGCGAGACCTACTGCGGCACCTTAGGCGCTGAGTTTATGTACATTGCCGACCAAAAGATCAAGAAATGGTGGCAAGAGCAATTAGAGTCGATCCGCTCAACGCCAAAGTTCACCAATGAGCAGCGTCGTCAGATCTTGGATCGCTTAACCGCCGCTGAGGGACTGGAGCGCTACCTACAAGCAAAATATGTGGGTCAAAAGCGTTTCTCACTCGAGGGTGGTGACAGCTTTATTCCCTCCATGGATGAGTTGATTCAGGGGGCAGGTAAGCGGGGCGTGCAAGAGATTGTGATTGGTATGGCTCACCGTGGTCGCTTAAATGTGTTGGTCAACGTTTTGGGTAAATCCCCCAAAGATCTCTTCGCTGAATTCGATCACACTGCACCAGAGGATTTGCCGGCCGGTGACGTGAAGTATCACCAGGGATTCTCAAGCGATATCTCAACCCCTGGCGGCCCAGTACATTTATCACTTGCCTTTAATCCATCCCATTTGGAAATTGTGAACCCTGTGGTTGAGGGTTCGGCCCGCGCACGGATGGAGCGCCGCGACGATCTCTCCGGGAGTCAGGTTTTACCGGTCTTGGTGCATGGCGATGCTGCGATTGCAGGTCAGGGCGTGATGCAAGAGACCTTGGCCTTATCAGAAGTGCGTGGCTATTCCACGGGCGGCACGGTCCATATCGTAATTAATAACCAAATTGGTTTTACAACATCCGACCCGCGTGATTTGCGTTCGAGCCTGTATTGCACCGACATCATGAAAACGATTGATGCCCCTGTACTGCATGTCAATGGCGATGACCCTGAGGCCGTAGTCCTAGCGACGCAACTCGCTTTGGAATATAGAACTCAATTTGGTAAAGATGTGGCGGTTGACATCATTTGCTTTCGCAAATTAGGTCACAACGAGCAAGATACCCCGGCGATGACTCAGCCCTATATGTATAGCATTATTGCGAAGCATCCAGGTACTCGAAAGTTATATGCTGATCGTCTCGAGGCACAAGGTGTGTTACCTGTAGGTACTGGCGATGAGATGGTCAAAGCGTTTCGTGCTGCCATGGATGAAGGTAAGCAAACGCTCGATCCGGTATTGAGTAACTTCAAAGGTAAATTTGCAGTTGATTGGTCACCGTTTTTAAACAAGAAGTGGACCGATCAGGCCGATACTGCCATTCCACTCACTGAGTGGAAGCGATTGGCGGAACGACTCACAGCCATTCCTGAAAATTTCAAAATCCACCCATTGGTGCAAAAAGTCTATACCGATCGTGCCGCGATGGGCCGTGGAGAGATCAACGTTGATTGGGGCATGGGAGAGGCGATGGCCTTCGCTTCGTTGCTCGCGAGTGGCTATCCGATTCGTTTATCGGGTGAGGATAGTGGTCGCGGTACCTTTAGCCATCGCCACTCGGTAATTCATGATCAAGAGCGTGGCAATTCCGATTCCAGTTTCATTCCTTTGCAAAATATCAGTAAAGATCAAGCACCCTTTACGGTGATCGACTCGATTCTTTCAGAAGAGGCTGTTCTTGGATTTGAATATGGCTACGCTTCAGCAGAGCCCAATACCCTTACCATTTGGGAAGCCCAGTTTGGTGACTTCGTCAACGGTGCCCAAGTCGTTATCGATCAGTTCATTGCCTCTGGTGAGGTGAAGTGGGGTCGTGTCAATGGCTTGGTAATGATGTTGCCTCATGGTTATGAGGGTCAGGGTCCAGAGCATTCCTCAGCGCGTCTAGAGCGCTTTATGCAGTTATGCGCTGACACCAATATGCAAGTAGTCCAGCCCACGACCGCATCGCAAATCTTCCACCTCTTGCGTCGCCAGATGATTCGGCAATTTAGAAAGCCGCTCATCATCATGACACCTAAATCCTTACTGCGTCACAAAGATGCTGCATCACCGCTCATCGAGTTCACCAAAGGTGAATTTCAGACCGTGATTCCAGAGCAAGATGATTCGCTTGATCCCAAAAAGGTGGAGCGCTTGATTGTGTGTTCGGGCAAGGTTTATTACGACTTAGTTAAGCAGCGTACCGATAAGAAGATTGATACCGCAGCGATCGTCCGTATTGAGCAACTGTATCCATTCCCGCACAAGGCGATCGCAAGCATCATCAAGTCTTACCCCAATCTCACTGAGTTGGTGTGGTGTCAAGATGAGCCACAAAATCAGGGCGCCTGGTTCTTTGTGCAACACAATTTGCTCGAGAACATGGGTGAGGGTATGCGCCTTGGTTATGCCGGTCGACCTGCATCGGCCTCGCCAGCAGTCGGATATGCCCATTTGCATCAGAGTCAGCAAAAGGCATTACTCACCGCGGCGTTTGCCAAACTCAAAGGATTTGTGGCCACCAAATAGGTGGTACGAACAGAACAGCGATTTAATCTAACTTATTCATAGGACACATCATGGCTTTATTTGACGTAAAGGTTCCACAACTCTCCGAATCCGTTGCAGAAGCAACTCTCTTGCAGTGGAAGAAAAAACCGGGCGATGCTGTAGCCCAAGACGAGATCTTGATTGAGATCGAAACCGACAAGGTGGTGCTCGAAGTCCCTGCCCCATCCGCAGGCGTGATGGCTGAGATTTTGGTAGCCGATGGCGGAACGGTCGTGGCCGATCAAGTGATCGCCAAGATTGATAGTGAAGGCAAGGCAACTGCGTCAGCCGCAGCCGCAGCTCCCGCGCCTGCTAAGGCCGCTGCACCAGCCCCAGCCGCTTCTGCAGACAAAGGCTCGATTGCGGCACCCTCTGCAGCCAAACTCATGGCTGAAAATAATCTAACGACCAATCAAGTTAGCGGCACCGGTCGCGATGGTCGTGTAACAAAGGGTGATGTACAAAATGCGATTGCAGGCGGTGCGAAGCCAGCAACAAGCGCTGCACCATTGCCGATGTCGAGCGTCTCACTAGGCGAGCGGACTGAAGAGCGGGTGCCGATGACTCGTCTGCGTGCGCGCATTGCTGAGCGCCTCCTGGAATCCCAAGCCAATAATGCGATCTTGACCACCTTCAATGAGGTCAATATGGCTCCTGTGATTGCCATGCGCTCACGCTACAAAGACGTCTTTGAAAAGACCCACGGTGTGAAGTTAGGATTCATGTCCTTCTTCGTGAAAGCCGCTACCTATGCGTTGAAGAAGTATCCCATTCTGAATGCATCGGTTGATGGCAATGACATTGTCTACCACGGTTACTTTGATATTGGTATTGCGGTAAGCTCGCCACGAGGTCTGGTAGTGCCCATCTTGCGTAATGTCGATCAAATGACCTTAGCTGAGATTGAAAAGCAAATTGCGGAGTACGGCAATAAAGCGCGCGAGGGCAAATTAAGTATTGAAGAGTTAACTGGTGGAACGTTCTCCATCTCGAATGGCGGCGTGTTTGGATCAATGCTCTCAACCCCCATTATTAATCCACCCCAATCAGCCATTCTCGGAATTCATGCCACCAAGGAGCGTGCTGTCGTGGAGGATGGACAAATCGTGATTCGTCCGATTAATTATTTGGCTCTGTCGTATGACCATCGGATTATTGATGGTCGCGAGGCAGTTCTTGGTCTAGTGGCGATGAAGGAGCTATTAGAAGACCCAGCTCGTTTGCTGCTTGATCTGTAAGGAGTAAACCATGAGCCAAGTATTTGATGTGCTTGTGATTGGAGCTGGCCCCGGTGGTTACATCGCGGCAATTCGGGCTGCGCAGTTGGGGTTTAAGGTGGCCTGTGCAGAGTCGAACCCATACGCAGATCCCAAAGGGGAGCCTCGCTTAGGTGGCACCTGTTTGAACGTGGGCTGTATTCCCTCGAAAGCCTTGTTAGCATCCTCTGAAGAGTTTGAGAAGATTGGCCATCATGTAGCCGATCATGGCATCCAAGTAGGTAGTGTGAGCATTGATATTAAAAAAATGCTGGCCCGTAAGGATGAGATCGTCAACAAAATGACCGGTGGCATTAGTTTTCTGTTTCGTAAAAACAAAGTCACCAGTATCAAAGGGCATGCCTCCTTTGTTGGTAATACCGCAGATGGTTATCAAATCCAAATTACTGGTAAAGATGCTGGAACCATCACCGCTAAGAATGTGATTATTGCAACGGGCTCAAAGGCCAGACACCTGCCAAATATCCCTGTAGATAACGTACTGGTTTGCGATAACGAGGGCGCACTCAAATTCGACTCCCTACCCAAGCGTTTGGGCGTGATTGGCGCCGGTGTGATTGGCCTTGAGCTTGGCTCAGTCTGGCGCCGCGTTGGCTCCCAGGTCACGGTACTCGAAGCTTTGCCAAGCTTCTTGGGTGCCTGTGATGAAGGAATTGCCAAGGAAGCTAAAAAGATTTTCACCAAGCAGGGCCTTGATATTCATATGGGGGTCAAGATTGATGGCGTGAAAGCCGACAAGAAGGGCGTTGTGGTTTCCTATCAGGACAGCACAGGTAAACCCCAAAAGCTGGAATGCGATCGCCTTATTGTTTCGGTCGGTCGTGTACCCAATACCGAAGGACTTAATCTGGAGGCGATTTCGGTCAAAACCGATGAGCGCGGATTTATTCCCATCAATGACCATACCTGTGCTACTTCAGCCCCTGGGGTCTATGCAATTGGTGATGTGGTTCGCGGTCCAATGCTGGCGCATAAGGCGGAGGATGAAGGGGTGCTTGTCGCCGAGTTGCTGGCTGGTCAAAAACCCCATATTGATTACAACTGCATTCCATGGGTTATCTATACCGACCCGGAAATTGCATGGGTTGGTAAAACCGAGCAACAACTTAAAGCCGAAGGACGTGCCTATAAGGCAGGCCAATTCCCATTTATGGCCAATGGCCGTGCACTTGGGATGGATCGTGCTGATGGCTTTGTCAAAATTCTGGCGGATGCTAAAACCGATGAGGTTCTTGGGGTGCATATTATTGGCCCCAATGCTTCGGATCTGATTGCGGAAGCTGCACTCGCGATGGAGTTCAAAGCGGCTGCTGAAGATATTGCTCGAGTTTGCCATCCTCATCCCAGCTTATCGGAGGTTATGCGCGAAGCAGCTTTAGCAACGGATCAACGCGCACTCAATATGTAAGTTGAAAGTCGCTGACTTTTACTACCAAGAGTGTAAAGCGCGCGGTTATCAGCCAGATCCTGCGCAGGAGCGAGCCATCGTTCGGTTGCAGCAATGCGAAGATCAGTGGGTCGCTTACAAAGAGATTCGGAGTAACGCGCTCACCAAAAAACTCTTTCACCCCGAGTTACCTCGAGGTGTATACCTATGGGGTGGGGTGGGTCGCGGTAAATCCTTTTTGATGGATTGCTTCTACGAGGCATCTCCTGTTCAAAAGAAAATCCGGATTCATTTTCATGAGTTCATGCGCGAGGTTCACCGTGAGCTTCATGAGCTTTCAGGATTAGCCGATCCTCTGGATGAGTTAGCCAAACGCATCTCTGATCGATATCGCTTAATTTGCTTTGATGAGTTTCATATTAACGATATTGCTGATGCCATGATCATGTATCGCCTCTTAAAGGCTTTATTCATTGATCGAGTGCAGTTCATCATGACCTCCAACTATCGACCGGATCAGCTCTATCCCAATGGCCTTCACCGTGATCGACTATTACCAGCCATTAAGCTCTTAGAGCAAAAACTCGATGTCCTGAATGTCGATGCAGGCAGTGATTACCGACAAATTCAGATGACTCGGATTCAGGCTTACTTAACGCCTTTGAATGAAACAACCCATCGGCAGATGGAAGATTATTTTCATGAGCTCATTGGTAAACAAATCGAGGCGACCAACCGCATCCTCAAAATTGAGTCCCGCGAGATCCGTGCTTTGCATTTAGCTGAAGGCGTCGTTTGGTTTGATTTCCAAACTCTCTGCGTGGGCCCTCGCTCTCAAAATGATTATCTGGAGATTGCCAATACGTTTCACACGGTGATGGTTTCTGAGGTGCCGTATATGCCCCCCCGTTTAACCAATGAGGCCAGACGCTTTATTTGGCTGATTGATGTGCTGTATGACCATCGGGTGAAACTAATCATGTCTGCTGAGGTGCCTCCCGACCAGCTCTATACCGAGGGGCAGGTCGCCAGTGAATTCGCCCGAACCGTCTCGCGTTTAATGGAGATGCAATCGCGGGAGTACATTGAGGCACCGCGTCGCCTGATTAATGCCCAACTGACCTAAAATAGGGTCATGAGTATGCCAAGCCCTATTAATGCCGATTTGCATTGCCATTCGGTGGTCTCCGACGGCACCTTAACGCCTGAGGAGCTGGCTTTGCGTGCCCATCAAAATGGCGTGCACTTGTGGTCGCTTACGGATCATGATGTCCTAGGCGGTCAGGAGCGTGCTCGGCAAGCTGCCCTGAATCTGGGCATGGACTATTTATCGGGAGTCGAGATCTCCATCAGTTGGATGGGGCAAACCGTCCACATCGTTGGCTTAGGATTTGACGCCAGTAATTCAATCTTGCAAGAGGGCTTGCGCGCCACGCGCGATGGCCGCGAAGAGCGAGCCCGCCAAATGGCAGCCCAACTTGCGCAAATTGGGATTGAAAATAGTTATGAGGGCGCCCTTAAGTTTGCTGGTAATCCAGAGCTCATTGCTCGTACGCACTTTGCACGCTTTTTAGTCGAACAAAATGTCTGTCGTGACATGGATGAGGTGTTCAGAAAATACCTAGTCGCCGGTAAACCCGGTTATGTCTCGCATCGTTGGGCAAGTTTGGATCAGGCGGTCGAGTGGATTACAGGTGCCGGTGGCGAGGCAGTAATTGCCCACCCTGGTCGCTATCGTCTAAATAGTATGCAAATGGATGAGCTCTATGCCCGCTTTAAGGATCTTGGGGGTGCCGGTATTGAAGTGGTGACCGGTAGCCATAGCCCCGATCAATACAAAACCTATGCGAAGGTTGCTGAGCGTTATGGCTTTATGGCCTCACGTGGCTCGGATTTTCATGATCCGCAGGAGAGCGATATTGATTTAGGGCATCTTCCTCATCTTCCGGAGCACTTAAAGCCCATTTGGTCAGCCTTTCATTAAATAAGCGACAATCCTCTCTATGTTTGCAGAACGCGTTTTATCTGGCATGCGTCCCACGGGCGCCTTGCATTTAGGTCACTACCATGGCGTCCTAAAAAATTGGGTTCGTCTTCAGGCCGAGTATCCCTGTTTCTTCTTTGTCGCTGATTGGCATGCATTAACCACTCACTACGAGACCCCTGAGGTGATTCAGGAGTCGGTCTGGGAGATGGTGATCGACTGGTTAGCGGCGGGCGTAGATCCCAATCAAGCCACATTATTTATTCAGAGTCGGGTCCCAGAGCATTCGGAGCTATTTCTTCTGCTGGCGATGGGCACCCCTTTAGGTTGGTTGGAACGGGTACCCACCTATAAAGACCAGATCGAGAAACTCAAAGAAAAAGATTTGCAGACCTATGGCTTTCTTGGTTATCCCTTGCTGCAAGCGGCTGATATTTTGATCTATCGAGCGCTCTACGTTCCAGTGGGCGAGGATCAAGTCCCCCATGTGGAAATGACCCGTGAAGTGGCGCGGCGCTTTAACCACTTGTATGGCCGTGAGCCAGGCTTTGAAGAGAAGGCTCTTGAGGCAGTTAAGAAATTAGGTAGTAAGCGCGCTAAGCTCTACTTGGAGCTGCGCAATGCCTATCAGGAACGCGGTGAAGACGAGGCGCTTATGCAAGCACAAGCGCTCTTGCAAGAGGCGCAAAGTTTATCGATGGGCGATCGTGAACGTTTGTTCGGATACCTTGAGGGTGCACGCAAGATTATTTTGGTCGAGCCCCAGGCTTTGTTAACTGAAGCAGCGCGCATGCCAGGTCTCGATGGGCAAAAGATGTCAAAGTCCTATGCCAATACGATTGCGATTCGCGAGGCGCCTGAGGAGGTGATTCGCTTAGTGCGGACCATGCCAACCGATCCTGCTAGGGTACGACGCACCGATCCTGGTAATCCAGCCAATTGCCCCCTGTGGCAGTTTCATCAGGTGTATTCAGATCAAACGACGAAAGATTGGGCTCAAAAGGGCTGTCAATCCGCAAGTATTGGTTGCCTAGACTGTAAACAACCCGTGATTGATGCCATCTTGCGCGAGCAGCAACCCATGTTTGAGCGAGCACAGCAGTATCTCGACGATCCTAGCCTATTGCGCTCCATCATTGCCGATGGTTCAGACAAGGCACGTAAGGTTGCCCAAGAAACCATGCGGGATGTGCGCGAGGCCATGGGTCTTGACGTTGATTAATCACGATCACGTGCACGCCGCTCTAGAAACTGCTTCACCTTGGATTGCCCAATACACTGACCTGATTGTTCCGGGCGGTAAGGTCTTAGATCTTGCCTGTGGTGGTGGACGTCATGCTATCTACCTCGCTAATCGAGGTTTTATGGTGTTCGCAGTTGATCGTGATCAGGACTCTCTGGCGCGCATTCAGCATGATTTTGTAATGACCCAGCCAATGGATCTTGAAGGGGAGTCATGGCCACTCCCTGAATCCGAGTTTGGTAAATGGAATGCCATCGTGGTGAGCAACTATCTTTACCGTCCTTACTTGGATCAATTACCAAATCTCCTGGAAGAGGGCGGTATCTTGCTCTATGAGACCTTTGCCATCGGTAATGAAGAATTTGGTAAACCCTCAAACCCAAACTTTTTACTCCAGCATGGCGAGTTATTGGATCTCGCCAAGCGACATGATCTGCACGTGGTGGCTTATCAGGATGGCTATCGTGAGATCCCTAAGCCAGCCATGGTTCAAAGCCTATGCGCTAGTCGGGGACTGCCCAAAATACGCCATCCGTTACAATTCAATGCGACAGTCGCTTAACCCATAAAGCCCTATGAAATCAGCCATGATGACCGGAAGTATGGTTGCAATTGCAACCCCAATGCATGAAGACGGAAGTCTTGACTACCCCGCATTGCGCTCCTTACTCGATTGGCATGTGAGCGAAGGTACCGATGCGATTGTGATCGTTGGCACGAGCGGTGAGTCACCCACGGTATCGGTTGAAGAACATTGTGAGCTAATTCGTATCACCGTTGAACATATCAAGGGGCGTATCGCAGTCATTGCTGGAACCGGTGGTAACTCAACCCGAGAAGCCATTGAATTAACCGAATACGCTAAGAAGGTGGGCGCAGATGCTAGCCTACAAGTGGTGCCCTATTACAACAAGCCCACGCAAGAGGGAATGTACGCCCACTTTAAAACGATCGCTGAGCGCGTCGATCTGCCGGTCATTTTGTATAACGTCCCTGGGCGCACGGTCGCTGACCTTGCCAATGAAACTACCGTACGTTTGGCACAAGTGCCGGGCGTGATTGGGATTAAAGATGCAACGGGTAATCTAGAGCGCGGCTCACTGCTACTGGCCGAGCTTAAAAGTAAACAACTAGACCATTTTGCGGTCTATTCTGGGGATGACCTAACCGCGATATTCCTGATGCTGATGGGTGGGCATGGCAATATCTCGGTAACCGCCAATGTGGCACCTCGTTTAATGAGCGAACTTTGCAAAGCAGCGATCGCAGGCGATGCGAAGCGCGCAAGAGAGATTCAGTATCAATTATTGGCAGTTCACAAGATGATGTTTATTGAGGCTAATCCCATACCCGTGAAATGGGCCTTGTATCAGATGGGCAAGATTCCTACCGGAATTCGGTTACCATTGACGCCACTTAGCGAGCCATTGCGTGAGCCATTGCGTCAGGCACTGGACCAAGCCGGCTTGCTGTAATTTCTTTAGGATCGAATGCGTTCAGTTCTTCACACCATCTCGTTGACCTGTGCAATTGTTACGCTCACTGCATGTAGTAGCTTCAGCAGTATGACCGCTAGCGATAAGGTGGACTATAAAAAATCTGGCGAAGTGCGCGGTCCAAACCTAGCATTGCCCCCCGATTTAATTACAGCCCAAGCGGATCGCCGCTATGTTGTTCAGGATGGCACGGCGACCATGTCGGAATACAACCAGGCAGTCAAGAAGTCCTCCCAAACACGCTCGAATGTGTTGACCGGTATCCCTGGCATGAAGATTGAGCGTGACGGTGATCGACGTTGGTTAGTAGTCGATAAGTCGGCAACCGAGCTTTACCCTCAAGTAAAAGATTTTTGGCAAGAGAATGGTTTCTTACTGGTAATTGATTCACCATCGACTGGGATTATGGAAACCGACTGGGCTGAGAATCGTGCCAAGATTCCGCAGGACATTATTCGAAGAACCTTGGGACGTGTGTTGGACTCTGCCTATGATTCCGGGGAGCGCGATAAATTCCGGACTCGTCTTGAGGTGCAAAAACCCGATGTCACCGAGATCTACATTACTCACAAAGGGGCAATCGAGACCCCAGTAAAAGATAGCTCTGGCGCAATGATTACCACCCAATGGACTGTGCGGCCAACCGACCCTGAGCTGGAAGCCATTTTCTTGACCCGCTTGATGGAGCGTCTTGGTATGACCCAAGACCAAGCGAGGGCCCAAGTTGCGGCAACCACGACAGCACCCAAAACACCGAGGGCTAAATTGGTGGAAGAGGGTCCCGCTACTCGCATTGAAATGACCTCTAGCTTTGATCGGGCATGGCGCGACGTTGGCCTTGCCTTGGATCGTTCCAACTTTACGGTGGAAGACCGTGATCGCTCACGGGGTATTTACTTTGTGCGCTACGTCAATCCAAAAGATCTGGGTGATGGACGCAGTTGGTTTGGTCGTACCTTTGGTAGAAGTAATGATTCAGATAAGAAAGCAAAACTCTATCGCGTAGTTGTTCAAGCAAGGGGTGAGAATCAAGTCGTGATTTTGGTACAAGACTCTGAAGGCAAGCCCGAGAACACCGCCACTGGCAATCAGTTACTCACCACGCTGGATCGACAGCTCATTAAATAATCACGGCTCTCTACCAAAGAAAAAAGGCGCTCAATGAGCGCCTTTCTTCATACAGCTTCAGAATTACTTCTTGGCTGGAGCAGCAGGTGCAGCTGGAGCAGCAGGAGCAGCAGCAGGAGCGGCTGGAGCAGCGCCGGCAGGTGCAGCAGCTGGAGCAGCGCCGTCAGCTGGTTTTGCATCAGCAGCAGGAGCAGCAGCAGGAGCGGCTGGAGCAGCAGCTGGCTTAGCTTCTTCTTTCTTACCGCAAGCAGACAAAGCAACGGCCAACATTGCGGCCAAGAGGAGTGACTTCTTCATTGATTTATTTCCTTTAAATTTAAGACGATTTACATCAATTACCGGTAATTGTTGTAAGACCTTGAGCGCATATTACGGATGTAATACAACTCAGATCCGCTAATAATTATAGCAATTGCACCATCATTTGTTCAACGCCATTAGGCAAAATTGCTGCCTACTCAAGTAAGAGCCAACCGTCAGAATAGGCTTCGTACAGCGAATTATTTTTGGCTAGAGGCGGGAGATCCAACCCCCGATTAGTCTGCTCTGCATTCGCCCTTGATAAATCCTTATTTTTTCTGGATTTTCGTATTCGCCCTCGGGTGAGGAGGTGCTGCTGCGCTAGTGTTTGCCAGGCTTTGATGGTGGCCGGATCCTGCCCATCAGTCACCGCATCCCCATTGCAAAAAACGGTCTCACCGCGGATTAATAAGCGGGTTTGGGGATGGGGTGCCAAAACCATCTTCTGCAGACTGGCTCGCAGTGCGTGCGGACTCAAGACAGGGTCGGGTGACGTAAAGATCGCATGCGGTTTTGGCTCGCTCAGGTAAGCAGTAATGCCATTGATAAACGCTGGGGACTGATTTAGGGCAAGAGCCTCAATCCGTTGGCGGATTTCATCTTCGAGTTGTGCGGGTAGACGCGCAGGATCAGAGGAAGCTTTCTGCTTCGGATCTGCATAAATCGCCGCAAGGGAAGGATCGGACTCTAGGGATTCAGCAAGACGCCATAAACCTTCACTAATGAGCTCACGGTACGAAGGTGACCGAAAGCCCACCGACCAGGTTTGGCAGCCTGCATCGAGCGCTACTCCCTCGTGGGCAATATTAGGAGGTAGATAGAGTAAATCACCGGGTTCTAAGACCCATTCTTGCTCCGGCTTAAATCGCGCAAGGATCTTGAGTGGTAAATCAGGGCGCAGGCTTAGATCGGCCTGCCCAGAAATCTTCCACCGGCGTCGACCTTCCATCTGGATTAAAAATACATCGTAGGAGTCGACATGCGGACCTACGCCACCCCCAATACCCGCGATGCTGATCATTAGGTCATCGAGGCGCGCATCCGGGATAAACCGAAACCAGGATAAAACATGGGCAGCCGCCGGATGCCGTGCCTCCATCCCTTGGATTAATAGCGTCCAATCTCGAGCACTGCTTGCAGGGATCTCTTTTTTCCGAAAAGGACCGTGTTGCAGTCGCCAAGGTTTGGCTTCAACCAAACGCGCCTCGCTAAGGCCATCGCATGCGTATCCAAACAGGGTTTTATCCGAGATTGGGCTCAACAGAGGCAAGCCAGCATTTTTGCTCAGTGCAAAAGCGGGTATGGCTTGGCGGACCAGGAGTGGGCATTTATGCCAATACCGTTGCATAAATGTTTGGGGGCTCAGATTGCCTAAAAGCGGCCACGGCAGATCAAGCGGTAGTATGGCTGGGGCTTTCGGAGGTTGGTAGCGAGTGCGAGTCTTAGTCAAGTAAAATAGCCTTATTAAGGAAATACATCGCTATGAAGATTGAAAAAAATACCATCGTATCTCTTCGTTACAAACTTAGCGATGCTCAAAACAATATTATCGAAGAACCCGATACCCTGATGGTTTATCTACACGGGGGTTACGCAGGAACCTTCCCAAAGATTGAGAGTGTATTGGATGGCAAGGATATCGGCTTTGAGACCACGGTCCAACTCGAACCTCAAGATGCGTTTGGAGAATATGACCCCAATCTTCTCAAAATAGAACCGCGCGAGCGCTTCCCCGAACCATTGGAGATTGGTATGCAGTTTGAGGGCGTGCCTGAAGAAGAAAGTACTGAAGAGATCGAAGCTGCCGAAGCCGACGAGGTCGATGATGAGGACGATCAAGAATCAGATACCTTAATCTATACCGTGACCGACCTGGCTGATCAACAAGTTGTACTCGATGGCAATCATCCGCTTGCTGGAATGGCTCTGCGGTTCTGGTTGCAGGTTGAAGACGTTCGTCAGGCGACTGACGATGAGATTGCCAATCAACATCCGCAAAATGAAGACGGCTTTGGGATGGACCTAGCCGATGATGATGATCTAGATGATCTCGATTTATCGGGAACAGGGCAACGCGACCAAGGTCCACGAACCCTGCATTAATGGGTGCGCATTCAAAGAAGCGCTTTATTCTTTCAGAAGATTTTTGATGGCATCAAGCTCGCGCTGCGTTTCTTCATGCGCTTGCGTGTCGCTGGCTTTCCCACCCAACTTCGCTAATGCCTCTTCAAGGGCTTTGATCTTGTGTTCTTGTTCAATCGTGGCGTCGATCAAACTCTTCAATGCTAAGGAAACAGGGTCATCTGCATTCGGTGTAATGCCGTAGGCTGAGAAACTCGCTTTGCTGGCATCGCTCGCATGTTTGGGTAGATCGGGATGCAAGATCCGAGCCGGCACACCGACTGCTGTTGCACCCGCAGGTATCTCTTTGAGAACCACTGCGTTGGATCCAATCCGAGCACCATCCCCCACAGTAAATCCACCCAAGACCTTGGCGCCCGCACTCACAACCACGCCTTTGCCAAGTGTGGGATGACGTTTGACCCCTTTGTAGAGCGAGGTACCTCCCAAGGTTACCCCTTGATAGATCGTGGTGTCATCACCAATCTCTGCGGTCTCGCCAATCACAATGCCAAGGCCATGATCCAAAAATACCCGACGCCCGATGTGTGCGCCCGGATGAATCTCAATATTGGTCAGAAAACGGGCCAGCGATGCCAGAAAACGGGCGGGCCATTTAAGACCCATATTCCATAGGGCATGATTGAGACGATGTAACCAAATGGCATGCAAACCGGGATAGCAGGTAATCACCTCTAGCCGGTGCCGTGCGGCAGGATCGCGCGCAATAATAGCGTCTACATCTTCAAATAAAGAACTGAACATAGAGATAGTGTAATCCGTGCGACTTATTTTCTCAGGAGCATCTGTTTGGCAATGCCGCGCAAGAGATCAATTTCCTCCTTGCGTAAGCGAGTTCTAGCAAACAGCGCTTGCAGACGCGGCATCAGCTTCTTGGGATTTTTGGGATCCAAATATCCAATCGCTTCCAAGCCTGCCTGCCAATGGTCGAGCATGGCAGCAACAGCGGCAGGGTCCGCAAGTTCAGAAAGATCCTGATTCGCCAATGACGGGGAAGGATTCTCGAGAAGAGCTTGGCGCAAACCAAACGCGCAGACCATCATGGCTTGAGCAAGGTTTAATGAGGGATACGCGGGATTGGCAGGCAAGAAGACCCGATGGGTGCAATAGGCAAGATCTTCGTTCTCAAGCCCAGTTCGCTCAGGACCAAATACCAATGCAACGGAGCCCTTGGATTGCAATGCATCGGTGAGCAAATGAAGACCATCTGCCCAAGAGAGTGGGGGCGGACCAAACTCCCGATCGCGACTGGTTAGACCCAACACCACAGCGCATCCTTCAATACTGGAGGAGAGCATCTTGTGAGTATTAGACCGAGCCAACACATCACTGGCGCCACTGGCTAATGCGATCGCATCGGGGTGAGTCGGCATGGCGAGTTCACGAGGGCGAACCAGATGCAAGGCGTCAAAGCCCATGGTTTTGAGGGCACGTGCTGCTGAACCGATATTGCCCGCATGGCTGGTTTCGACCATGATCCAGCGGACCTGGTCGCTGTATTGAGTAAAGGGAGTCTGAGCCATGAATGAATTCGTTTAGAATACTGCTATTGCGCTAGAGACCTTGTCGACTAGTTTGTTCTTATTTAATTTGTCCACTCATTATGCACCCCATGTTAAACGTGGCTGTGAAAGCCGCTCGCCGTGCCGCAACGATTATCAATCGTGCATCACTCAATTTAGAGCGCTTGCAAATCGATCGCAAGCAACATAATGACTATGTAACCGAAGTGGACAAAGCTGCCGAAGAGGCGATTATCGAGACCCTCAGCGAAGCCTATCCAAGCCATGGTTTTTTGGCCGAGGAAACGGGCGAAGCCACGAATGGCTCTGATCACATTTGGATCATTGATCCCCTAGATGGCACCACTAACTTTATTCATGGATTTCCGCAATACGCCGTATCGATTGCTCTTTCGGTTAATGGTGTTGTGACCCAAGGCGTGGTCTATGACCCCAATCGGGATGAGTTATTTACCGCCACGAAGGGTAGTGGCGCCTACGTGGATCGCCGTCGCCTGCGGGTGGCCGAGCAAACCAAATTAGAGAACGCATTACTCGGTACAGGGTTTCCGTATCGTCACGATCAAGATGTTGATCTCTACCTCAAGATCTTTGCTGATATGACTCGCCAATGCGCGGGTCTGCGACGTCCTGGCGCAGCCTCCCTAGACCTGGTCTATGTAGCAGCGGGCCGCTACGACGGATTCTTTGAGAGTGAACTCAAGCCCTGGGATATGGCAGCAGGGGCCCTGATTGTCACCGAGGCAGGTGGCCTCGTTGGGAACTACCGAGGCGAAGAGGGCTTTATGGAAAGTGGCGAAATTATGGCTGCTAACCCGAGGATCTTTGCCCAAATGGCAAACATACTTAGCAAGTACTCAAGAACGGCTAAGTAGATTTCACCAAATCAATGTAGCGCACACCATTGAGGTCAATGCGCAAGGCACTTGCTTTTGGTAACACGGTCTCAGGATGATCCAAATCCCAGTCGGAGAGCACATAGCGTTGCCATTCCTTATTACCCATGCTTTCATGGTGCCGTGCCGGTAAATGGGTATGCCCATGAATCAAACGCTCGGAGCCGTAGGCTCCCATCAGGTTGGCACAAGCCACCAAGGTGACATCGCCCTTGTAGCGAGCGACATCCGGGGTATAACGCGCCGCGCGCTCATACTTTGCAGTGCTATTACTTCGTAGAGTACGGGCAATCCCACGTCGCCACTCGAGAGGGAGTCGCAAAAATAATTTTTGGAGCCAGGGCTTGCGTACCCATTTACGAAACACCTGATAGCCCAGATCATTAGTACACAGTGCATCACCATGACTAATAACCCATTCATCTCCAGCGATCATGACCTTGGACGGATCGGGCAGTAACTGCATCCCAGATTTCTTGAGAAAGTCTTGGCCGATCAAAAAGTCACGGTTGCCATGAATGTAATAGGTTTTGGTCTTGCTTGATAGAGCAAAAAGTGCACGCAGGACCTCTTGCTGAAATGGTGAACGCGCGCCAGCATCATCCCCCACCCAGTATTCAAAGAGATCACCAAGAATAAATACTGACTCGACATCATTCGTTTCTTTCTCAACAAAGTCAAAGAAACGCTGCGCCGTCAAGGGCATCGACGGCGTGAGATGAAGATCGGAGATTAGTAGGGCGCTGGCGTGCTCTTGCATGCTTAGATCAAGGGATTAGTCGGCAATGACCGATGCTTTCTCAATCACCACATCCTCAGTGGGAACATCTTGGTGATACCCGGCATTACCTGTCTTAACCTTCTTAATCTTATCAACCACATCCATGCCATTGCTCACTTTCCCAAACACGGCATAGCCCCAACCCTGCGGAGTAGGAGCGGTGTGATTCAGAAAATCATTGTCATTGACGTTAATAAAAAACTGGGCGGTCGCTGAATGGGGATCGCTAGTACGTGCCATCGCAATCGTGCCGCGATCATTCTTTAAGCCATTGTTTGCCTCGTTCTCAATTTGATCGAGGGTTGATTTCTGCTTCATACCCGCGGTCATACCGCCACCCTGAATCATGAAGTTATCAATCACCCGATGAAAAATCGTGCCATCGTAATGGCCACTCTTTACATAGGCCAAAAAGTTAGCAACGGATTTTGGTGCTTTGGCAGCATCGAGCTCGAGGGTGATATCACCGTGATTAGTTTTCAGAAGAACGCTTGGCATAAATAACTCTCTTATGGTTTAGAAATCGGAGGATTGGGTCGGTTACTGGGTTTGGGCGGCGGCGGGTTCAAGATCTCCTTGATGGCCCGGGCCCGCTGCCCATACTCGCGCTGACTGGGTTGCAGTTTACTCGCACTGGAGTAATAGCGATCGGCTAGGCGCAAGTACACCTCTGCCAGATTGCCCTGGGCCAGCACATAGTCAGGTCTTAGTTTGAGGGCGAGCTCTAAATAATCGCGGGCCTCAATCCATTGACCTTGATTGGCTGCTAATGCGGCGAGATTGTTATAGGGTTCTGGTAACTCCGGAAACTGCTGGGTAATCTCGATCCAGGTGGCACGAGCTGCATTGACATCACGTAATTCCACTTGCAGGCGCGCCTTGATAAATCGCAGTTGCACATTACGAGGCGTTTTCACTAAAGCCGCATCAATCGCTTTGATGGCCTCTGGGTATTTGCGTTCCTTGATGAGCTTCTCAATATGCGTGGGAATCGCATTTTTCATGACCGGATCGGGCTCAATAATCAAAAAGGACAAAAACGGCACCGCGATGGATTCCGAAAGTTGGTTATTGCCAGTTTCTGGATTGGGGTTGGTGCTCATGCGCGGTGGATCGGTTGGGCCATACCCACCAAGATAAGGCTGGGGGTTGCTACCTGCGGGGGAGGGTTGCGCAACACTCGCGCCCATCACCGTGAGACCCAATAGCAATAGCCAATACTGTGGGATCTTGCTTAATTTGCTGAAGATTTGGGTATTGGCTGTCATGGCAAGAAGATCACTAAGAAGGCGCGTCATTCGATATACTCATCAGTCTAACAAATTCGTGTGCCGTTCACTCAACACCTTTCAAGCTCCGTCATTCCTAACTACTGATCATGCTGTCGATTTACAACACCCTATCGAGAACCAAAGAGGTCTTTAAACCCATTGAGCCCGGTAAGGTAAAGATGTATGTATGCGGCATGACCGTGTATGACTATTGCCATTTGGGCCACGCACGGGTCATGATTGTGTTTGATATGGTGGTACGTTGGTTGCGAGCCAGTGGCTATGATGTGAACTACGTTCGCAACATCACCGATATTGATGACAAGATCATTACGCGAGCGCTTGAGAACCAAGAGCCTATTGCAGCACTGACCCAGCGTTTCATTGATGCAATGCATGCGGATGCTAAAACCCTCAATCTTCTATCGCCTGATCATGAGCCGCGGGCCACTCACTATATTGCTCAGATGCAAGGATTGATTGGTCGTCTCATCGAGCGTGAGATGGCCTATCAAGGCGATGATGGCGATGTGAACTATGCCGTGCGCCAGTTCCCTAGCTATGGCAAGTTATCTGGTAAATCGATTGATGAGCTTCAAGCCGGTGAGCGGGTTGCCATTAGCGGTGGTAAGCGCGACCCACTGGATTTTGTGCTCTGGAAATCTGCCAAGACCGAAGAACCTGCTGACACCCGTTGGGCTTCCCCATGGGGTGAGGGGCGCCCTGGTTGGCATATTGAGTGCTCGGCGATGTCCTGCGAGTTACTAGGTCAGCATTTTGATATTCATGGCGGTGGGGCAGATTTGCAGTTTCCTCACCATGAGAACGAGATTGCGCAAAGCGAAGGCGCAATGTTTGGATCGGGCAGCGTCGATCAACCCTTTGTGCGTTACTGGATGCATAACGGCCATATTCGTGTGAACCACGAGAAGATGTCAAAATCATTGGGCAATTTTTTCTTGATTAGGGATGTGTTAGCGCAGTTTGATCCTGAGGTGGTGCGCTTCTTTATGCTCAAAGCTCACTATCGCAGCCCGATTAATTACTCCGATCATCAGCTTAAAGATGCGCGCACTGGATTAACTCGTTTGTATACCGCACTGAGTGAACTGCCGACCATTCCAAGCAATAAGGTTGACCCTGCCTGGAAAGACCGCTTTGCGCAAGCCATGAACGATGACTTCAATACTCCTGAGGCCTTGGCGGTGTTATTCGAGTTGGTGACCGAGAGTCATAAGACGCAGGATATTGAGCGCAAGCACGAGCTGCTCAACACGCTTCATCACTTAGGTAGCACGATCGGACTTCTTTATCAGTCACCACAACAGTTCTTGCAAAGCGGTACGCCTAAAGTTGGCTTGAGCCCAGAGCAGATTGAAGAGCGGATTATGGCACGCCAAGCGGCCAAGCAGGTCAAGAACTTTGCCAGCGCAGACGCGATTCGTCAGCAATTACTGGACGAAGGTGTCATTTTGGAAGATAAGCCCGGCGGCCAAACCATCTGGCGACGAGCCTAATGCCAAAACCACGAACCAAAAAGCCAAGCTATTGGCAAGATGCCTGTGCGGAGCTCATGAAGCAAGATCGGATCTTGCGCAAACTGATTCCCAAGTACGGTGATGGAATGTTGGGAAGTCGTGGTGACGCATTCACAACGCTCGCGCGCTCGATCGTTGGACAACAAATTTCAGTGGCTGCTGCGCAATCGGTGTGGAACCGAACCTTGGAGACCCTAAGTCACGAAGTAACTCCTAAACGCGTACTCGATACCAAGCATGACGCCTTACGAGCTTCAGGTCTATCCATGCGCAAGGTGGAGTACATTCGTGATCTCGCCGATCACTTTCATCATGGGCGACTACAAACCGAGCGCTGGCCCAAAATGGATGATGAGGAGCTCATTAAGGAGTTGAGTGCGATTCGGGGGATTGGACGCTGGACCGCTGAGATGTTTCTGATCTTTAATTTGATGCGCCCAAATGTGCTGCCACTAGACGATATTGGGCTAATTCGGGCGATCTCGATCAATTATTTCAGTGGCGAGCCCGTCACCCGCCATGAAGCCCGCGAGGTGGCAGCCAATTGGGCGCCATGGCGGACCGTGGCCACTTGGTATATGTGGCGCAGCATTGACCCCATTCCCGTGGAGTACTAATTTTGGGGTAAACCCAAAAAGCACATAAAATTAGGCCATGAAGACCACCTTCCTAGACTTTGAGCAAGCGGTAGCCGAGCTTGAGACCAAAATCGAAGAGCTCCGCTATGTGCAAGACGAGTCTTCGGTGGATATCTCAAGCGAGATCAAGACACTTTCAGAAAAAAGCCATCAGCTCACCAAAGAGATCTACGAAAAATTAACGCCTTGGCAGGTCTCTCAAGTCGCCCGTCATCCACAGCGTCCTTACACTCTCGATTACATTCAAGCCTTATTCACCGACTTTCATGAGTTGCATGGCGATCGAGTCTTTGCCGATGATCAATCGATTATTGGCGGCCTTGCGCGCTTCAATGGCAAGCCTTGCATGGTGATCGGTCACCAAAAGGGTCGGGACACGAAAGAGCGTGCCATGCGTAATTTTGGAATGAGTCGCCCTGAAGGGTATCGCAAGGCGATGCGTCTAATGCGCTTAGCTGAGAAGTTTGGCTTGCCGGTTTTTACCTTCGTGGATACCCCTGGCGCATTCCCAGGGATTGATGCCGAGGAGCGTAACCAATCCGAAGCAATTGGTCACAATCTGTATACCCAAGCCGAACTCAAAGTGCCCATCATTACTACCATTATTGGTGAGGGTGGTTCGGGCGGCGCGCTCGCCATTGCCATGGGTGATGTGGTGATGATGTTGCAATACTCAACATATTCCGTCATCTCACCGGAAGGCTGTGCTTCGATCTTATGGAAGACCGCCGAGAAGGCTCCGGATGCAGCCGAGCAATTAGCGCTCACTGCACAACGTCTCAAAGATCTTCAATTGATTGATACGATCGTGCCAGAACCTGTGGGTGCTGCTCATCGAGATTACGAAGCCATGATGGCCAATATGAATAAAGCACTTGCCCGCGCTCTTTCTGAGGTCGAAGACCTGTCCGAGAAAGAACTCCTCGAGCGCCGGCATCAACGGTTTATGAGTTATGGCCAGTTCAAAGAAGTCAAAGCCAAAGACCCAAGCTAAACGAATTGGTGTGGCCTTCAGTGGGGGCCTCGATTCAGTAGTATTGCTCGATGCCGTCAGTAAGGCCTATCCCAACGATGTAGTCTACGCGCTTCATGTGCATCATGGACTGCAAGCCCAGGCGGATGAGTGGTTGCTATTTTGTGAGCGCCTAGCCAAACGCTACAAGATTGCCTTTGACTTCCGACTACTGCATTTGCCAATCACTGCGAACATTGAGGCCCATGCGCGTCAAGCACGCTATGAGGAATTGCTTGGTCTTTGTGATCAACATCAACTCGATCATTTATTGTTTGCGCATCATCAGCACGATCAAGCGGAGACCGTACTCTTGCAACTCTTGCGAGGCGCCGGACCCGCAGGCCTCGCTGGAATGCCTGCCCATAAAGAGCTGCAAAGCCCTAATGGCAGAACTGTGCACTTGTGGCGACCATTACTAGAGCAAGACCGCACCCAATTGCAGACCTATGCCAAGCAACATCAATTGTCTTGGGTGGAGGATCCCAGTAATCAAAACACGCGCTATCGCCGCAACGCCATCCGTAAAAAAATTCTGCCAGAGTTAGAGCAGATTCAGGGTGGGGCAATTGCCAACCTAGCGCGCAGTGCGCAATGGCTTGCTCAGTCACAAGTGCTCATGGATCAACTTGCGCAGCACGATGCGCGCACCTGGATCAATCGTAATCAACTTAACATTGTGCCGTTAGTCACACTCCACCGCCAAGACCTTGCGCGCGCCACCAATGTGATGCGCTATTGGCTCAAACGCAATCAGCTCTCGATGCCCTCAACAGAGCGTTTGCAATCCTGGTGGCGTGATCTCCAGTCCTTACGTGCTGGTGCCAAATTAGAGTGGTTGCATGATCGTCATGCCATCCGAGCATGGCGCAATACCTTGCGGATTGAATCTGCACAGAAATCCAAGCGCGGCCAATGGATCTTTGTGCCAATCCCCGAAAGCTCTAATCAAGCAGGTCTTTCATGGGAATACTGTCAACAAGCCAAATTGATTGAGAGTAGACCTCGTGCAGGAGGCGAGCGCTTGAAGATCAAGCTCAATACCCCCAGTAAAAGTTTAAAAAACCTATATCAAGAAGCCGGGGTGCCACCTTGGCAACGCCAAATCCCACTCTTATTTATCGATGGCACCCTCATTGCTGCTGAGGGTCTAGGGGTAAGCATTGCTCACCTAACGACCAAGGGCCCGCGTGTTTGGCCCGAGTGGTCCTATTTGGATTAAGAAAAACAAAACCCTGTAAAATCATAGGTTTTGCAATTCAGTTAAACGGATATGTCTTTAATTGTTCATAAGTACGGCGGCACTTCGATGGGATCCATCGAGCGCATCCAAAATGTGGCCAAACGGGTTGCAAAATGGATGCGAGCTGGTCATCAGGTAGTGGTGGTGCCATCGGCCATGTCGGGCGAGACCAATCGTCTTTTGGGGCTCGCAAAAGAGTTAAGTGCCTCCCCAAACCCCCGAGAGCTCGATCAAATTGCGGCAACCGGTGAGCAGGTCAGCTCCGGCTTGCTCGCCATCGCTCTCCAAGAGCAAGGAATTGATGCCATTAGTTACTCAGGTTGGCAGGTCACGGTGCATACCGATTCGGCCTACACCAAGGCACGCATCATGGGCATTGATGATGCCAAGATCAAAAAAGATTTGGATGCCGGCAGGGCAGTCGTGATCACCGGATTCCAAGGAGTTGATCCACAAGGTAATGTGACCACCCTAGGTCGTGGTGGTTCAGATACCTCAGCAGTTGCTGTTGCTGCGGCTCTAAAAGCCGATGAGTGCTTAATTTATACCGATGTCGATGGCGTTTACACCACCGATCCCCGCGTTTGTGAGGATGCGCGTCGCCTCGATCAAATCACCTTTGAAGAGATGCTGGAAATGGCAAGCCTTGGCTCTAAGGTCTTGCAAATACGCTCAGTGGAGTTTGCTGGCAAGTACAAAGTGAAGACCCGTGTGTTGTCATCGCTTACTGATCTACTGATTCCGCTTGATCAAGAAATGAAGTCGGGTACTTTAATTACCTTTGAAGAGGACACCACCATGGAAGCCGCTGTAATCTCAGGAATCGCATTTGCACGCGATGAGGCCAAGATCACTGTGATTGATGTGCCAGATCGTCCTGGCATCGCCTATCAAATCTTGGGCCCCATTGCTGAAGCCAATATTGATGTGGACATGATTATTCAGAACCAATCGGTTGAGGGTAAGACCGATTTCACATTCACAGTCCCGCGTGCTGATTATCAAAAAGCCCTCGATCTGCTGAAAAAGAGCGTGCAAGCGCATATTGATGCGAAAGATATTATTGGTGACCCCAAGGTATCGAAAGTATCCGTAGTGGGCGTTGGAATGCGCTCCCACGTTGGTGTAGCCAGTAAGATGTTCAGAACTTTATCGGAAGAGGGCATCAATATTTTGATGATCTCCACCAGTGAGATTAAGATCTCAGTCGTGATTGATGAGAAATACATGGAACTCGCAGTCAGGGCCCTCCATAAAGCCTTTGAATTGGATCAGAAGTAAACTAGCGGTATTGAAGTAATACGGAGACGTGGCCGAGCTGGTCGAAGGCACTCCCCTGCTAAGGGAGCATCTGTGCTAAAACACGGATCGGAGGTTCGAATCCTCTCGTCTCCGCCAATTAAAATAAGGAAGAATCTAATGCAACTTCCTTTTGTCTATCGGCTCGCTTTAGCCATAGTCCTTTTCTCTTTTGTACCTTTTTCACTAGCCACAACTAAAGATTGTGTATTTATTTTGATGCATGGTAAGTGGGGTGGACCCCAATCTCCTTATCTGAAGGAATTAGCAAAGCAGGTGAGTACAGTATGCGAGGTCGAGCTTCGCGAAATGCCATGGTCTCGAAACCGTAACTACGATGAGACCTATGAGAGTGCCCTCAATCAATTAGCACGAAGTGTTAAAGGGTATCGAACAAAAGGATATCGGCTAGTTTTTATCGGCGGACAGAGTTTTGGCGCTAATGCTGCTATGGCATATCAAGCTTATATTGGTGATGCCGATGCAATAATTGCTTTGGCCCCAGGACACTCCCCAAGCTTGATGTACGAGCGTGGCATGACCGGATCCGATTTAGAGCGTGCCCAAAAGGCCATTGCCGATGGTAAACCAGATACTCTAATTTCATTTACGGATCTGAACCAAGGTCGTCAGCGTGACTTTAAAATTCGGGCCGATGTATTTTGGAGTTACTTCAATCCCAATGGTCTGGGCAATATGACCTTAACCGCTCAGCAGTTCAAGAAAAGCACGCCCTTTATCTGGGTGATCGGGCGCTTAGATCCTCTGTATGCATCTGGGCCTGCCTATGCATTTGATCGCGTACCACCAAACCCCAATAATGCCTATGTGGTAGTCAGTGCTGATCACGCTACAACCCCAGAGGAGGCAGCTCCGCAAGTGTTGAATTGGATTAAAAAAGTAAGTGCTACGAAGCCGTGAAGCAATCTTTTAAAGGTAATAAAAGCTATTTACCCAGTAAGCCTTGTGCTGCATGCGGTCGTACCATGACGTGGCGGAAGTCTTGGGCCAAAAATTGGGAGAGTGTGTTGTACTGCTCTGAGGCTTGTCGCAAAAAAGGTAAGTAACTAGTTAACGAGACGCTTACAAACTGCGTCGGTAAATTCCTTAGTTGTCGCCTTACCCTTGAGATCCCCAGTACGAATTTGATCAACATTGAGGGTATCGATGATGGCAGTACGCAAACGCGTTGCTAAATCCTGTTTGCCTACATGATCGAGCATCATGGCCGATGCCAACAGAATGGAGATTGGATTAGCAATTCCTTTGCCAGCAATATCGGGAGCAGAGCCGTGCACGGCTTCAAAGATTGCCGTATTGCTTCCAATATTCCCTCCGGGCGCCATTCCCAGACCGCCAACCAAGCCTGCAATCTGATCCGACAAAATGTCGCCAAAGAGATTGGTACATAGCAACATGTCAAAACGCCAGGGATTCATGACCAGCTGCATGGCGCAGGCATCCACAATCATGTCTTCGATCTCAACCCGACCTTCATACTCTTTCGATACATCCCGTGCGGCATCCAAAAAGACGCCAGTGAGAAGCTTCAGAATATTGGCTTTATGCACGACAGTAATCTTCTTGCGACCATTCTTGAGGGCATACTCAAAGGCAAAGCGCGCAATCCGTTTACTACCTTCATAGGTATTCATGCCGGTTGAGACGGCTACCGCTTTGGGATTGTCGCCCACCGGAATTAAATATTCATGGGCTACATAGAAGCCGCCCAAGTTCTCCCGAATCAACACGATATCGATGTCTTCATAGCGACCAGGAATCATTGTCTTAGCAGGGCGTACGTTGGCATACAACTCAAACTCCTCGCGCAAGCGGACATTGGAGGAACGAAAGCCACCACCAACTGGCGTAGTCAAAGGACCCTTTAAGGCCAGATGATTCTTACGAATACTCTCCAGAGTTTGGGCTGGCAGGGGATCGCCCAGCGCCTCCACTCCTGCGACCCCGGCTTGCTGAACATCCCAGGTAAATGGGCTGCCTAAGGTTTCAAAGATCTGGATAGTCGACTCAACAATTTCAGGGCCGATTCCGTCTCCGGGGATGAGTGTGGTGGTCAAGGGTTTGGATGAGCTCATGGTATGTGCTTGGATTATGATCAGAATTCTCTATTTTAGATCCTTTGAGTGACACCAAATCAAAATGACTCAGCCCATACCGACTTCTATCCAAGAGCAGCTCTTTACTGAGGCAAGAACCGTACACGCCTTTGAATCACACCCCATCAGTGATGAACAAATTCGCCAGTTGTATGAGTTGATGAAATGGGGGCCGACTGCGTTTAATGCACAACCCGCACGCTATGTCTTTGTGCGCAGTGAAGCAGCAAAAGAACGCTTAATACCCGCCTTGAGCCCAGGAAACGTTGCGCAAGTGAAAAGCGCATCGGTCACCGTCATTGTTGCTTACGATACGCAATTTTATGAACACTTACCAAGCCTATATCCGGCGATGGACGCCAAACCCTTCTTTGAGGGAAAGCCAGCAGTGACCGAAGTGGCTGCCTTACGTAATAGCTCCTTGCAGGGCGCTTACTTGCTACTAGCTGCCCGCAGCTTGGGCTGGGATTGTGGGCCAATGTCAGGATTTGATCCAGCCAAAGTGAACCAAGCATTCTTTCCGGATGGGCGCTACCACGCTAATTTCTTAATGAACATCGGTATTGCAAATCCGAGTGGAATCTATCCACGTGGCCCACGTTTAGCCTTTGGGGACGTTGCCCAAATCCTCTAAACTGAGAACCCATTTAACAAAAGGAAGAACCATGGGCTATTTCCCAAGCGATACATTGCGCCGCGTGATGATGGCGATCTTTGTGATCCTCGCGATCATTGAGCTAAGCCGTGGATCATGGTTCTTTATTGTGGATGTCCTCTTTGCCTTGTCACTTTCACCAAAGATCTTGGCTACCGTGATCGGTATCTTTAAGCGCAAAGAATAAGTTCAGGATTGCGGGGGTATGGAGTAGGTCGCCGTGGCATGCGCGATTGGATCGGGGTCATCTCCTGAGTAAATGAAGACCTCCCCAACAACCAGGCTCTTGCCCAGTTTTAAGAGTCGAGCCTGAGCGCGGATTTCAGGGCTTGGCTTTGGCCGTCTTAAGAAATTAATATTCAAGCTAGTGGTGACGGTAAGTGGGACGATACCAATCTCACCCAGAATTGCCACATAGAGCGCAACATCCGCGAGAGCCATCATGGTTGGACCTGAAACCGTCCCACCCGGACGTAGCTCATCGTGACCCACCGGATGAGTAACTAGTGCCGCACGATTGCCCACTTCCAGAATCTGGCACTTGGTTTGTGGAAAATCCTTCTTAAAGAAGGCTGCGATTTCATCTCGGGTAGCTGGCATACAAAGACAATCCTAATTGATTGGATCAATCATTTTAGGCGAGCCCAAAGAGTGGTTTAATACAGGGATGCGCATCTCTATTTCTCTCTCCAGTCTTCTGATATCGGCCGCGACTGCTAATCTAGTACTTGCGCAAGTATCACCGCTACAGCCCAATGAGCTGAAGGCCATTAATGAGCAACCCTTAGTCCCCCCACAGGGAGTCATGGGTAAACCTAAGCCATTACCACCGGAAACTGCCCCGCAAGGCATCATTATTGGTCCTAATTATCAAAGCGACACCCGGGGTGAAGCAGAGGCGAAGTCCTTAGAGGACAATTCAGCGCAGCCCATGAACCCCCGCGAGGGATTAATCACGATCCCATTTAATTAATCTGCGTTGCAAATGTTGTTTCGTTCGCTTTGCAGTATTTTGCTTTGGGTATTCTATTCTTTGGCATGGGCCTCATCCAATCCCTATGATCTCAATCTTCAGGTCTACCCCAAGGGGGATCGGTTTCAGATCATTGCCAATTACAAAGTTGCCATAAGCCCATGTCAGGCCTTGCTATACCTCAAGGACTATGAGGGTGCAAAGTCGATACCCGGTATCAAAGAATCTAAGATAGTGAAGCGCAGTGGAAATCAAGTCATCGTGGAGCGAGTGGTGGAGGACCGCATTCTCTTAATCCCGATTGAGTTGCGCTCTACCGTGCAGTACAAGGAGCTTTCAGATCAAATCATCGACTTTGAACAAATTAGTGGCGATGCTAAGTTGTATCAGGGAACGTGGCGCATCGAGCCCGAAGGAAATGCCACCCGTTTTCAGTTTCGAGCGAATGTCGAGCTCGATTCCATCGTACCAAATTTCATCATTGAGTATTTTATTAAGAACCAGATGAGTAAGCGTTTTGAGATGATGGCTGAGAGCGCCAATCAGCGCGCCGCAATACTAAAACTAAGTTGCCCTTAGCAAAAAGCCCGACGGGTATGCCGCCGGGCCGTACCACTCTTCTGAGTGGTTATCGTCGCTACGGGAGTTTGCTGTCCCGTATTGAGAGGGGCACAGGAATGTACCCACTAAGACTGGTATTGCTACCAGGCGGGTCACACAATGACTGCGACACCACAATTTCATCTTAGGATTGATGCGATGTACTGTCAAGCAAAGTAATCATGAAATTTATTTATCAATAATTGATTTAAGCAAATCGATATAAGCCAATGTTTTTGCTCTCTTATTGCAATGAAGCAAATTATGATGAGCGCGGATTTTTCTGATCTAAATAGAATGATTCATCGTAGGTGGGCACCCAGGCGGGCCGATAAATTAAGAAGATCGCAAGTAACATGCCCGACATGGAGCCCTCGCTAAAGGATAAAATAATCAGGGCCATAATCCAGCCCACAGGATCGACGGTGCTAAGCGACTGTAATCCCAAAAATTGTTGAAGAGCGTAGATCAGCATTCCACACACAAAGGTGCCACTAAAGGCAGCCATATACCCATTACCCAAAATCAAGATAAAGAGATGTTTTGGCATAAAGCGGCGAATCATGTCTATCACGAGAGATGCCACAATCGCGGGCAAGATGCCCACGAAGAGGTAGTGCGTGGCTGCCTCGACTGCATTGCCGGTGAGCGCATAAATGCCAGCGAGAGAGACCAGAAACAAAATCACCAGCGCTGGCCACAATCCAAACATGGCAACCAGTAGGGATGAGCCAAAAAAATGAAAGGAGAGATCAATCCAACCCTCCGTAGCAGCACTAGGTAAATGAGCCCGAAGATTCCAGGCGAGGGCAATCAAAAGGACGGCCGGAGCAACGAGATAGCTGAGTGGACTTTGCAAAAAGAGCCGTATCGGACTTTTATAAAGTGCTACCAGTGCGACAGCTACCGCAACGACAATCCACCACATGATTCAATCCCCTATCTTAGGTAATCACCCCAGTGTATCGATTTCAATCAATATCACCGTTAGTGAATCTACTGAGTAAACGAGCTCTGTTTGATGTAGATCAAATTAATCGGGGTAACTTTGAACCCAAACACCATGTTCACCTAAAGCGCGTTGCATCTGCAAAACTTTTCGATCCTTACTGAGTAACTGACTGGGACGGTAGTGGTATGCCAAATCAATAAAGGCTTGGTCATCTGGATCATCGCAACGAAATGAGCAGCGGGGTGGCGTGGGTTTATGAATTGCCATCTGAGTCCAGGAACTCAGTAAAGTCGATTGATCATTTGAGTTTTGTGCAAATTGTGGACGGGCGATGACGTCGGCGAGCTCAAGGAGCATCTCGGAGCTATAAATAAGCTCGAATCTATCTTGAGCAATGCCATCACGAATCCAATCGGCACGAGGATCTTGAAACACCAGCAGATCAAGCACGATATTGGTGTCAAGAACCAGAGTTTTTATTGCCATCCCTGCAGCCAACGGGTTAAATCCTTTAAGTCGGTCCAGCTCAGAAGATAGCGTCGCTTGGTCAAAACTGCCTCGAGCTCGATGTAGTTTTTCGGAATCGTCTGGTCGCTCGGCAACTGCGGATCATGCACCCGGCTCACCAGAAAATGTTTCTCTCGATGTTGGGGCGTCACTGCGGTCCATTTCGTGAGTAATAATTTTTTATTCGAGAGAGGGCGCTTTTGCGACTTGTCGGGTGGGACCATGATTATTCCTTATACTCGATTCTAATCATTCCTAAGAAGAGAAAACCATGACCTTATTCATGCTGACCTGGGCAATTACGTCCTTATCCCTATGGGCGGCGACCTATGTATTTGATGGCTTGCAATTTAATGACTCTGGAGCCTTGATTATTTCTGCTCTGGTCCTGGGTCTTGCCAATGCCATCGTTCGCCCCTTATTGATCCTGTTTACCTTACCGCTTACCATCCTCAGTCTTGGATTCTTCTTGCTGGTGATTAATGCCTTGGTACTGATGCTAGTCGCTCAGGTGGTGAATGGCTTTGTGCTCTCCGGATTTTGGACCGCCTTCTTTGCCAGCATCTTTATTGCCATTCTGAACGCCATCATCGGTTCCTTATTTAGTATCAACCGCATCAAAATTGAGCGCATCCGTTAAGCATCCTGCCTTCGTCGTTGAGGTGCCCTATACCACCTCGCCAAAGATGAGTCGGTACGAGGGTCCTCTGATTGATGCCCATCCGGATCCTCGCTATGTAGAGGCAAAGCGCCATGAGCTCGATCTTCTAGGGGCTGAGTTATATGCCCAGCAGGACTCTAAGCAAACCCAGGAACTCATTTCTAAAGCGGCGTTGGCTCTCAATTTGCCAGAAGCCAGAACTATTCGGAAGATTGAGGACTTGGCCTTGCACCTCAATGAAGACCTTGCGCTTTTGGAGAACGATATCCTCACGGCCATCTGCTTTTGCTTTCCCAGTAGCTGGATACCTGCGAAACGGCTTGGTATGGCCCTCGCACAAATTCATCATCCAGTTGCGGATGGGGAACGACTAGTGCAGGCCAGCCCAAAAATCGCCCACGTCATGAGTGATCCCCAGCAAGGATCCTTTCGTCGCTATGTCTGGACGATTAGCAATAGTCCCGAGTTAAGTCAGCATCCATCACGTAAATCAAATGCGATCCCAACAGGGGTTGAGGATTTGTATTACCGCCTAGAGACCCAAACCACTTTGCCAATCACCACCTCTCAGGGACGAGCCAGTCTATTTCTTGTGAAAGTTGAGGTTTGCCCCTTAATGGTCTTTTGGCAAAACCCGGAGCAACGCGCTCAAATCTGTGCGAGTATTCAATCCATGAGCGAGGCTGTATTGGAGTACAAAAATTTGCACTCGATTAAAGCCTTACTGCTTCAGAATGGGTGATGGAATAGGGGTGTGACATGGATAATTTTGGACCAATTATTCTGATTGAGGTGATCCTCGTATTTGGAGGGGTGCTACTCTTTGCATGGTGGCAATTACGCGATCTTAAGAAAGAGCGTGAGAAGGATCAAAAAAAGCGGGAAGAGGAGAAATCCTAAGCATATTGCACTGCATCGATAGACACCGCCTCAAATACTTGCTAAAAATCAGAATTACACTAAGATGAACTTACTGTGCCAAAACCAGCCACTAAATACTTTCCTGAAGAAAATTACACCGAACTCGATTTGGTCAGTTTGTCCTATGTCAGCGATGCGACCGAAGAGTTTGGCATTCTGGCATTAATGCAGCTGGTTGATAAGGCATCGCGTCGCAATAAGAGCTTAAACATCACTGGCGTTTTATCCTTTGACAATGGTCGCTTTGGTCAAATATTGGAGGGCAAGCCTAAGGATGTGGAATTGCTCTGGGAGGCCATTCAGAAAGATCCTCGTCACTCGAATGTGGTATCGCTTGGCATGAAGCGTATTAATTCTCGGCGTTTTGCGAATTGGTCAATGCGTTTGTGTGGCCGAGAAGAAATTACTTCGGCCAACCCCGACATCAAGCTCTAGTTATTTTTGTAACTCGCACTGCATGATGGGGTAGCCATCTTGCAAGCTTGCCTGCACATACTGATCGGTCTTTGATACGTAAACCTTCACCCCTTTGCCGTCGCCAATATTGTTGACATTGGTAAATAGGGCGGTCTTGTTATCAATCCGCTTTAAGCTTGCAATGGTGGTCGGTTCGCCAATGCTAAATTTAGAGCCCGTCCAACGGTCGGGTCGAATGAAGTCACCCTTGACGAGCTTGCCGCGGTAGGTCTTCATGTAAATGCAATCTTTTTGATTGAGGATTAAGTCGACTGGATCGTCTCTACGGTCAAACCAGCTTGCCTGTAATAAGGAACTTGATAGAAGTAGCATCACGCACAATAAAGGGTTGATGAAGCGCTTCTTCATGATGCAAAAATCAGATCAATTGAGAACCTTGTAGCCGCGACCCGCAAGGCATTTCTTGACGATGGCCTCTTGGGATTCATTTCCCTTATAGGCCCCACCTGCGCCGCCGATCACCGCACCGGCTCCTGCAGCCTGAACAATACCCGTGGTATTGCCACCAGTCACCAGTCCTAACAAACCACCGACAACTGCGCCTGCTCCCGCACCTTTGGCAGCCGTACTACCCATGCTGCTAGCTTCCTTGGCATAGTTTTGACATTCGGCAAGATCTTTTTCATAGCGCGCTTCATTGACACCCTTCATATCCACAATCGGACGCACATCGGCGCCAGCACAGGCAGTTAGCAGCAATGCTGTTAGGGGTATGAAATAGACCTTGATGGATGGATGAAGATTCAAGTAATTGCCTCCAAAATCATTAAATCAAAGGCGATGGGGCTCGTCAAGGCTTATTGTGATCGACCCTAAACTGGCCATCCATAATGTGCTCGAGGTCCTGTGGATCGCGTTGATAAAGATAAACCCAAGCAATTTGCCATTCCAATGTCTTAATTAGCTGGATGGGGCGTAATACGCGTTGATATTCATGGGGGCTTGGATCTTTGGGCGAACATTCTTCGTACTGATCAATTGCTTCCAGTAATTGCATGTCATTAAGGCGCCATAGCTCTCCATGAACCCAACTATCTAAAAATTGGGTTGACTCGCTGGGTCGATCCGTAGCGCCGGGATACCAGGATATTCGATAGAGTAGACCAGGCATCTGCGCTGCACCTAAATACTCAGCCCCCGCATGAAATTGCATGGCATTGGGATGGCTAAAGGAGTTCATTAGGGTTCCATAAACAAAGAGAAGATCGGAGCGCATCATCGTTTTACATGGAAACCCTAATTGGAGGAAGTAGAAAGCCTATTCACAATCAAAATCTTAATCGATGGAGAAGGTGTATCAAGATGAAAACCGTTAGTCAGTTGCTCGCAGAAAAGCATCACCGAATCGAAACTATTGCTCCCAATGTGCATGTGTTTGATGCCTTAAAACTCATGCTCGAGAAAGACATTGGCTCACTTCTAGTCATTGAGTTTGGCAACCTCGTCGGAATTTTTACTGAGCGCGACTACGCCCGTAAATTAGTCCTGCAGGGCAAAAGCTCACAAAATACCTTGGTGCGAGATGTGATGAGCACCAAACTGATTACGGTCAAGCCTGAAGATACCTTGGATTACTGCATGCAGCTCGTGACCGAGAAGCGCATCCGCCATCTTCCGGTTTTAGATGGCGGCCGCTTAATTGGCATGTTATCGATTGGGGATTTGCTCAAAGCTGCGCTCGCAGAGCAGGCCGCTACGATTGCGCAACTTGAGGCGTATATTAATTCTTAAAGACCCATTTCTTTAAAGACGTCCTTGGCGGTACGAAAGCTATCAATGGCTGCGGGAACGCCGCAATAGATTGCTGATTGCAAAAAGATCTCTGCAATCTCATCCTTGGTCAAGCCATTATTGATGGCCCCCTTCACATGCAGTTTGAGTTCATGGGGTCGATTGAGCGCAGTGAGCATCGCTAAATTAACAATACTTCGGGTTTTACGGTCAAGACCAGGCCGATTCCAGATTTCATTCCAGCAGTATTCAGTCACTAACTCTTGGAGCGGTAAGTTGAATGAATCCGCATTGCGAATCGCTTGATCCACATACTCTGCGCCGAGCACCTCACGACGGGTTTTTAATCCCTTTTCAAAAGCATCACGATTCATGGTTGTCTCCTTATTGATTTACTAAACAGCAGTATAGTTATAGGCATGAATACGCGTTTGATTCTCGGAATACTGATCGTGGCAATAGGCCTATCAGCCTGCGGAACCCCAGAGAGTGGTTTTCGTGTGGTTCAACGTTCTGACGGTATGATTGGTGTGCAGGCAGTGAAGGGCGCCAAAGAGATCGAGGCGCAAGAGCTGGCGACTAAAGAGTGTAAAAAGAATGGAAAATCCGTCGCCCGCATTTCAGAGGTCCGCACCACGCACAATGACAAATTTCCAATGATTTATATTTATCAATGTCTGCGCTAGTCATACCTAGCGACCTAATCTAATGTCGATTCACACCCATACCCAAACCATTCCGCTATTCCCACTGGGAACCACCTTATTCCCTGATGGCGTCATGCTGCTCAAAATCTTTGAAGTGCGCTACCTCGATATGGTCAAACAGTGTGTGCGCGAGGGTTCTGGCTTTGGTGTGGTTACTCTAAACAGTGGGGACGAAGTGCGCATGCCAGGTCAAGAGGTTGGCTTCAATGCGGTGGGAACCTTTGCCCGGATTAAAGAATTTGATCCGGTACAACCCAGCCTATTCATGATTCAATGCCAAGGGGAACAACGCTTTCGTGTGAAAACCAGCGAAACCAAACGCAATGGCTTGATTATTGCTGAGGTTGATTTCATTGAAGACGATGCCTTCATGGAAGTTCCGGAGGATCTCAAAATTGCCTCTACCGTATTGGGTAAAGTGATCCAGTCCTTTAAAGAGCAGGGCGCAGCCCTTGGGAAAGAGCTGCCCTTCAGTAAGCCCTATCGCTTTAACGAATGCGGCTGGGTCGCCAATCGCTGGTGCGAGCTCTTGCAATTAAGCCCTGGCCAGAAGCAATTTTTCTTAGAGCAGGAGAGTCCTCGTCTTCGGTTAGATTTGATTCATGAACTGCTAGAAGAGATGGGCGTCTACAAAGCCGTTAAGTAAGCATGAGCTATTCCTACGAATGCTCGGTTTGTGGGAACGCCCGTCCCGTCACTGGCGAATGCCCATTTTGTAATACCGCGATTGCACCGCTTGCACACTCCGACACGGATGTCATTAACCTAGAGCTGGATAGCCCCACGAGCGATGAAGCCCTTGATCAACTAACGCATTACATTCGGGCTGCCAGTGAAGCGCAAATTCGGGCCTTGGTTGTAATTCATGGGTATGGCTCGAGTGGGAAGGGTGGCAATATTCGCAAAAAGGTTCGTGAAGCCTTAGAGCATAATTATTTTGCTGATCGTGTGAGCGAGTATTATCACGGTGAAGATCTTCGGCATCAATCGGACTTGTATCGGGACGTAATTAAACGCCGACCTGGTTTAAAGAAGCACTTCAAATTGTTTAAAGAGGGTAATGCCGGAATGACCTTATTAATGATGCACTCACAGTCCTAAGAGCGATGCCTAACTATTGGTCCACCAGCGGTTTTGATACATTGAAAGTGAATGCGGATCACCATCTGGTGGTGACCGATGACTTTCTTAGAACCTATCTTGCTCGCCCGGAGCTGAGTCTCATTCCACAGTCGTGCGCTCAAGAACGAGCGGTCCATGAGCGTCTATTGAATTCACCACGCGAAGAAATTAGCCAAGCTGAGATTCAGAAAATCGCCGATCACGACGTGCAGGCTAACTATGAAATTTGGTTTCGCTACCGAGCTAAATTATTAGCTGCAAGCTCTCTTGAGCACTTTTACATGAGTCTGTTCCAAGGGAAGGGCGTGGACGTACCGCCTTTATTTGTGAGTCAGCTCACTCAAATTTTCCTTCGGCATATATTGAGTGAGAACCCAGACCCTTACGAACTGAGGATGGCAGAGTTCTTCTTTCGCACCCAAAAGGTCAGCATTCTAGAAGGCGGTGTTTTGATGGCGGCTGATCACGAAACGATCGAGCGAAATGCACAGGCTTCTGACTTTGGAAATATTGTTGATCTTTTGAAGAATCAATCATTGGCTGCTCGCACGATCGACTTGGATGTATTGCACCCCGATAACGCCAAGTCTTATTGGGGTCGTGATGAGTTCTATGATTTTGCAGTCCAGCTCAATTTCGATCAACCAGCATTGCCTGCCTTAGCGCGTCTTCTAGAAAAATGGATCAAGCATTTTTTAGGGATCGATACAGCGATTACCCCGTTGAAGGAGATCGCCGACTCCAAATGGGTTTGGCATGTTGGCTTAGATGCTGCTGCGACCGAGATTCTGAACGGTTTGTACCAAGAGCAGAGTCTTGATGAAAGCGTTCTTAACCGCATAATTTGCCTCTTTAAGCTCGAATTCAAGGACCTGAGCCCAGTGCTTAGCCAGGTTCGAGGCAAGCCCGTGTATTTGGGTCTGGCAATGAACGATCAATCCCAGATCAAGCTCAAGCCCCAGAACCTCTTATTTAACCTTCCCTTAAGCCCTGTTTCTTAAGCACTTTTTTCTATTCCGTCTGTTGCAATGCAATAAGATTTAGGGTATACTATTAGGTATAAACCCTTAGGAGAAGAAAATGACTACAACGACTATCAAACCCACCTTGGCTGGTGGCTCAATTGGAATTACCACCGGATCAAACTCTGGTATCTTGGCAGCAATCCTTAAAACCTTGCGCATGCTTGGCAAGGCTTGGGAAGAGTCCAGAGTGGAATATAAAAAACGTGCCATTTTAGGTGGCGGTTGGGAATAATTGAAACCTGTCCGTATTGACTTTGTATCCGATATCGCCTGTCCCTGGTGTGCTGTAGGCTTGGCATCCCTAGAACAGGCGCTAAAGGAAGTCGGAAGCGAAGTCAGTGCGGAGATTCAGTTTCAACCCTTTGAATTAAACCCTCAAATGCCCCCAGGCGGGCAAGATGTCTTTGAACATCTCACCGAGAAGTACGGCACGACCATTACTCAGGTTAAGGCCAATCAAGAGAAAATCTATCAGCGTGCTGCTGAACTAGGATTTCCATTTCATCCCGAAGGTCGCAAGCGGGTCTACAACACTTTCAATGCCCATCGTCTATTACATTGGGCCATGGTGGAATTCGATCTCGATGCGCAACATCGTCTCAAAAAAGAGCTACTAAAGAGTTACTTCACCTTAGCAGTTGATATGGATCAGCATGATCGGTTACTAGAAGCGGTTGAGCGTGCGCAGTTGCCAATCGAGCGCGCTCGAGAAGTTCTCGTCTCTGAGGAATTCGCCAAGGATGTGAAAGACCAAGAGCAAAAATACCATCAGCTCGGCGTGCACTCGGTACCCTCGATTATTCTTAACAATCAATTCATTATTCAGGGTGCACAATCCCCAGAGCTCTTTGCGGAAGCCCTGCGTGATTGTGCCAATGGCGTGATCTAAATCCCAGCACTTCTAATGAATACAATGACAGTATTCATTTTGGAGGGTATCTCATGATTCACGGAATTCAAATTAACCCACGGCACGAGCCTGCCGAGTTGGGCATTCATGCGCTGCGCGGTATGCCATCCACCGTGATAAGCGATATGTTGGGACGCACCCTGGTTGCCAAGGATATTCTGCCGATTCATCGCGCACCAATGACTGTCTGCGGCAATGCCTTCACTATCAAAGTACACACTGCAGATAACCTCATGGTTCACAAAGCATTGCAAATGGTACGCCCAGGGGATGTGATGGTGATTGACGCTGAGGGTGATACGGGTTGTGCAGTTATTGGTGAGATCCTGATGCGGGTTGCCAAAAGTCGGGGTGTAGTGGGTATCGTGGTTGATGGTGCTGTGCGTGATGTGGATGGCTTTGAAGATCAGGCATTTCCATGCTGGGCACGCGGCATTAGTTTGCGTGGTCCCCTAAAGGATGGACCAGGGGCAATCAATGTGCCGGTCTCTATCGGTGGGATGATTGTGAACCCTGGAGACATTATCTTGGGTGATCGCGATGGCGTGATTGCCGTTCCTCCAGCTCTCGCTGCAGAAGCAGCCCGTCTTGGTCAAGAAAAGATTAAACAAGAACAAGAGATTCTCAAAACGATCGAAGCCGGCACTTATGCAGCCCCATGGGTGGATGAGCTGCTCATCAAAAAAGGGGTCAAGCTCTAATCACAGAGTGATCACGCACCGATTAGCAATCCCTGCTTGGTTTAAAACCTGAGAACCATTTAAACCAGCTATCTCAAGTACGCAAACCGCTGCAGCAACTTGTGCTCCGGTTTTCTGAACAAGTCGCGCAGCTGCAGCGATGGTGCCACCCGTTGCCAAGACGTCATCAACGATTAGCACTGTAGCGCCGGGCTGCAAAATATGTTTACTGATCTCAAGAGTATCTGAACCGTACTCCAGGCCATAAGACTCTTGATGGATATCGGGCGGTAATTTGTTGGGCTTGCGCACCATCACAAATCCCTTATGAAGATGAGTGGCAAGTGCGGAAGCAAAAATAAAGCCGCGGGACTCAATACCCAAAATATAGTCAAAGGAGTACTCGGCACTCAGCCGACCAAGCGATTGAATTGTGTGGGCAAAGGCATCTGCATCGGCTAGTAGGGGTGCAATGTCCCGAAATACGATCCCAGGCTTTGGAAAGTCCAAAATACCGGGCAAGTAATCTTCAAGCTTCATCCGTTTAGAATCCAATCATGACTATTGAACATCCCATCTTACTAGTAGTTGCGCTCAAAAATGAACTCGAGGCCATTACCATACCCAAAAACATTGCAGTGGCATACACCGGAATTGGCAAAATCAATGCGGCTACCATTACTCAAAGTGCGATTATTCATTATCAACCGAGCTTGATCATTAACTTTGGAACTGCTGGGGGGCTTAATCCCAAGCTCAGCGAGTTGGTGACGATCGGACGGGTGATTCAGCGTGATATGAATGCGCAGCCTCTGGCACCCCGTGGTATCACCCCGTTTTGCACTAAACCCGCCGAGTATGTATCTGAGTCGGGCAAGTACACCTGTGGCACCGGAGATAGCTTTGTCACCAGCACGGACCCTTGGTTGAATGAGCAGAAGGTCGATGTGGTGGATATGGAGTTATTTGCTATTGCAGCAATCGCCCATCAGCATCAAATACCCTGGCGCTCGTACAAATTTATTAGTGATGCTGCTGACGATCAGGCGGGTGAGCAGTGGCACGAGAAAATCAATCATGGGGAAGAGCTATTCCTGGAAGAGCTCAAGCAGCTACTTTCATGATGACGCTTATGCTCAATCGACTGACCATCCTACTAACAGCAGGTCTATTTCTTCATGGGAATGGATGGGCAAGCGAAGAAACCGCCAAGAATCCCAAAGCGATTCTCGTCAAGCCAATTCCGATGGAAAGCGCAAAGACCATCATTGGTCAAGACTTTCGTTACCCCAGTGGAACGCCCCAGATTCAGGCCTTTGAGATTGAGATTCCTCCAGGTCAGCGAACCACATTGCATCGCCATGCCATACCACTCTTTGCCTATATTGCTAGTGGTGACCTAGAGCTTGATTACGGTAGCAGGGGCAAAAAGATTGTGCGATCTGGCACCTCGTTTGTGGAAGCCATCAACTGGTGCCACTTCGGTAAGCCCATGGGTAATCAGTCCGTTAGAATCATTGCTGTTTATCTTGGACAAAAAAATCCAGACCTCGCGATTTCAGAAGACTGTACTAAACCCGATTAGGACGATTCATGAGCACATCATTTGTTATTCCAGCCCCAGTTATTCCATCTTTGCCCGTTGTGGGTGATAGCAAGCGCTTCCCCGTCAATCGTATCTACTGCGTTGGCCGTAATTACGCCGATCACGCCCGTGAGATGGGGCATGACCCCGACCGTGAGCCACCATTCTTTTTCATGAAACCCGCGACCGCGATTGTGACCGATGGTCAAGCCATGTCCTATCCTGCATTATCAAAGGACGTGCATCATGAGCTAGAGATGGTGGTTGCATTAGGTAAGGGCGGTGCTAATATTCCTGTGGATCAAGCTTTGGATCATGTGTGGGGTTATGGGTTGGGGCTTGATATGACCCGTCGGGATTTGCAAGGGGAGGCCAAAAAAATGGGACGTCCTTGGGATACCGGCAAAGCCTTTGATCAATCTGCACCATGCTCAGCCTTGGTACCAGTAAGCCAATGCGGCCACTTATCCAAGGGCCGTATTTATCTCACGGTGAACGGACAAGTAAAGCAAGACGGTGATCTTGCCATGATGATCTGGAATGTGCCGGAGACTATCGCTTATCTATCCACACTCTTTACCTTAATGCCGGGCGATTTGATCTTCTCAGGAACGCCTGCAGGAGTCGCCGCGGTCCAACGCGGTGATGTATTGGAAGGCCATGTAGATGGCTTACCGACTCTCCAAACCAAAATTGTGTAAGGCTTTAGAGCTCAGACTGGTTCTCGAGCGCAAATAATTTGAGGGTATCAAAATCTACATGGTCAAGTGCATTGATGTGGGTACTTTCTAATTTAAGGAGTGGTGCACAGCCATTCGCTAGAGCCTCTTGCCAGCGAGTAATGCACAAACACCATTGATCACCCGCTTTGAGCCCCGGAAAGTTCCACTCCGGTCTTGGGGTAATCAGATCATTGCCCCGCTGATGACTAAATTCCAGAAATTCATCGGTCATAATTGCGCATACCAAATGCAAACCAACATCCTCGTCATTGGTCTTGCAGCAACCATCCCGAAAAAAACCTGTAAGCGGATCAAATGAGCAGGGCACAAGCGGCTCACCAAAAACATTACGTACAATCTCAGGCATTTGTTCTCCTTACTTGCCTTGCCAATTTGGAGGACGACCACTTAAAAATGCCGTCACACCCTCTTTGAAGTCTGCACTACCGTACACCTCGGTAATTAAATCATCGCAATTCGGTAATGAATGTCCGATCACGCGCGCCATGATGAGTTTGGATGCCTTTTGAGTAATTGGTGCTAAGGCAGCCAATTGCTTCGCCAAATCCATACTCATCCGATCAAGATCCTCTGATTCACCAGTTTGGTAAAGAAACCCCTGTGCCAGAAGCTCTTGCGCCGAGATTAACTCAGCAAGTAAGAGCATGCGTTTTGTGATTGCGACCCCGAGATGAGCCGTTAACCAGGCGATATTGCTCGGCGAGAGGGTATTGCCAAGTGTGCGTGCAATTGGTACTCCAAATTTTGCAGTTGGAGTTGCTATCCGAAAATCACATAAGGCCGCGATCGCCAAACCACCTCCAACCGCGAGTCCGTCGACCACCGCAATCGTTGGCATTGGTAGTTGTTGGAGGGGCCCTAAGTAGTGATCGATCATGCGCTCGTAGTGAACCCCATCGGCACCGCCTTGAAAGGATTGAAACTGGGTAATATCACTACCCGAGACAAAAGACTTACCCCCAATCCCTCGCAAAATAGCGACTCGCACAGAAGGATTTTGTGCAAGCTCTAAACAAATCGTGCGCAATTGCTCATACATCGCCTGCGTCATCGCATTGCGCGCTTGGGGATGATCAAAAAAGAGATGCGCGATCGAGTCCTTGATCTCGCAATACACCCGAGCATTGATTGCATCACTCATGCAGCAAATGCACCCTGTGCGCGTAGTGATTCAATTTGAGCCGAGGTAAATCCAGCTTGCTCTAAAACCTCTTGGGTATGCTCGCCCAATAGGGGAGGATGACGACGAATTTGCTGCGGGGTGCCTTGCATCTTGACCGCAAAGCCGATGTTCGGAACTTTGCCCTCCAGCGGATGATCAATCTCAATCTTCATTTGGCGATGCTTACCATGCTCGCTCGCAAATGCCTGCGGATAATCTAAGATGGGCCCAGCCGGAATTCCTTCAGTCAACATCAGATCAATCCACTCACTTGCATCTTTATTAGCAAAGGATTTCTCAAGCTCAGTAATTAATGCTTCGCGATGACCGAGTCGACCAGCAATCGTTTGGTAATCAGGGTTCTCTAAAAGATCTGGGCGAGCTAGGATCTCGCAGAGTTTTTGCCAAAGCTTGTTATTGGTGGCGCCCATTACGAAGTAACCATCTTTTGCCTTCACGGCCTGATAAGGCGCGGTCATGCGGTTAGCCGTACCCAATGCGACGGGTGGTTGACCGGTGCCCCAGTATTCTGAGGTATCCCAAATCGAGAACGCCAGTGCTGAATCAAATAAAGATGCGTCAATGTATTGACCCTGACCCGTGTTCTTGGCGCCAATGTATGCTGACAGAGCTGCATAAACCGCAAAGAGGGCGCAGCCAATATCGGCAACCGGAACACCGGCTTTAACGGGTTTGCCATCGCCATGCCCGGTCACACTCATTACCCCTGACATCGCTTGAGCCATTAAATCAAAACCAGGACGCTCTGCCCAGGGACCGCTTTGACCAAAACCCGAGATGCTGACATACACAAGCGCAGGATTAATCTTGCGCATCACCTCGTAACCAACACCCAGTCGTTTCATGACCCCGGGGCGATAGTTCTCCACCAAGATGTCGGCATCTTTGGCCAACTCAAACAAAATTTCTTTCCCAGCATCGGACTTCAGATTAATCGCGATACTACGCTTATTGCGATTCATGTTCAAAAAGCCCATGCTATCTGGGCCTTTCATCTTAAAACCCATGGCGCCACGGGTTTGGTCACCCGAACCTGGTGGTTCGACTTTGATGACATCAGCGCCCATATCGGCGAGCAACATACAGCAGTAGGGGCCTGCCATGACTTGACTCACATCAAGAACCTTAACACCAGCGAGGGGTAAGGGGCGGTTGGTTTGGGATGTAGAAGAATTCATCATGGCATTCTAAACACAAAACCATTTTTTGTTTGTGCACATCACTCTATTAAAATAACTGGCATGTACATGTTTTTACCTTTCGCGATCGCATTACTAGCCGCCATTCTCATTTGGTTTGAAAAGCGCGTGCTTGGATTGCTGTTAGCATTTGCTAGCGCCGTGATCACGGTAGCATGGTTCTTGCATCATGCCTCCGATAAACTAAATATCAGCTTATGAGTAAGTTCACCTTACCATCACTCAGTGGCTTAGGGAACATTGTTCTCCTCATGGTCATCAATTTGGTGCTTACTCTGGCATTCTTGGATCAGTTCATCAATCATGATCTGCCATGCCCACTTTGCATCTTACAGCGCATGGGCTTTACCTTAATTGGACTGATGTTCTTACTCAATATCCGTTCAGGTGCGCAGCCGGCGCATTATGGATTCGCCATTTTGTTTGCGATCTTAGGTTTGTCAGTCTCTTTGCGCCAAGTCTTGTTACATGTTGCTCCAGGTGATCTGGGTTATGGTGATACCTTCTTTCATCTGCATTTTTACACCTGGGCCTTTGTTGGATTTGTCTCCTTGATGATCAGCATCGCAATCCTATTAATTATTCCGGATCGCGGCACCCGCAGCCGGCATTGGTTTGCTCAGTTTGTCTGTTTGTGGTTCATTCTTTTATTGTTAGGTAATGTGATCTCTACCTTATCAATTTGTGGTTTCGGTGCTTGTGCAGATAACCCCTTGCACTATGACGGTATCGAGCAACTGCGTCAGTGGATTGCTAAGTAATCTCCTTTGAAACGACTCATTCTCATTTGTGCACTTGCCTTTGGACTACTTGCGCCAGCGCAAGCCGAACGCGTCTGGCCACGCGAGACCGTCCGTATCGTGGTTAGCTTTCCTCCAGGCGGAGCGCCTGATACCCTTGCGCGAGTCCTTGCGGAGGATTGGCAAAAAGCTCTAAACGTTCCCATCCTCGTCGAGAATCGTCCTGGCCATGGCGGCAATATTGGAGCTGATCTGGTAGCTAAGAGTGTGCCTGATGGCTATACCTTGCTAATTGGTACCGTGGGGATTCATGCGATTAATGGCGCCCTTTATGAAAAACTCTCCTATGACCCTGTGGCTGATTTCACCCCAATTAGTTTCTTGGCCAGCACCCCAAATGTACTAATTGTGAGTAAGCAACTTGGCGTGCAGTCACTCAAGGACCTGATTGCCCTAGCCAAAGCAAAACCGAATGAACTGACTTTTGGATCATCGGGTACAGGAACCTCGATTCATATGTCTGGAGAGCTCTTTAAAGAGATGGCAGGCGTACAGATTCGGCATATTCCGTATAAGGGCAGAGCGCAATCCTTGCCCGATCTGGTAAGCGGCCGCATTTCCATGCTCTTTGATAATTTAGCATCCGCATTACCCTTAATCAAAGCCAATGAAGTGGTTGCGCTAGGAGTCACCACACTCAAGCGTTCTCCGTCCGCCCCGGAGATCCCAACACTCAATGAACAGGGGCTCAAAGGGTTTGAAGCAATATCCTGGTTCTCTCTGATGGGCCCAGCCAAATTATCTCGCGATATTCAGATGCGGCTTAACCAATTGACCCAGCAAACCCTAGCTAAGCCAGAGGTGAGAGCGCGATTGATGAACGGTGGACTCGAGCCAAACCCGGGCAGTCCCGAGGAGCTAGCTCGTTATATCCAACTGGAATCCAATAAATGGCGCAAAATTGTTCAGCAATCGGGAGCAAAGGCAGAATAATGTCTGCCAAACCTACTCCAGAAGCGTTAAATACACAGAAAGATCAACCGGAGCACTCCATGCGACTTCAGGCCTTTAAAACAATTGTTATTAGCAGCATTGGCATCGCTGCACTTACGGCTTGCGTATCCGCACCCACTGGCCCCACGATTACCATCATGCCGCGCGAGGGAAAATCGTTTGAGGAGTTTAAGAAAGATGATGAGGAGTGCCGTGCCTTTGCAGCCCAATCCGTTAAGGAGGGCAATACTGCAGCCTTAAAAGAGGGAGCCATCAGTGCTGCCACGGGCGCAGCCATTGGAGCTGCGGCAGGAGCCCTGTATCAGGGTGGAAGCAGTACCAATGTCGGAACTGGTGCAGCGATTGGCATGGTTGGGGGTGCCGCAGTTGGGGCTATGGGAGCCTCCAGCAAAGAAACGCAGGCCCAAACCCAATACAACACCGCGTATCAACAGTGCATGTACACCAAAGGTAATCAGGTACCTGGATTTAAACCCGTTAATGATTACAAATTGATTAAATAAATAAACAAGTACTTTACGAAGCTATTTTTTTAGATAGAGGAGTATCACTAGATATATCACTAAGCCAGTAATTAAATAACGTTCTATTTTGTTCATCTACCAAGCTAGGACAAGATGGGGATGGTTCGTGAACTACCATCTTCATAGTTAAATTGAATTTCGTATGGACCGACTATTTTTGCTTCCTTCAATTCCTTTTGCCCCCAGAGCAATTTAATCTCTAGCCCTAGCTCTTTATCCTCAACCAATACATATTTATTCGCATGATCGATATGTGTGATCGAAAAATGATTTGACCGAGGAAGTAATTGATCTAGCATATATATTTATAAACTTCATAAGTTTATAGAAAATATATACATAACGGGGAATACGGATTTTCACCTCTTGACAACTAATCTCGGGGGGGGGGGGATTGAAAGCTATCGAGTGATTAGCTCAAAAGCGATTAAACTATTAGAAGGAAATAAAGAAAGTCTTCCATTACAAATACTACTTGTGGGGACAAGAATATGGACGTCTTAGCCAATTACTTTGAGTTCGCAAGTAGTCGGGACAAAATACATGCCAAGTACAAGGTCACTCACCGCGAGTGCATTATCTTGCGCATGATTGCTAGCGCGTTTCATGAGGGACGCACGCTCACTGTGTCGGATGTGATTCAGATGAAGTCGATTGCCTCGCCAGCCACATCGCATGCCGCTCTTAAATCCCTGGTTGCAAAGAAGTTGATTGAGAACGTATCTTGCACCAAGGATGCGCGCGTCAAGAAATTAATTCCAACGGAGAAAGCCATCAAGCTCTACAAAGAGCTAGGCATGCTACTGGTCAAAACAAAATAGGCTTAGACCGTCACCGGTGGGTTGGTCTTTTTGTAGTGTGCTGCAGTCTTTCTAAAAATCCACAGAAGTAGTGCGGCGGCAATGGCCAGGCTCACACTATTAGCAATCCAAAACCCATTAACCCCTTGTAAGATCTGGGGTGTATTGCCCAGCACATTGAAGCCCAATAGGTAGCCGCCTCCAAGGCCCACACACCACAGTGATCCTGCATAGACCAACATGGGCAAAAACGAGATGCGATACGCGCGCAAGATAAATGCCGCAACCACTTGAACCGAGTCAACTAATTGATAGAAGCAAATAAATAAGAAGAGGGGTGCAGCTAATAATTTGACATCCGGTGTTGGGTCGTAGAGATCAAGCAACTGAAACCGAAACACCCACACAAATAGTCCAATCACAATGCATAGGCTACTGGTGAAGATCACTGACGACCAACCAATTTCTTCAGCGCGTTGCTGTCGACCGGCACCAATCGACTGGGAGACCAAGGTCATGGTCGCAATCGAGAGTGCCAGCGGCACCATATAAATCACCGTACCTAGATTAGCAACGATTTGATGGCCTGCAAGCGTAGTTGTGCCAAAGCGCGCAATGAACAAAGACATGAAGGTAAACGAGGTCACCTCGATAAAGTAACTTAGGCCAATCGGCGCACCTAGGCGTAAGAGAGTCCAGATCCGATGCCAGTTGGGCCAACTAAATTGTGCAAAGAGTTGAAACGGCTTATAAAAACGACCTGAGAGCACAATGATGAGGGTTGCAAAAAACCAAAGCCAGTTAATAATTACCGTAGCGACCGCGCAGCCCGGCCCCCCCATTGCGACGATGCCGAAGCCACCATAAATAAATAAAGCATTGAGTGGAAACTTGAGACCCAAGCCCACCAATTGCACAATCGTAATAATGCCCGGCCTCGAAACTGCATTATGAAAGGACATTAAAACCCGCATCCCCATGCTGGCTGGTAAACCCAGGGCCAAGATCTCTAGATAGAGACGTGCCTTGCTCTCGAGATCGTGTTCAACCTGTGAGATTCCGAGTAAGAGATCGGCATTCAAAAGGATTAGCGTGCCGACCACGGTTAAACCTACTGCAAGCCAACCCGCCTGACGAACCTCTTCACCAATCTCGCCATACCGTTTAGCACCAAATAACTGCCCCGCAATTGGGGTGAGCGCAGCAATCACCCCCGTGAGCCCAACATAAATGCTGATGTAGATCGCTGAGGCCATCGCCAGAGCTGCCAGATCCTCAGACGAGTAGCGCGCCGTCATGGCGGTATCCAACACACCAAAGGCAATCACCGCTAACTGGCCTACCAATAGTGGACCGGCTAATTTCAGGAGTTCAGGAACATCGTCTCGTAAGCGCGAGACCCGAAAAAATGTCATGCGTGGTCTTACTCGGGGATTACTTCATATAAGCGCAAACGCTCATCGCGATCGGCAGCGCGTCGATCTTCCCAAAGCAGTTTGAGCTTCTTGTCATGCAGTGCGGAGAATGCCGTTGCCGTGCTGGCATTGTGGGTCAGTACATAAGGACAGGCAGGATTATCGGCCAACGGTAAGCGTGTGAAATAACTAAACGATGCTAATTGCGCTGCCCCTAGATTGCTGGTATCGATACAAGTAGCATTGGCTGGCGCAGCTTGTACAAGTCGCTCAGCAACAAACCGATAGGTCTTGGCGTAGTTGATGGTGGGTAACCACAGGGTCATGAGTAGCACCCACATGAGTGTCGTACCAGATGCCGAGATAATCAAGCAGCGCCAAATGACCTTGGGAGCGCGTGAGGTACGCCACTGCACCACCCAGAGCCAAAGACCGGTAATACCAAGCGCGATGAGGAGGGTGACCCAACTAAACTGAACCTCAAAACCCGGAATGTAGCGCGCAACATTATCAGCAGTGCTGGCAGGAAAGCCTGTGGTCTTGGCAAACCAAATCAGCCAAATGGCAACCGCAATGATCGTAAAACTCAGCATTGCAAACCAGTCAATAAAACTAATGACACTGCGTCGCAAAATGGGAAGGCTAAAGGCAGCTAAGATGGCCATTGGTGGAATGAGGATGATCAAATCATGTTCATTGGCATCCACCCGAAATAACACATAGATAAGCCCAGCTAGCAGTAAGCCCAAGGGTATACATAAATGGGGCGCACGCCACGCACCGGCATCCTCATGACGCACCCAATGAACAAGGGCCACTAGTGCCAAGGGCCAGACTGGCCATGCGTACGCCCAAAAGTTGACTCCCATAAATTGCAAGGAGTTCCAAGCAATATAGCGATGCATGGGTGGTGTTTGTGCCCACGCTTGGAGTGCGGATTCTTGTACTGCTGGAGAAACGGCAAAGACTTGCCATAAGAGTGGCCAAATACCAATCCCCACAATGGCAATGACCAGCGAACTCAGTGTCCACCGAAATCGTAGTTTTACCTGACAGAAGAAAACAGCTAGTGCGGTTGCGATCGCAATCAATGCAGTCAAAGCCCAGTTACTGGAGAGACCCAAAATGACCAATCCGAGGCCAGTCCATGCGCCACCTTGCCAAGGTTTATCAAGGCCACGGATGGTGCCATACATCACAATCGAGAGACCCATGAGTTGTGCCATCATCGGCGTGGTCTCATGGGTACGCTGGGCCAGACCCACGCATGCTAAGAATATTAGTAGCGCTCCATCAGCTAAGGTCATCCCGTAATCACGGGTATTGGGTTGGCCACCGAGTGCAAAACTCATGGGTTGTACTTCTTTGCGACGCCCCAATAAATAACAGGCATACCAAATGGCAATTGCGGTCACGAAGAAGCACAGTGCTGAGTAAAGACGTGCTGCATTACTATCACCAATCCATGAACCAAACAAATCCATGAAGCTCGCACCCAACCAGTAGGGCAATGGCGCCCCCATGGATTGCTCACGTCCAGCGAGAGAGGGGATTAGCCAATCGTGCCAAGAGCTGGTATGCAGATGCCACATCACACCAAACCCAATTGAGTCTTCGTTTTTCCAGGGATCACGACCAAAAAGACCGGCCAAGCCGTAGACGATTGTGAGTGCAAAGATCACAATCCGGGGAATGGATGCTGTGGCAGCGGCAGTCAGTTTGACCATACTAGTTCATCGTATCCCTGAATACTACCTTGATCCACATTCCCAGAAATAACAAAGGCAGCGTTTGCTGCCTTCGGTAATACAAACCACCTGCGGTGATTACTTCGCTTTCTTGCTAGCCACTTTCTTTGCAGCAGGCTCTGCTTTCTTGGCTTCTGCGGCAGCGGCACGCTTCTCAGCAGTCTTGGCAGCACCATCACCAGTTGCCTTGGCAGCGGCTTTGCCACCAAACTTCTGACGGAACTTCTCAACACGACCAGCGGTGTCAATAATTTTCTGGGTACCTGTAAAGAAGGGATGCGACTCCGAGGAGGTCTCGATCTTTGCTAGGGGATACTCTTGACCGTCTTCCCACTTAATCGTCTCTTTGGTGATGATGGTGGAGCGGGTCTTGAAGCTGAAGTTGTTGGAAACGTCTACGAACACAACTTCGCGGTAATCGGGGTGAATGCCTTGTTTCATAATCAATATCCTTGGAACGGGTAGCCGTTGTGCGTCACGCGTGATCCCACAATACTTGCCCAGGGTTTAATCCAGCAAAAGTGAGATTATGCCACAAAATCAATGCTTAAGCTCCAATGGCTAGCCGCCTCGGCGCATCAGCTCAAAGAACTCAGCATTATTCTTGGTGGACTTGAGTTTGTCGACGATGAAGTTCATGGCCTCGATCTCATCCATATCGGCCAGAAGCTTACGTAAGACCCAGATTTTCTGAAGGTTTTCGGGCTTGACGAGGAGTTCCTCGCGACGGGTGCCTGACTTATTGAGGTTAATAGCGGGGTAGACACGGCGCTCGGCTAAGCGACGCTCTAAATGCACTTCCATATTGCCAGTCCCCTTAAACTCTTCATAGATCAAATCGTCCATGCGGCTACCGGTTTCAATCAGTGCGGTTGCCAAAATGGTGAGCGATCCACCTTCTTCGATATTGCGAGCGGCACCAAAGAAACGCTTAGGGCGTTGTAAGGCATTGGCGTCAACACCACCAGAGAGCACTTTGCCTGAGGAGGGTACCACTGTGTTGTACGCACGGGCTAGACGCGTAATCGAGTCCAACAAAATAATCACATCTTTTTTCATTTCCACCAGACGCTTAGCTTTCTCAATCACCATTTCAGCAACCTGAACGTGACGAACGGCTGGCTCATCAAAGGTGGAAGCAACGACCTCGCCACGGACCGAGCGCTGCATCTCAGTGACCTCTTCAGGACGCTCATCGACCAAGAGAACAATCAAGATCGCATCGGGATAATTTTGGGAGATCGCATGAGCCACGTGCTGCATCATCACGGTCTTACCTGACTTGGGGGATGCCACGATCAGGCCGCGCTGACCAAAACCAATCGGCGAGATCATATCGATAATGCGACCAGTAAGATTCTCTTCAGCCTTGATATCGCGCTCGAGGGCGATATTGCGATTGGGGTGAAGCGGTGTGAGGTTCTCAAACATGATGCGATTTTTAAGATCCTCAGGGGCCATGCCATTGATCTTGTCAACCTTCACCAAAGCAAAGTAACGCTCACCTTCCTTGGGGGTGCGCACTTCACCTTCAATGCTGTCACCGGTGTGTAAGTTAAAACGACGGATCTGCGCAGGGGAGATGTAAATATCATCGGGAGACGCCATATAGGATGACTCGGGGGAGCGCAAGAATCCAAAACCATCGGGCAATACCTCTAAGACGCCATCGCCAAAAACTTGCTCGCCGGCCTTGGCGCGCTTTTTCAGAATGGCAAACATCAGTTCTTGTTTACGCATCCGTTGGGTATTTTCAATCTCGAGGCTGGCTGCCATTTCGAGGAGTTGAGAGACGTGGAGTACTTTGAGTTCAGTTAATTGCATGATGTGTGCTTAGGATGAAACAAGAAAAGAAAAAATAAGATGAACGTGGAGGGTGCCGATCAGGCGAGAAAAACGATCAACGGAAAGAAACGTTACGGTGAATTAGTCGTTTGAAATTGGGATTAAATTTGGAAAGGGCCTAAGGAAGACCGTTATTGAGACTAGATACTACACTAAAAAATGGCAAAACACGTAATTTTTGCTACCCATCTTCGTTAGGCTGGGTCTAGCTCGAATTGTGAGCCTGACTCCAGCCATACTAAAACCACTTCAATTACAGATTGCTATCAATGAATGCCGTGAGTTGGGATTTGGCGAGAGCGCCGACTTTTTGAGCTGCGACCGTGCCATTTTTGAACAAAATTAGTGTCGGAATCCCCCGAATATTGAACTGGGCTGGAACGCCTTGGTTCTCGTCCACGTTCATCTTAGCAATTTGGATGCGATCGCCGTATTCGGTCGAGAGCTCTTCCAAAATGGGCCCAATTATCTTGCAAGGACCGCACCACTCGGCCCAAAAGTCGAGGAGAACGGGTTTGTCAGACTTGAGAACATCTTGTTCAAACGATGCATCACTAACTTGTTTAATGCCGGCACTCATGAAAATTCCTTATGGTTTAAATGGATGGAATAACTCATTAAACGGCCATTCCAAACCCTATATTATCAATAAGCCACGATTCATGCCAAAACCTTGCTCCCGCCCTCAGTGAACCCGTTGTTATGCAAACGTATTCGATCACTCCGAACCAAGATGCGTTAACGCAAATCGCTTTGCAAATCTGGGCAATTGCAGCGGCAAGCGATGCGCGCCCCTTGGTGATTTTGCCCACCGCTGGACCCAATCATAGTTTGCGCTTGGCGTTGGAGAGCACCCGTTCCTCAAATACCTTGCTATTACCCGAGGTGCATAGTTTGACCGATTGGCTCGCACTGGCTCCTCATGCATTCCGTCTACCGCAGCCACAGTCAAACACGGAGCGAGTCTTGCAAACCTATGCTTCGATTGAGACCTATCCTAATCTGCGTGCTTGGTTTATTGCCGAAGGGGAAGGGGGCGCCTGGAGTTTGGCCAATGCCATTGTTAGTGCCTGTGATCTACTATCGCAAAGCGTTGTTCCCCAACTAGCCTGGAATATGGATCATTTGGATCTCGCACAAGGGATTGAGCAGGTGCAAATCAAGCTAAGCCAAGCCATTACAGACGCTTATCCACGATTAGCCCAAGAGCTTGTAAGCAAAGAATCTGCAGTTCTCTTGGCATTCTGGCGTTATCTCAGCTCAGAACGCGATCCCGTCATCACGCGGCACCTCGCATTGGCGTCGCATCTACAGCAATGGAAGATCAGCCCAGAGACGCGCCGACCGTTCATCTGGATTGAGACGATTGAAGAGAATGACGCGCAAACACGCGCTCATCAGGCGTTTCTTGATCATTGTGAGGCGTTCATCCCCGTGCACCGATTTGTGATGGATTGGACTGAGGTCGGTCTATGGCCTGAAACCATGGAGGGTGATGCATCACTCGATGAGCAATTGCACATCAATCGGGCTGCGCTGAATAAAAAACAGATCACCTGCCAAAATGCAAAACGGTTTGAAGATCTTGCTTGGGAGGCAACGCATTGCATTGAAGGGCATCTTCATGCAGGGCGTACGCAGATCGCTCTGGTGGCACAAGACCGATTATTGGCCCGCCGCACGCGTGCTTTATTGGCACGCCTTGGTCCTGGTTTATCCATCGAAGACGAAACGGGCTGGAAACTCTCGACCACGCGCGCAGCCGCAGCGCTGCATGCTTGGCTTGAGTTGTTACGTTGTCCACCACAGGGGCCGAGCGCGATCACCTTACTGGAGTTCCTCAAAAACCCATTTCTCGATCTCAGTGGATTACTGAATGTCAGCCCAGACGAGATTGCATTGCTCATCAGTGAACTCGAGAGTATCTTGTTGCTCAAGCAGGCGAGAGCCTCATGGGTCAGTTTCTATTTGGCAATCGAAGCGGGAGCGAGCCCCGAGTTTGATCCACGCTTGCATCGTCTGTTGCAGTCCATTCGAGAGCGAGTGAGGGTTTGGCAGAACCCTGAGATGCAAAATCTGCCGTGTGCGAAAGCCCTTGCACAACTGCACGATGATTTGTCCTATTTTGGAATGCGCCATCAATTTGAGCAAGACGCCGCTGGCTTGCAGTTACTCACCATGCTCGACAAACTCGGTTTAGAGCAAGGTCAGCTTCCAACGCTACGCATGCCCCTAGCCGAATGGATTATCTTTTTAAAGACCCGAATGGAAGAAGAGGTGTACCGCGAGCAGGGAAGTGATGCCTCGGCACGCGTGACCATCTTGCCGCTCAGTGCGACCCGATTGCGCCGCTTTGATGCCGTGGTCATGGTTGGTTGCGATGAGCGTCAACTGCCGAGTTATGGCGAGACCCCATTATTTTTCTCAGAGAGTCTTAGTCAGACCCTGGGTGGCACCGATATTGCGAGGCAATACCGTCAACAGGCGAGGGATCTTTCACAACTCTTTGCTTCCTACACCCACATTGATCTTTTGTGGCAAAGTGAGGGCGCCAGTGGCGAGCCCCTGCGTGCATCGCCTTGGATTGTGCGCTTACAAGAGCATCATCCGCAACTTGCAGGCCGCGAGTCTAGTCGCTTTGCACGATCAGTATTAGGTAGACCGATGACTATGGCGCAAGCAAGCCGACTTGATGGTCTACCCATGCCAACGCGCATGAGCCCGAGTGCGTATCGGGCACTGCGGGCCTGCCCCTATCAGTACTATGTGCGCAGTCTTTTAGGTCTTCGCAAACGCAAGGACCTTGACGACGAGCTCGATGCATCGGTGATTGGTCAAACCCTGCATCAGATACTGCGTAATTTTTTTCAGGAACTTAAAAGCACCGAGGCTCGCGATGCCCAGATCATCGATGATTTGGAGTTTCGTAAAGCGTGGATGATCACGCACCTGATGAGCGCCTCTGAACAAGGCTTTAGTCGATTGCTAGAGGGTGATCAGCGGGTCTTAGGGCATTTGCGAGATTGGCAAAAACAAATCCCCAGTTTTGTGGAATGGCAGCTAGAACGGGAGTCACAGGGTTGGCACTTTCATGATGCCGAACGCAAACTTGGCTTTGAGTTCAATTTCTCAGACGAGCTTGGGCAATTCCATCAGATTCGGATTGAGGGATACGCTGACCGGATTGATACAAAGCCCAATACCTCATCACTGGCGATCCTGGACTATAAGCATCAAAGCCGTGAGAAGGTGTTGGAGCGCGGTACGCAACTCATGGATGACCCCCAGTTACTGCTGTATGCCAAAGCGTTATCCACACAGGGTCCGATTGATCAATTGGATTGGGTTTCTCTGAAGATGAACCTCAAGAAAAAAGGTGCAGACCAGCGCTCCGTTGGGATCACAGAGATCCCGCTCGCGATGGAACAACTTGATGCGCAGTTGCAAAATGATTTGGGGAGCGTTTGGTCTGGAGGCACTATGCAGGCCTTTGCACCCGAGAGCACCTGCCGCTATTGCGATGCCCGCGGTATTTGCCGTAAAGGAATGTGGTGAGCACCATGCAATCTCTCAATATCGCAATCGTCTGTGACCCCCAGCGCTCGGTGGTGGTCTCCGCATGCGCTGGTAGCGGTAAAACCTGGTTACTGGTTGCACGCTTAGTCCGCATTTTGCTTGCCGGTGAGTCGCCCCGATCCATCTTGGCTCTCACCTTTACACGCAAGGCTGCGCAAGAGATGCGTGAACGCCTGTATCAACTCTTGCAGTCCTGGGCCACGATGAGTGATGCTGAGCTTATCCATGCGCTGGTGGAGCGAGGGCTTGATCACGAAGCAGCACAAGCGCATCTTCAGTCCGCACGTACGCTCTATGATCGCCTGTTATTGAATCCCCATACCGTTTCAATTGATACCTTTCATGGATGGTTTGGACGCTTGCTGGCTGGGGCGCCGGTCTCGATGGGGGCTCAGTCTGGATTTACTCTGCGCGAGGATGCCAAACGCTTGCAACAGCAGTGCTTAGAGGATTGGTGGGCGTCGATGCCGGCCGATGTTCTGCCGAACTATGAGTATTTGATTGAGCAACTGGGTTCAGCTCAAGCCCATCAGTTTTTATTGGGAGCCAATGGGCTAGTACAGCAAAAAGGCGCCTGGGTATTTTTCAAGAAAGCCTGCGAGGCTCGCGGTGAACCCATCACCGAGGCCTTACGCAGATGCTGTAACACGCTTTCTCAGCCCAACCCCTTACTCATCAAACTCGAGGAGAGTACAGCGCGGCAAGAGCTCTCCATGTTGTATGAGGTGTTATCTCATGGCGGCGTACGTGATCAGCAGGGTCTTGCAGAGTTGGGCGCAGCACTTGAAGCGTTAAAGGAAAAACAATTCGATACCGCGATTGGTTTGCTGATCCCCGTGTTTATGACGCGTGATGAGCTCCCAAGCTATCGCAAGGACAACGACAGCGCCTCGAAAGCGATTCAATCGTATTTGGAGGCGCAGAACCAGGATCCCAATCGATTCATAGCTACTCGGCAAGCCTGGGCGATGGCCTGTGAGCAATTGATTGAATGGCAAGCCCAGCAACAGGCGCTTGCACTCAATCAAGCCTGGTTTGCCATCGGTGCAGCCATGCTTGAGCATATTGAGCGTAGCAAAGAACGCATGCGAGTGCGCGACTTTGATGATCTAGAGCTTGGCGTGGCGCAACTGATTTCGGATCCACGTGTTGCAGCGTATTGGCAAGCACGCTTGGATGCACGCTATCGCCATATTCTGATTGACGAGTTTCAGGATACCAATCCCTTGCAGTGGCAAATTCTGCGGGCCTGGCTTGCGGCCTACGGTGACGATCAAGATAAGCCCAAGGTATTTATCGTGGGGGATCCTAAGCAATCCATTTATCGGTTTCGTCGTGCCGACCCCCGTTTATTTGGAGCAGCTACCCGCTTCTTGCAAGCCCACGATCAGGCTCATCTTGAACAACAGAACACCACACGGCGCAATGCGCCTGAGATTGTGGAGGTGGTGAACCGTATCTTCACGACCAATCGAGTCCCCAGCAACTATCCATTTCAGGAGCAGGCCACACTTTGGAGTGCTCCCGATATACCAAGCCATTCAAAATTCGCTAAAGGCGAGGCTTATCGTCTGCCATTAATCCCGATCATCGATGAGCCGCAGGTCAGTGCTCGCGAGAATGCTCTGGTGATGCCATTTGCTGATACGCGTGATACTGGCGCGAAACAGCAACGACTGTTGGAAGGGGAGCGCCTAGCGCAATTAATTCATGAGGTGCTACGTACGCGTTTGGTGCTCGATGAGGTAGTCGATCCCAATCGCCAACAACAGCGTCACAAAGTCTGGCGACCAGCTCGTCCAGGCGATTTCTTGGTTCTTGTCAAACGTCGTCAATACCTACCCGAGTATGAAGAGGCATTGCGCCATGCCAATCTACTCTTTGAGAGTCCGCGCTTGGGCGGCTTACTCGAGACCCTTGAGGTCGATGACCTGATCGCCTTACTAACCATTCTTAGTAACCCCAATCATGATCTTGCGTTGGCGCAGGTCTTGCGCAGCCCCTTGTATGGTCTGAGTGAAGGGCAGATGCAAACACTCTCAGAGTTAGTGCAAAGTAATCGTGGCTATCGCAATTGGTGGGAAGCGCTAACGCATGCCGATGATCATCCCTATGCCGAGACCTTTTTGGGGATTGCCAAGCAACTCATGGCGTGGATGGAGTTGGCCAAACACTTGCCGGTACACGACCTTCTCGATCATGTGTATTTCTCGGGCGATATTCGCTGCAAATATGCCAGCGTGTGCCAAGCACGCGATCGGGATCAAGTCTTAGCCAATTTAGATGCCTTTCTGGAGCTTGCCCTCAATCTGGATGGCGGGCGCTATCCCAGCTTAGGACGATTTATCACTCAACTCAAACAAATGCGGCGTGGCGATCAAGATGAGACACCCGATGAAGGTGAGATGCGCGGTGAGGTTCCCTTGGAGGATGAGAGCGATGAGCTGGAAGATGGGGATTTTGATCTAGATACCCACTCAATCACAAATCGTCAACAACGCATCCGCTTAATGACCATTCATGGGGCGAAGGGTTTGGAGGCTCCATTTGTGATCATTCTGGATTGCAACCATACAGCGATCACCAACCCAGGACGCGGTGTATTACTCGATTGGGACCCCGATCAGCAGGCGCCAGATCACTTGTCGATGTTCACGAAGCTTAGCTTATCTAAAGCGCGTGAAGATTTGCTGGCGCAAGAGAAAGGTATCGCCTTGCATGAGAACTGGAACCTCTTCTATGTGGCACTCACCCGTGCCAAGCAGGGACTTTGGTTAAGCGGGGTGGAAAGCACCCGCAATCGCCAGCAGGGCGGTTTGGTACCTGACAGCTGGTATGAGCGCGCTTGTGAAGGTCAGGTCCCAGTCTTCATGGAGCTCGATGAGGCGCAGGTTGACTACCGATATTCAAGCCAGCCCGAATCACCACAAAGTGACGAACCATTTGAGTACCCTGATTTGGTGCTAACCTGGCAGGGTGTGCCAAGCTTGCCTCCCAGATCTACCACACACAGTGTCGATGAGCAGCGGCGCATGCAAGAGGGCGAGTGGTTTCATGCGCTACTTGAACGGGTCACGCCTGCGCAATACCGAGTGGCGCAAGCCATTCCAGATGCTCAATTGCTTGCAAATCGATTCGGTATGGATGAGACCAGTGCCCAGCGAACGATTGAACGTACTCGCTCCGTTTGCAATAGCCCTGAGTTGTTGCGATTCTTTGACCCCGCAATCTATTGCAATGCTTGGAATGAGCTTGATGTTGTATATGAAGAGCGGTGCTTGCGGATTGATCGCTTGGTTGAGTTTGAAAACGAGCTTGTTGTTTTGGATTACAAGCTCAGCATCCCTGAAAAAACCGATCCTCTTTATTCTCAATATCAGCTCCAGCTCGAGCGCTATTGCCAAGCGGTGCAGCGATTATTTCCAGACAAAAGGGTGCGCAGTCTGTTAATTGATGGGCAGGGCTACAGCACCGATTTACTAGCTTAGATCTCGACGATCATTTCAATTTCGACACAAGCCCCCAAGGGGATTTGCGCAACCCCAAAAGCACTACGAGCATGTTTACCAATCTCACCAAATACTTCGACGATGAGTTCGGAACAACCATTCATTACTATATGCTGCTCAGTGAACTCGGGGGTAGAGTTCACGAGACCCATCACCTTCACAACCCGACGAACTCGATCGAGCGAGCCAAGGTGGGCATTTAGAGTTGAGAGTAAATCAATCGCGATACTTCGAGCAGCCAACTGGCCGGTGGCAGTGTCCATGTCGAGCCCCAATTTACCAACCCATGGTTTGCCATCGCGTTTGGCAATATGACCTGATAAAAATACCTGATGACCAGTAGTAACCGCCATTACGTAGCCAGCTGCGGGTGCGCCAGGACTTACTAGGGTAATTCCTAGGTCGTTCAGTTTTTGGGAAATCACGCTCATGAAACTCCTTCAAGGAACGGGGTTAAACACGAAATCATCCAACAAGCCTTTAGTATAGGGAGATGACAAAATTACCTGACAATATTCGCTGTCCGCTATACTTCAGCCTACAAAATATCAACCATTTTGCAACACGATCACGCATATGAATAAAGCCATCGTTACTTCGCTCGGCGCTGCAGTATTCGCCGGTCTATTCTCAATCACCGCTCATGCCCAAGAGGTCAAAGGTTCTGCAAAAGCAGGAGAGGCCAAAGTCTGGCTTTGCGCAGGCTGTCATGCCATTAATGATTACCGGGCTGACTGGCCCCAGGTTTATCGGGTTCCCAAGATCGGTGGCCAGAATGCAGATTACATTGTTGCCTCGCTAAAGGCTTACAAATCGGGTGAGCGCAAGCACCCAACCATGCGAGCAATTGCTGGAAGCTTGAACGATCAAGATATGGCTGACTTGGCTGCCTACTACTCGACTCAAACGCCAACCTCTCCCCGTAACCCCTTAAAGTAATTGGAATCGAGAACATGATGAAATCCGCTCTGATCCTATCCTTGTTAAGTGCCTCGATTGGGTTGGCCCATGCTGGTAATGTTGCCAAGGGTAAAGAATTGGTTGAAAAGAACAATTGCGCCGCCTGCCATGGTGCTGGTCTCAAGGCCCCAGTAGCTCCGGCCTATCCAAAAATTGCGGGTCAATACCAAGACTACCTGTATTACGCATTGAAGTCCTACCAAGTAGACGGTAATTCTTTAGTGGGTCGCAACAATGCCATCATGCAATCGCAAGTGAAGCAATTTAGCGATAAAGATCTAAAGGATATGGCTGCTTATATTGCATCCATTCCTGGTGAGTTGATCGTAAAAAAATAGATCATCCCCAATCTCAAAGGCCTCCAATTCAACCTGGAGGCTTTTTATTTGGCAGCCTCCAAACCATGGGCGAGGTGAGTGCGCATCGCCTGTTCAGCAGCAACCGGATCGCGCTTCAGGAGGGCTTTTAGGATCTCACGGTGTTCACTTAATGACTGTTGCAGACGCCCTGAGCGTGATAACGAGTCTTTGCGTTGCAGTTTTAGAACCTTACGTAGATCGTCAATCACGCTGGTCATCCAGGGATTGGCCGCAATCGCGATGATGCGCTCATGAAAGCGAACATTGATCTCGAAGAATAAATCGAGGTTGCGATCAGCCGCTGCCTTCTCAAGTCGCAAGTGCAGATCATCTAAGGTATTGAGATCACTTTCTTTTGCCTTGGTAGCAGCTTCTTTGGCAGCTTCACCCTCAAGCAAGGAGAGAACCGTAAAGATTTGCTCCAGATCGCCACGATTGACTTCGGTGACATAAGCGCCACGGCGCAGTTTCATGGTGATGAGGCCCTCAGCAGCCAACACCTTAATAGCCTCGCGCATGGGGGTGCGGCTAATTCCAAATTCCTTGGCAAGGCTCTGTTCATCAATCCAAGCACCGGGGGCTAGTTCATGCGCAAAAATACGGCTACGCAGTTGGTCTGCTACCTCTTCATAGAGTGGGCGTGTTGAAAGTAATTTACTCATGATCTCTGTAAGTCATTGTTTATTAATGATTTCACTGAATTGAAATACATTTATGAATTCATAATTATGTATCCAATTCTATGGACAAAACCAAAAAAGTCAAGCAAAATGAAGAAAATATCAATGCACATTCATGCACATATGGGGCGCTTATGACGAAGAACGCATCACAACCCAGCGGGCAGTGGCCAACTGCAGCCGATCAATCGCTTGAGCAATGGCAAAAGGCGGCAAGCAAATCAGCGCCGAATGGCAACCCGGATGCCTTGGGTTGGGATACTCCCGACGGAATCCATCTCAAAGCGCTCTATACCCAAAATGATCTTCAGGGCTTGCCTTATGTGAACTCGCTTCCTGGATTTGAGCCCTATCTGCGTGGACCACAGGCGACGATGTACGCGGTGCGCCCGTGGACCATCCGCCAATACGCCGGATTCTCTACGGCAGAAGAGTCCAACCGCTTCTATCGCAAAGCCCTTGAAGGAGGTGGTCAAGGGGTCTCGGTGGCATTTGATCTGGCTACGCATCGGGGCTACGACTCGGACCATCCTCGGGTGGTGGGTGATGTGGGCAAAGCAGGGGTCGCAATTGATTCAGTGGAGGATATGAAGATCCTCTTTGATGGCATTCCCTTGGACAAAATCTCAGTCTCGATGACCATGAATGGTGCCGTATTACCAGTCTTGGCAGGTTATATCGTGGCCGGTGAAGAGCAGGGAGTGAAGCAAGAGCAACTGAGTGGCACGATTCAGAACGATATTCTGAAAGAGTTCATGGTGCGCAACACCTATATCTACCCACCCGGACCCTCGATGCGCATTGTTGGTGACATCATTGAGTACACCGCAAAGAATATGCCCAAGTTCAACTCGATCTCGATCTCGGGCTATCACATGCAAGAGGCTGGAGCCAATCAAGCCCTGGAGCTCGCATTTACACTGGCCGATGGCAAGGAGTACGTCAAAACTGCCCTAGCCAAGGGTCTCGATGTGGATGAGTTTGCCGGCCGTCTGTCCTTCTTCTTTGCGATCGGTATGAACTTCTATCTTGAGGTTGCCAAACTGCGCGCTGCTCGTATCCTGTGGTGGCGCATCATGAAAGAGTTCAATCCTAAAAATCCAAAGTCATCGATGTTGCGCACCCATTGCCAAACTTCTGGCTGGTCGCTGACCGAGCAAGATCCCTATAACAACGTGGTGCGTACTACGATTGAAGCGATGGCCGCGGTCTTTGGTGGTACGCAATCCCTGCATACCAACTCATTTGATGAAGCGATTGCCTTGCCTTCGGAGATGTCCTCCCGAATTGCTCGCAACACCCAATTAATTTTGCAAGAAGAGACCCATATCACGAGCGTGGTTGACCCTTGGGCGGGATCGTTCATGATGGAGAAACTCACCCAAGAGATGGCGGATGCCGCCTGGGAAATTATTTTGGAAGTCGATCAGATGGGTGGCATGACCAAAGCTGTGGAAAGTGGTTGGGCCAAGTTAAAGATCGAGGCGGCTGCTGCACAAAAGCAAGCCAAGATCGATTCTGGATCGGATGTGATCGTGGGTGTCAACAAATACAAACTGCAAGAAGAGAGTTTGGTGGATGTCTTAGTCATCGATAACGACATGGTTCGCAATAATCAAATTGCTCGCTTAAAGGACATCAAGGCCAAGCGCAATCAATCGCAGGTTGACAAAGCCTTAGCCGATTTAACCGCAGCAGCCGAGAACAACACGGGTAATTTATTGGATTTAGCGGTCAAAGCAATTCGTTTACGCGCAACGGTGGGCGAGGTGTCGGATGCTTTGGAGAAAGTCTACGGGCGCCACCGTGCCGATACACAAAAGGTGACCGGAGTGTACGCAGCCGCATACGATTCAGCCGAAGGATGGGAAAAACTCAAAGTCGAGATTGCTGAGTTTGCCAAAGAACATGGACGCCGTCCGCGGGTCATGATCGCGAAGCTTGGCCAGGATGGGCATGATCGCGGTGCCAAAGTGGTGGCCACTGCCTATGCTGATCTGGGCTTTGATGTTGATATGGGACCTTTATTTCAGACGCCTGAGGAGTGTGCGCGCCAAGCGATTGAAAACGATGTGCATGCTTTGGGGATCTCTACCCTAGCAGCGGGTCATAAGACCTTGGTCCCCGCGATTGTGGCGGAACTCAAAAAGCAAGGTGCCGACGACATCATTGTGTTTGTGGGTGGCGTCATTCCGCGTCAGGATTACGAGTTTTTGTATGAGGCGGGTGTCAAAGGCATCTACGGACCCGGTACGCCGATCCCCGCATCCGCAAAAGACGTACTCGAGCAAATTCGGAATAACCTGCGCTAAGCCCTCGCAATGTCGAATGCCCCAAGCGATGAGCAGTTAGTGGCAGCCTTGCTCGGCAAGCCCTGTGCGGAACAACGTCGGGCATTGGCCAAAGCCATTACCTTGTTGGAGTCAACGCGCCTTGATCATCGCACGCGCGCCGATCAATTGCTTAACACCATCTTGCCACATACTGGGCAATCCTTTCGTCTCGGAATCTCAGGAGTACCGGGGGTTGGTAAATCGACTTTAATTGAGAACTTAGGTCTTTACTTGATTTCCAAAGGTCATCGGGTTGCTGTCCTGGCAATTGATCCATCCTCAAGTTTGTCGGGTGGATCGATCTTGGGCGATAAGACCCGCATGGAACTACTGTCAGTTAATGAGAATGCCTTTATTCGTCCAAGCCCATCCTCTGGAACCTTAGGCGGTGTTGCCGAGCGCACCCGAGAGGTGATGCTCTTAGCGGAAGCTGCTGGGCATGATGTGGTGATTGTGGAGACCGTGGGGGTAGGGCAAAGCGAGATTGCGGTGGCTGGGATGACCGATCTCTTTATGTTGTTGCAACTCCCCAATGCCGGTGATGATCTGCAGGCGATTAAAAAAGGTGTGATGGAGATTGCGGATCTCATCGTGATTAATAAAGCGGATCTGGATCCGGATGCGGCCACCCGTGCCCAAGCATTTATTACGAGCTCCTTGCGCTTAATGGGGTTTCAGGGGAACCCAGATCACGTTGCTCATCATGCGGAGCAATGGCATCCCGTGGTGATGCAAATGAGTGCACTCCTTAATCAAGGCGTGGCGCAGTTATGGGATGAGATCACTCGCTTTCGGTCTCTTGAGACGAAGAATGGTCATCTACAAAAACGTCGTCGTCAGCAAGCCACTGCTTGGATGTGGGAGCGCATCGATAGCGCTCTCAAAAGTAATTTTAAGAACCATCCCGGAGTACAGCAGTTATTACCCGAACTCAGTGCCGCCGTGAATGAGGGCACGATCGCACCTTCTGTGGCAGCGCGTCGCTTACTAGACGCGATGCAAACCGATATTCAATAGGAGTTTTTATGCAAGACATTATTTCTCAATTGGAATCCAAGCGCGAGTTAGCGCGTCTCGGTGGTGGCCAAAAGCGCATTGCCGCTCAGCACGCCAAAGGCAAACTCACCGCACGGGAGCGGATCGAGCTGTTACTCGACGAAGACTCCTTCGAAGAGTGGGATATGTTTGTGGAGCATCGCTGTACGGATTTTGGGATGGCTGATCAAACCGTACCGAGCGATGGTGTCGTTACCGGTTACGGCATGATTAATGGCCGCTTGGTATTTGTGTTCTCGCAAGACTTCACAGTTCTGGGCGGCTCTTTATCCGAAGCCCATGCCGAGAAAATCTGCAAGATCATGGATCAGGCCATGAAAGTGGGTGCACCCGTGATTGGACTGAATGACTCTGGTGGTGCACGCATTCAGGAAGGGGTCGCCTCGCTTGGCGGTTATGCGGAGATCTTCCAACGGAACGTATCCGCCTCAGGTGTGATCCCTCAAATCTCCTTGATTATGGGTCCTTGCGCAGGTGGGGCAGTGTACTCACCCGCATTGACGGATTTCATCTTCATGGTGAAAGACACCTCCTACATGTTTGTGACCGGACCCGAGGTTGTAAAGACCGTGACCCACGAAGATGTCACCGCAGAAGATTTGGGTGGCGCAAACACCCATTCCACCGTATCGGGTGTTTGTGATCTAGCCTTTAATAACGATGTCGAAGCAATCATGATGCTGCGCCGTTTCTATAGTTATCTACCGCTCTCGAACAAAGAAAAGGCCCCTTTTCTGGGCGGTCTTGTCTGGTCGGATGAGCCTGATTACTCGCTCGATACATTGGTGCCGCTCAACCCCAATCAGCCGTATGACATGAAAGAGCTGATTCATAAGATTGTGGATGATGAAGACTTCTTCGAGTTGCAGCCCGACTATGCAAAGAACATCATTATTGGCTTTGCCCGCATTGGCGGCCAGACCGCGGGTATTGTTGCCAATCAACCACTGGTACTCGCAGGGTGTCTGGATATCAAATCATCAATTAAAGCCGCTCGGTTTGTGCGTTTTTGTGATGCTTTCAATATCCCAGTGGTGACCTTGGTCGACGTGCCAGGCTTTATGCCAGGCACCGCCCAAGAGTACGGCGGCATTATTAAGCACGGTGCCAAGTTGCTCTATGCCTATGCCGATTGCACCGTTCCCAAAGTAACCTTAATTACGCGCAAAGCCTACGGTGGGGCCTACGATGTGATGGCATCAAAACATTTGCGTGGCGATGTGAACTTTGCCTGGCCATCGGCAGAGATTGCGGTGATGGGGCCCAAAGGTGCCGTTGAAATCATCTTCCGCGAAGAGAAAAATGATTCGCAAAAGATTGCTGAGCGTGAAGCAGAGTACAAAGCCAAGTTTGCAAACCCCTTTGTCGCCGGACGGCGTGGCTATATTGACGATGTGATCATGCCCCATGAATCACGCAAGCGCATTGCACGATCACTCGCGATGTTGCAAGACAAGGATTTACAAAATCCGCCGCGTAAACACGGCAACATTCCTCTTTAATCTAACCGACTAACGAATCACTATGTTTAAGAAAATCTTAATTGCAAACCGCGGTGAAATTGCTTGCCGAGTGATGCTAACCGCTAAGCGGCTGGGGATACAAACGGTTGCGGTGTACTCCGAGGCAGATGCTGAGGCCCGTCACGTTCGCATTGCCGATGAGGCCGTTTGCATTGGACCGCCACCATCACGCGAGTCCTACCTGCAAATGGATCGCATCATTGCGGCATGTAAAGAAACAGGTGCGCAAGCAGTGCATCCAGGTTACGGGTTCTTATCTGAGAACGAAGAATTTGCCAAACGCGTTGAGGAAGAGGGCATTGTCTTTATTGGCCCCAAATACCAATCGATTGCTGCGATGGGCGACAAGATTGCCTCCAAGAAGCTCGCTTTGGAGGCAAAGGTAAATACCATCCCCGGCCATAATGCCGCTATTGATGACCCACAGGCTGCAGTAAAAATTGCGCAGGGGATTGGTTACCCTGTGATGATCAAGGCCTCCGCCGGTGGTGGCGGCAAGGGATTGCGGGTTGCGTATAACGATCAAGAAACGGCCGAAGGCTTTGTGGCTTGCAAGAATGAAGCACTCAATAGTTTTGGAGATGACCGTGTCTTCATTGAGAAGTTTGTTGAAGAGCCGCGGCATATTGAGATCCAGATATTGGGCGATGCGCACGGCAATGTGGTGTATTTATGGGAGCGTGAGTGCTCGATCCAGCGCCGTCACCAAAAAGTCATCGAAGAGGCGCCATCCCCATTTTTAGATGACGCGACTCGTAAAGCCATGGGCGAACAGGCTGTGGCCTTAGCCAAAGCGGTTAACTACCAATCAGCAGGAACTGTGGAGTTTGTGGTTGGTAAAGACAAGTCCTTCTACTTCTTAGAAATGAACACACGCTTGCAGGTTGAGCATCCGGTCACCGAATCTATCACAGGACTTGATCTTGTGGAGCAAATGATACGAGTGGCTGCTGGTGAGAAGTTGGCATTTACCCAAAACCAAATTCCACGCAATGGCTGGGCGATGGAGTGCCGCATTAATGCGGAAGACCCATTACGTAACTTCCTGCCATCCACCGGACGCTTGGTGAAGTATCAGCCTCCGGCATCCAAAGATGGTGTGCGAGTTGATACGGGTGTATACGAGGGTGGTGAGATCCCGATGTATTACGACTCGATGATTGCAAAACTGATTACGCATGGTGCCAACCGCGAGGAGGCAATGAGCAAAATGCGCGGGGCGCTCAATGAGTTTGTGATTCGGGGGATTCATTCGAACATTCAGTTCCAATCCGCTTTATTACAACACCCACGCTTCCTCTCAGGCCAGTTTAATACTGGATTTATTGCGGAAGAGTTCCCCAAGGGATTTTTAAAAGGGTCGGTTGAGCCTAGTGACCCAAATCGTTTGCCGGCCTTGGCAAGTTTTGTGCACCGTCGGTATTTAGAGCGTGCCAAGTTGCTCGAGGGGCAGCTCTTAGGCCACGAAATGAAGATCACCCAAGAGTTTGTAGTGATGCATGGTGACACCTCTTACAACACCAGGATTGAGCAACGCGATCACGGTTACCAAATATCCGTCAAGGCCAATCAAGGCAAGCACACGATGACGGATTATTTCCTGGAGAGTGATTGGCAACCTGGTTCGATTCGACTGATCTATCGCTTAAACGATGGACCGACGGCATGTGCGCAAGTCGAGCGCCCAGGCTTGGGTTATGTGTTGATGCAAGACGGCGTACATTTTGACTGTGTGGTCTTAAGTCCATTCGGGGCAGAGTTGCAACGCCGCATGCCATACAAGGCACCTCCTGATACATCAAAGTTATTACTATCACCCATGCCCGGACTCTTAAGCAAATTGCATGTGGCTAAAGGGGATAAGGTCAGCGCCGGTCAGAAACTGGTGGTGATCGAGGCCATGAAAATGGAGAACACGCTATTTGCTGCACAAGATGGCATCGTGGCTGATATCTGCGCCAGTGAAGGATCGAGTCTGGCGGTTGATCAAATTATTATTCAGTTTGCGAAGTGATTACCATGAGTCGACCATTCAAAATTCTGGGGGTTCAGCAAATTGCCATTGGCGGCACGGACAAGCAAAAACTAAAAGCCTTGTGGGTTGATCTTCTTGGCCTGCAATACAAAGATACCTTCGTATCCGAGCGCGAGAACGTCGATGAGGATATTTGTGCCATCGGTCGCGGCCCACACGAGGTTGAAATTGATTTGATGCAACCATTTGATATCGAGAAAAAACCAGCTGTGCATCAAACGCCACTCAATCACATTGGTCTGTGGGTCGATGATTTGCCTAAGGCAGTGGAGTGGTTAACACAACGGGGTCTGCGATTTGCGCCCGGTGGGATTCGTAAGGGAGCAGCAGGTCACGACATTATTTTTGTTCACCCTAAAGCGAATGAGGAGTTCATGTTCTCGGGCGAAGGGGTTTTGATCGAACTGGTACAAGCGCCACCCGACGTAATTGCCGCATTGGCATAAACCCCAATTTGTGTGCAGTGCAACAATTCAGGCATAATAGTCATCAATTTGTCATTTAATCCTTAAAACCGATTAGGAGTATTCATGTCTGGCGCCCCAACCATCGAATCCAGTGGCATTGAGCTCAAAGCCAAACTCAATCCAGATTTCGCAACCGTTGTTTCCCCTGAAGCCCTCGAGTTCGTTGCTAAATTGCATCGTGCCTTCGAACCACGCCGTCAGGAACTTCTCAAGAAACGGGTTGAGCTAGCAAAAAAATTAGATGCTGGTCAAAAGCTTGATTTCTTGCCAGAAACAAAATCAATCCGTGAGGGCGATTGGAAAATTGCTCCAGTACCCAAAGCACTGGAAACGCGCCGCGTTGAACTAACCGGTCCCGTCGATGCCAAGATGGTGATTAATGCCCTGAACTCCGGTGCCGACTCCTATATGGCGGACTTTGAGGATTCCAATAGCCCCTATTGGGAAAACATTGTGCAAGGGCATGTCAATTTAAAGAAAGCCGTGCGCCGCGATATCGAGCTTAACCTCTTTGGTAAAGAATACAAGCTTAATGAAAAAACCGCGACCTTAATTGTTCGTCCTCGCGGTTGGCATCTTGATGAGAAACACGTTTTGGTGGATGGTCAGCGCGTCTCAGGCGGTATTTTTGACTTCGCCATCTTCACCTTTAATAGCGGCAAGTACCTTGAATCTAGGGGCTTAGGACCATTTTTCTATTTGCCAAAGATTGAGAGCCATCTCGAAGCGCGTTTGTGGAATGATATTTTCACCATGGCGGAGAAAGAGCTGGGCATGAAGCACGGCAGCATCAAGGCTACGGTATTGGTTGAGACCATTAATGCAACTTTTGAAATGGATGAGATCCTTTATGAGTTGCGTGATCACAGTTCGGGCTTAAACGCTGGTCGTTGGGATTACATCTTCTCTGCGATTAAGAAATTCAAGCTCGATAAAAACTTCTGCTTAGCCGATCGTGTGAAGGTGACCATGACCTCACCCTTCATGCGCTCCTATGCACTCTTTCTATTAAAGACCTGCCATAAGCGTGGCGCCCCAGCAATGGGCGGTATGAGCGCCTTCATTCCCATTAAGAACGATCCTGAGAAGAATGCGATTGCGCTTGCAGCCGTGTCGACCGACAAACGTCGCGAAGCGACCGATGGCTACGATGGTAGCTGGGTTGCCCATCCAGGTTTGGTTGAGCTGTGCATGAATGAGTTCAAAGCCGTATTGGGTGATAAGCCCAATCAATTTGATCGTCAACGCGATGACGTTCAAGTAACCGCTGCGGATTTACTCAACTTTGCTCCTGAAGGACCCATCACCGAAGCAGGGCTGCGTTACAACATTAACGTCGGTATCCATTACATGGGCGCTTGGTTGGCTGGTAACGGTTGCGTGCCGATCCACAATTTGATGGAAGATGCCGCCACCGCTGAGATCAGCCGCTCGCAAGTATGGCAATGGATTCGGTCGCCCAAAGGAGTTCTCGACGACGGTCGTAAAGTCACCCTTGAGCTGGTGCGTCAATTGATTGGTGAAGAGCTCACAAAGGTAAAAGACTCGGGTGCTGTTGGACAATTTGATCGCGCTGCCAAGATCTTTGAAGATTTGGTTGCCAATGATGATTTCGTGGAGTTCTTAACCCTGCCGCTGTACGAAGAGTTTTAAACCCAGGACATCTAGCATGCGCATCTTGGCCATCGACACTTCGACCTCGTGGTGTTCGGTGGCCTTATGTTTTGATGACAAGCCGATTGTGCATCGGCATGAGCTGCTCGGCTCAAAAGCCAGTCAACATCTCTTACCTTGGTGCGGTAATCTTCTGCAGCAGTGTGGTGCACGTTTCTCCGATCTGGATGCGCTCGCGGTGGGCGTGGGTCCAGGAGCGTTTACTGGGGTGCGCCTCTCAGTTGCGGTTGCCCAAGGACTATCTGTAGGCTCGCAATTGCCAGTGATCCCGGTGACCAGTCTCGATGCGATGGCATCGCAATTTGCGCAACACCATCAAATGCCTCAAAACACGACATTCACCATTGCTCTTGATGCCCGTATGGGTGAAGTGTATTGGGCCCGATATCAATACGATAACTATGAGCTTAAGTCGATTAGCCCAATCCAGCTGACCGCTCCAGAGGATATTGAGGATAATCATCAGGATCTGATTGCTGGGAACGCCCTTGCCGAGTATGCCGATGATTTCAAAGACCATTTTGTGGGTCGACGGATGGATTTGCAGCTAGTACCCAACGCGCTCGGCATCTTGGATCTCGCGCAAGAGCGTTATCAAGCGGGCCAAACGATTCCGGTTGAGCAGCTTGAGCCCCTCTATATTCGCAATAAAGTTGCTCTTACTACCCAAGAACGTCACGATGCAGCAAGCCGCACCCCAACCGGTCATTTGCTTGGCTGAGCTGGTTTTGGAGCTGATGACCGAATCCGATCTGGATGCGGTCATGGCAATTGAGGCGTTTTCGCATCAGCACCCATGGTCGCGCAAAAACTTTAACGATTCAATCGAAGCGGGCCATTGGGCATATTGCCTGCGGGAGGTAGACGATCCCGACAAGCGCATTTGGGCCTATTGCATCTTGCTACCCGCGGTCGATGACCTACACCTTCTCAATATTACGGTGGATACGGATCTGCGCAAACAGGGCGTGGGGCTGCGCCTCATGAGGGCTATCCAAGCGATTGCATCTAATTTATCGATCCCGCGAATTCTGCTTGAGGTGCGTCCGAGTAATCGTGCGGCAATCGCACTCTATGAGAAGGCAGGGTATGAGGAGTTGGCGCGGCGCAAAGCCTATTACCCAGTAGAATCTTCCTCTGGCGCGCGAGAAGACGCGATTGTGATGACCAAAACCATCGATTGCCCTGCAAAACCTTATGAACATTGACGATCACTCTCGCTACTTGAAAGAGATGGGTATTACGGAGTGGTCCTTGCGTTCTGCTGCGCAAGACTGTGCGCCCAGCATCACTCCAAGTGTAGAGCCTCATCAAGCCATCTCCAACCAAGAGCCAAAGGTGTATTGGCTGTTTTATGGTCAGGCACCCGGTGGTGATCAAGAGCGCTTATTCCAGAACATCATTTTGGCCCTCGGGCTTTTACCCAATGAATGGGAGTGGCGCTCACTAAGCGATACGCAAGCACCGAATACGCAGTTGCCATGCGTGGCCTTTGCCTTTGGTGAGCCAGCAGCGCAGGCCTTAAGTGGTGAGCAGGAGCCACTGACGCAGTTGCGCGATGTGGTGCTTGAGATTGCCGGTCAAGATATCCCCTTGATTGCAAGCTTTGATCTGGCGCACTGCCTTAATCGACCAAAAGATAAAGCATTGCTGTGGCAAGACCTATTGCTGGCTCGCTCCGTATTGCAATCGCTTTAATTAGTGTTTGGCTTCACCAATCAGATGCAGCGAGTCATACTCGGCCTGGTTGGCTTGATGCTTCTTAATCACTAGCCACATGGTGAGGGCAACACCTAAACCAAAACCAGTAATGACGATGGGAACTGGAACATCTAACCAAATCAGCAACGCATAGAGCATGAGCATCATCAGAACCGAGAGGTTCTCATTGAAGTTCTGAACAGCAATGGAGTGGCCTGCAGAGAGTAAAACATGGCCACGGTGTTGTAAGAGGGCATTCATTGGAACAACAAAGTAACCCGCTAACCAGCCTACGGTGATCAGTAGGATATAGGCAGGCAGGAGATTAAAGTTAACCTCTAAAACACCAATCTTAAAGAGCACGATCGATGGAATGTATTCAATATGGTAGATGGCCATGATGCAGACCAGTAAGCCCATCACGACGCCATATGGCAGAACATTTAAAGCAGACTTTAATGGAATACGTGAGGCTGCCCAAACCGCACCCCCGGCGACACCAATGGCAGAAACTGCTTGCAAAATAGCCCCCTGCGAGAGGTTCATATTAAGAGCGGTCTCAGCCCACTTCAGCACAATGAACTGCAAGGTTGCGCCTGCGCCCCAAAATAAGGTGGTGACTGCCAAGGAGATTTGGCCCAAGCGATCGCGCCACAGAATATGAAAACCCACAAAGAAATCCTTGGTCAACTGAATGGGGTCTAGGCGCTGCTCAGGGTAGCGGGCTCCCGTATCCGGAATCTTTAAATTAAAGAGGGCAGCGATCAGGTAAATAAACATAATGATCGAGATCGCGGATTCAGCGGGGCTATCAACGCCGGTATTAATCAGTGGTAAATCAAAACCCATGAGATAGGCCGAGACCTTGCTGCTAATCAGAACACCACCCAACACGGTGCCTGCAATGATGGAACCCACGGTTAAGCCTTCGATCCAGCCATTGGCGGCAACCAGTTTTTCAGGGGGGAGTAGTTCGGTCAAAATGCCATACTTCGCCGGTGAGTAAGCAGCAGCACCAAGACCCACAATGGCGTAAGAGGCTAACGGATGAGCTCCCAAGAGCATGGCGGCACATCCAACAATTTTGATGGTGTTGGTGATGAACATCACCTGACCTTTGGGCCTGGAATCAGCAAAGGCCGCAACAAAGGCCGCCAACAATACATAGGAGAGTACAAAGAAAAGTTTGAGAAGCGGGGTCATCCACGCCGGGGCAGCGAGCTGGGCTAAGAGGGCAATGGCCGCAATTAGCAGGGCGTTATCGGCGAGCGACGAAAAAAATTGCGCCGCCATAATGGTGTAAAAACCTGGTTTCATTCGTACAATTGCTTCATTTACTAGATTAGAGCATGAAAGGGGAGATTTCTGGAGCGCCCGATTCTGGCTACGATTAACACTGCTGCATTAGGCCACAATTTACGACGGGTCAGAGAACTCGCCGGTAATTCTCGCATATGGTCTGTGGTTAAAGCCCGTGCCTATGGCCATAGCCTAAGGGCGGCGTTGGCAGGACTCTCGCAGACCGATGGCTTTGCCGTCTTGGATCTCGATGATGCACGCTGGTTGCGGGCTCAAGGTTGGACTAAGCGCATCTTGCTGCTTGAAGGCCTTTTCCAAGAAAGTGATATTCCGTCAGTGATTGAGTTGGACTGCGATGTGGTGGTCCATAGCGCTAATCAAGTGACTTGGCTTGAGAGGCAGGTCCATCCCATCACCATCTTCCTCAAACTCAACTCTGGGATGAATCGCCTTGGATTTCGTCCAGAGGCGTATCGATTGGCCTACCATCGGCTTCATGCCGCAGGGCACCGCATGAACCACATGACGCACTTTGCAAATGCCGACTACATCGATCGCGAGCCGTCAGTCGGCGCTCAAATGGAGTGCTTTACTAAGACGATTGATGGATTGGTGGGTGAGACCTCGCTGGCTAATTCGGCAGCGGTCTTATGGCATCGCAATGCCTTAGGTGATTGGGTTCGCCCCGGAATTATGTTGCATGGTATTTCTCCATCGGGTCAGTTTGCGGATATTGCCCATGCTAATTTGCAAGCGGTGATGACCCTGTCAAGCTCCATCATTGCGATTCAAGATCTAGAGCCAGGCGACGCCGTGGGTTATGGATCCCGATATCGGGCGACTGGACGGATGCGAATTGGTGTGATTGCTTGTGGCTATGCGGATGGCTATCCCCGTCATGCAAAAGACGGCACCCCGGTCTGGGTTTATGGGGATGATCCCAGCCAATCCCGAATTTGCCCGATTGCAGGACAGGTCTCCATGGATATGTTGACGATTGATCTCACGCATGCGCCGTGGGCAACCGTCGGTAGCAAAGTAGAGCTGTGGGGTAAAAACTTACCCGTTGACGATGTGGCAGTACATGCCCAAACAATTGGCTACGAACTGGTGTGCGCGATTGCACCCCGAGTACCACTCGAAGTTATTTAGTGACCCAGAACTGCCACCACCTGCGCTCTTTCTGAACGCGCTTGCCGGTCTTAAAGATTTGGCTATCTGGAAAGTTGAGCTTAAAGACCCGCATCGTATCGGAACTCAGGTCAAACATGCCTAAGGCCTGATAAGACTGAGCCAAAATGTAGAGCGCCTCCTCAACCGCCGGTGCACGATCGTAATCCCGAATTACGAGCTGCGCACGGTTGGCAGCGGCTAAGTATGCGCCGCGCTCGTAGTAATAGCGCGCCACAATCACGTCAGCCTCTGCTAAAGAGTTGACGATGTAACGCATGCGATCGAGTGAGTCCGGGGCATATTTACTGTTAGGGAAACGCTCAACCACCACCTTGAAGGATTCAAAGGCCTCTTTGGCCGCCTTGGGATCGCGTTCACTCAGGTCTTGCCCCGTGAACTTTCCCATAAACCCTAAATCGTCATTAAAGGTGATGAGGCCTTTGAGGTAATACGCGTAATCTAAATTGGGACTACCTTGGTGCAACTTAATGAAGCGATCGATTTGCACCATTGCTTGCGCAGGCTCCTGGGCTTTCCAAAAGCAATACGCGGAATTAATCTGAGCTTGTTGGGAGTAAGGGCCAAATGGAAAGCGCGCCTCGAGTTTCTCAAAGTACTGACCGCACTTATCAAAATCATTCTCATTCATCTTGTCGCGCGCCTCGGTATATAGCCTAGCCTCGGACCAGCCCAAGGTTTCATCGGTACTGGTATTGGCGCATGAGGTGAGAAGCAGTGCAGAAGAAACTAGCGAAGCAAGAAGAACAAGCCTTAAACTAGCACGATGGTGCCCCAAAGGGGGAATTGATAACACAATAAGGTCCTTCCAGCGTGGCATTGCCGCAAACTCCTGATCCGAATCCCTCTGATTATATCGATGATGAGGATTTCATTGCGCTTGAGATCCCAGATGCATGGGCGGGAGAGCGTTTAGATAAAGTCTTAGCCCATTTTTTAACCGACTACTCGCGTAATCGGATACAGGCATGGGCCAATCAAGGGGCGGTTCTGGTCGATGGCAAGGTTGTCAAATCACGCCAGATTCTGCGAGGCGGTGAGGCGATTCGGGTCTTTCCACAAGAGATGTCGGAGCAACATGCATTTGAGCCAGAAGATATTCCCCTCAATTGCATCTATGAAGATGATCATCTCTTGGTCTTTAATAAAGCGGCTGGGATGGTGATGCATCCGGCGGCTGGCAATTGGACTGGAACGGTACTCAATGGTCTTCTGTTTCATTACCCCGAGCTCGCCCAGTTGCCTCGTGCTGGGATTGTGCATCGACTCGATAAGGACACCTCAGGACTCTTTGTCGTGGCTCGTACGGCATTGGCCCAAACCGCCTTAGTGCGACTTTTACAAGATCATTTAGTTGAGCGGCGCTATCTGGCTTGGGTGTGGGGCGATACTCCATTGCACGGAACGATCAATGCCGCCTTGGCACGCGACCCACGTGATCGATTGAAAATCGCGGTAGTTCCACCAGATTCCAGAGTGGCAAACGCCAAAGCCGCACGCACCCATTACAAACGCTTAGCGCTGGGCGCCTACCAACAAAGTAAGGTCTCATTATTGGAGTGTCGCTTGGAGACCGGTCGAACCCATCAAATTCGCGTTCATCTTGAGTCCTTGTCGTATCCATTATTAGGTGACCCGGTGTATCGCAAACGAATCCCAGCGGCTGCGAGCCAGTTGTTCTTAAAGCGCCAAGCCCTCCATGCGTTTGCGTTGGAGTTTGTGCATCCAAGCACACACGAACCGATGCGATGGTTTGCTCCCATTCCAAATGATCTCTTAGAACTGCATGCGCAAGTGCACATGGATGCCGCAGATCTTCCCAAACCATTTGATGATTCTTCCTCATGAGCCCGCTTCGTATTCTGAGACCCGATTGGCCGGCACCTACTAATGTGCATGCCTTTACAACCACCCGGCAAGGTGGCTTTAGTCAAGCACCATATGATCAATTCAATCTAGGCGCATTTGCTGGTGAGGATCTGCAAACCGTGCAACAAAATCGGGCCTTGCTCAACGCCTTATTACCGCAAGCACCGTTTTGGATTAAGCAAGTACACGGCACCGATGTAGTTCAAGTAAAAGGTGTTCACGAGGGGATGGGTGACTCCATCATTGAGGCGGACGCGAGTATGACGACCGATCCGCAAACTGTGTTGAGCATCTTGGCAGCCGATTGCATGCCAGTGCTCTTCACGAATCGAGCAGGAACAGCAGTCGCTGCCGCGCATGCCGGTTGGCGCGGACTGTGTGCCGGTGTTCTGGAAAATACCGTAGCCAAACTTCTTCAGGAGTCCTCAAGCACCGCATCTGATGTACTTGCATGGATTGGTCCAAGCATCTCGGTCGCACATTACGAAGTGGGCGCCGAAGTGCGTACTGCTTTTATGGAGTCAGCAGCGCAATTTAATTATTCACTCGATGATGCGTGTTTTATTCCCAATCGTGCATCCAGTTCAGAGAAGTACTGGGCCGATCTGCCACGAATTGCCAAATCCCGACTACAGGCCTTGGGTATTGGCGCGGTTTATGGCGGTGATTTATGTACCTTCAGTGACCCTGAGCGTTTTTACTCCTACCGCCGCGAAACCCCCACAGGACGCTTTGCCAGCTTGATTTGGTTCAATCCCAAGCCCTAGTAATCAGGGCCATTGCCGCATCCTTGCCCAGCAATCCTGATAAATGCTAGGGTTAGTGCTTATAACCCTAGCGTCATAATCACCTGAGAATAGAGTCGTACTGTTTAGTTTGATTGACACTTTTAAGAAGATCACCATCATTATGAATTTGGGTAATTCACCAAGCTTGGCCCCGCAATACATGGCCATGATTCCCCCGGATAAGCTCTCTGAAATTCAAACGAAGTATCTCGAAGACCTCGGTAAATTAGGTAAAGATCCCAACGCATTGGAATTCAAAGACCGACGCTTTATGGGCGAGGCTTGGCAAAACCCTTGGAGCAAAGCACTAGTCTCCACCTACCTATTGAATGCACGTTATCTCAATGAGCTCGTGCAAGCTGTGCAGACCGATACCAAAACCCGACAGCGCATTGAGTTTGCGACCAATCAAATGATTGATGCTTTATCGCCCTCAAACTTCTTGGCCACCAACCCAGAGGCATTGGAGACCATCCTCAAGACCCAAGGTCAATCGATTCAAAAAGGCATCCTCAATTTATTGGGCGATCTTGGTAAAGGAAAAGTGAGCCAAACCGATGAGAGTGGCTTTGAGGTCGGTAAAAATTTGGCACAGACCGAAGGCGCGGTGGTATTTCGGAACGCACTATTTGAATTGATTCAGTACAAGCCACTGACCGACCAGGTTTATGAACGACCATTCTTAATGGTTCCCCCATGTATTAATAAATACTACATTCTGGATTTGCAACCCGATAACTCCGTGGTGCGTTATATGGTGAGCCAAGGGCATACGGTGTTTTTGGTCTCCTGGAAAAATCCCGATGCCAGCATGAATCGCATCACCTGGGAAGACTATGTGGGCACTGGAGTGCTCGAAGCGATTCGGGTTACACAGGAAATCAGTCAACAAGACAAGATCAATATCTTGGGTTTCTGTGTGGGCGGCACCTTAGTGAGCACCGCACTCGCAGTGCTCGCAGCACGCAAACAGGATCCCATCGAAAGCCTGACACTGCTCACCACCTTATTGGATTTCACGGACACGGGCATCCTCGATGTCTTTATTGATGAGTCCTTAGTGAACCTGCGTGAGAAATCCATCGGCGGTGCTGAAGGGCGCTATGGCCTCTTATCTGGTTTGGAGTTAGCGAATACCTTCTCCTTCTTGCGGCCCAATGAATTGGTGTGGAACTATGTGGTGGATAACTACCTCAAAGGTAACTCGCCACCGCCATTTGATTTGCTCTACTGGAACGGCGATTCCACCAATTTGCCTGGCCCCATGTATTGCTGGTATCTACGTCATACCTACTTGCAAAATGATTTAGCAAAACCGGGCAAGTTGAAGGTCTGTGGTGAGAAGATTGATCTAAGCAAGATCAAGGTTCCTGCTTACATCTACGCATCACGCGACGATCATATTGTGCCGTGGCACTCCGGTTATCAGAGCACCCAAATCCTGAAGGGCCCGATTCGGTTTGTGATGGGGGCCTCTGGACACATTGCGGGTGTAATCAACCCACCGCATAAGAAAAAACGCAATTACTGGACCAATCCTGATTTACCAAAAACTGCGGATGCTTGGCTCAAAGGTGCCAAAGAAGAGCCGGGTAGTTGGTGGCCCGACTTTACCAAGTGGCTCGCTCAATACGGCGGTAAGCAAATTCCGTCACCGAAAAATTATGGGCATGGGAAGTACAAAAAATTAGTTGCAGCACCTGGCACCTACGTCAAAGAAAAGGCGCAAAAGGTTTAATCGATTGATCTGAATACAAGGAGAAGATGATGGCACAACGGATTGCATATGTAACAGGCGGTATGGGCGGAATCGGTACGGCGATCTGTCAACGTTTATCTAAAGGTGGTTTTAAGGTGATCGCTGGCTGCGGCCCAAACTCGCCTCGTAAGGATCGCTGGATTGGTGAGCAAAAAGCCTTGGGCTATGAGTTCATTGCCTCTGAGGGCAATGTATCCGATTGGGAAAGCACAAAAGCAGCCTTTGAAAAGGTGAGAGCTGAGGTAGGTCGCGTTGATGTCTTAGTAAACAACGCCGGTATTACCCGGGATAGCGTGTTTCGGAAGATGACCCCTGAGGATTGGAAGGCTGTGATCGATACCAACCTCAACTCACTTTTTAATGTCACCAAGCAAGTGATTGATGGCATGATCGATAACGGCTGGGGCCGGATCATTAATATCTCCTCGGTCAACGGTCAGAAGGGCCAGTTTGGTCAAACCAACTATTCCACTGCCAAGGCAGGCTTGCATGGCTTTACCATGGCGCTTGCCCAAGAGGTGGCCAGCAAAGGGGTGACCGTGAACACCGTCTCCCCAGGCTATATCGCTACCGATATGGTCAAAGCAATCCGTGAAGATGTGCTTGAGAAGATCATCGGCACCATTCCGGTTAAGCGTCTTGGAACCCCTGATGAGATTGCCTCGATTTGTGCATGGATTGCCTCCGACGATGGTGCTTTCTCGACCGGCGCCGACTTCTCGCTCAATGGAGGTATTCATACAGGCTAAACTAGGGTAAATTCTGCATTGCAACAGCGAGCAAGGGAATAAGCATGGCTACACGAACTAGACGGGCTGGCGATGAGCGCCTAATCAAAAAGTACCCCAATCGGCGTCTCTACGATACCCAGACCAGTACCTATGTGACCCTTGCTGATATTAAGCAATTGGTGATGGCTTCCGAGAGCTTTAAAGTTCTCGATGCCAAAACCGACGAAGATCTGACCCGCAGTATTCTCTTGCAGATCATCCTTGAAGAAGAGGCCTGCGGGGTGCCTATTTTCACAACCCAGATGCTCCAGCAAATGATTCGTTTTTATGGTCACTCGATGCAAGGCTTGATGGGTAGTCACCTGGAACGCACCATGCAATCCTTCATGGACATGCAGCAAAAGTTATCGGAGCAATCCAAGTCAATGACGGGCGGTGGCACAGAAGCCTGGACCCAAATGATGAACCTGCAAAATCCCTTTATGCAAAATCTGATGACCAACTACATGGATCAGAGCAAGGACTTATTCTTAAAAATGCAGGAGCAAATGCAAGGTTCAAACCAACTCTTCACTGGCTTTCCATTCAAAGGCAAATCCGACGCATCGGATTCCAACTCTTAAGCATAGGGCTTAGAGACTCTCATTTCATCATTTCAGGATCGGGCATTATTCGTGGTTGCAAAAGTAGGATTTGTTTCATTGGGGTGCCCAAAAGCATTGGTGGATTCTGAGCTGATCTTGACGCAGTTAAGTGCCGAAGGCTACGAGACCGCAAAAGACTATGCGGGAGCCGATCTGGTGATCGTCAACACCTGCGGCTTTATTGACTCTGCAGTGGAGGAGAGCCTCTCTGCAATTGGTGAAGCCCTCACCGAAAACGGCAAGGTCATTGTGACCGGTTGCCTAGGTGCCAAGAAAAATGCCGATGGTAGCGATCTCATTACCAGCATTCATCCCAAAGTATTAGCGGTAACCGGACCACACGCAACCGCGGAAGTTTTGCAAGCAGTGCACACCCATTTGCCCAAACCGCATGACCCGTTTTTAGATCTCGTGCCACCAGCAGGTATCAAACTAACACCGAAACATTACGCCTATCTCAAAATCTCGGAGGGTTGTAATCATCGTTGTAGCTTTTGCATCATCCCCAGCATGCGAGGTGATCTGGTCTCACGCCCGATTGGCGATGTATTGCAAGAGGCCCAAAAACTCTTTGAGTCAGGAGTGAAAGAGATCTTGGTGGTTTCGCAAGACACGAGTGCCTACGGTGTGGATATTCAATATCGCACGGGGTTTTGGGAAGGTAAACCGATTAAGACTCGTCTATACGACCTAGCACTTGCCCTTCATGAGCTCGCCATATCGCATCAAGCCTGGGTAAGGATGCATTACGTATACCCATATCCGCACGTCGATCAGATCCTGCCAATCATGGCGCAATTTAAGGATACGGGATTTGGACTCTTACCGTATCTTGATATTCCATTTCAGCATGCACACCCAGATGTGCTCAAGCGCATGAAGCGACCGGCGAGCGGAGAGAAAAATCTGGATCGAATCCAGTCATGGCGGGCAATATGTCCTGATTTAGTAATCCGCAGCACCTTTATTGCCGGATTTCCAGGGGAAACTGAAGAAGAGTTTTCAGCCCTATTGCAATTTATGGAAGAGGCGCAAATTGATCGAGCCGGCTGTTTTGCCTATTCACCGGTGGAGGGCGCCACCGCCAATCAACTCGATAACCCCGTTCCAGAACCCATTCGCGAAGAGCGGCGCTCCCGCTTCATGGCGCTGGCTGAGGAGCAATCGAGCCGGCGCTTACGGCGATTAGTCGACCAACGCATTCGGGTATTAGTTGATCATGTGACTCCTGAGGGCGGGATCGGTCGGAGTGCCGCCGACGCCCCAGAAATTGACGGGATTGTCAAAATTTTGCCACCCAGTAAGCCTTCCAAGCGCTATCGGGTTGGAGAGTTTGTAAAGGCAACCGTCCTTGATACGCAAGGGCATGATCTGATTGTGCAAGTCTAGATAATTCGTAATGAATGAGTAATACTAGGGGAGATAATTAAAGTTATCCGTTGAATGGCTAATTTGCAAAGAGGGGAATAATGATGAGTCGTGAAGTCGTAGTTTTAAGTGCAGCACGTTCTGCAATTGGTAGTTATGGCGGCAGTCTCAGTGGCATGGAGCCATCGGAACTGGCTGGCGTAGTGATGAAAGAAGCAGTTGCCCGTTCTGGCGCAGATCCTGCCAAGATCAATTATGTGACGGTCGGCAACACCATGCCAACCGACTCACGCTACGCCTATGTATCACGCGTGGCTGCAATTCAAGCGGGACTCCCGATGGATTCCGTAGCTATGGCAGTTAATCGTTTGTGCAGTTCAGGATTGCAAGCGATTGTGACCACTGCACAGGGCATCATGCTTAACGACTATGACTATGGTGTGGGCGGTGGTGTTGAAGTAATGTCACGCGCGATGTACGGCGCGACAGCTATGCGCAATGGTGCGCGCATGGGCGATACCAAGATGATTGACCTGATGGTTGCTGTGCTCACGGATCCCTTTGGTGTCGGTCATATGGGCATCACCGCTGAGAACTTGGCTGAAAAATGGAAGATCACACGCGAAGATCAGGATGCGTTTGCCGTTGAATCCCATCGCCGTGCTGCAGTAGCAATTAAAGAAGGGCGCTTTAAATCCCAAATCGTATCGATTACATTAAAAACCCGAAAGGGTGACGTGGTGTTTGATACCGATGAGCATTGCAAACCGGATACCACCATGGAGACCTTAGGAAAAATGAAGCCCGCCTTCAAAAAAGAGGGTGGCACAGTCACCGCAGGAAATGCATCGGGTGTGAACGACGGTGCTGCCTTCATGGTCCTGGCAGCGGCTGATGTGGCTGCCAAAGCTGGACAAAAGCCGATTGCGCGTTTGGTCTCTTATGCAGTCGCTGGTGTGCCCAATCACATCATGGGCGAAGGTCCCATTCCTGCAACCAAGATTGCTTTGCAACGCGCAGGACTGACCCTAGACCAAATGGATGTCATTGAGTCCAATGAAGCCTTTGCTGCTCAGGCGATTGCTGTGACCAAGGGATTAGGTTTGGACCCAGCAAAGACCAATGTCAACGGTGGCGCGGTAGCACTCGGTCACCCAGTAGGTTGCACTGGCGCTGCGATTGCTACTAAAGCGATTTATGAACTGCATCGTACCAATGGTAAATACTGCTTAGTGACCATGTGTATTGGTGGCGGTCAAGGAATTGCCGCGGTATTTGAGCGACTCTAAGCCTTACAGCAGTTCGAGGACTGCATCTAAGCCGACGTTGTCTAAAGCGACGTCGGCTTTTTCTTTAACAACCGCCTTGGCGCGATAGGCGACGCTCAAACCGCAGTCGGCCATCATGAGTAGATCATTCGCACCATCACCAATCACAATCGCTGCGTACTTATCAAGATCAAAGCGTGCGCATGCGGCTTCCACAAACCGATTCTTGGCCGCCCCATCCACAATCTCACCTAAGACCTTACCAGTGAGTTGATCACCTCTGATCTCCAATTGATTGGAGTGGGTCTCGCACAAAGCAAGACGTTCTTGCATGCGATCCGTAAAGAATGTGAAGCCACCCGAAACCAGCAGGGTGTGCATATCACGTTCATGTGCACCACTGATTAAGAGCTCTGCCCCGGGATTGAGTTGCAAGCGTTCCTGATAGACCGAATGCAATGCGGTAATGGGCGCACCCTCTAACAGGGCAACACGGCGACGTAAGCTCTCTGCAAAGTTTGGGATCTCTCCACGCATCGTGGCGGAGGTAATTTCTGCGACCGCTGCTTTCTTACCAGTAAAGTCAGCGATTTCATCAATGCACTCAATATTGATTAAGGTCGAGTCCATGTCCATGGCCAAGACCTTCAATGCCTTGGAATCAAAACCCGCTGGCAGAATAGCGAGGTCGCAAGCACGCTCTGCGCAATACTGACGTAGACCATTGCGTTCGAATGCCTCAATCTCGCGCATTAATAAGAATCGCCCAGCAGTATGCTGAAAACCGATCCCCAGGGTTTGCATGGCACGCTCTAAGCCCAAGATCAATTGGGGATCGGCCGCTTTTGATCCTAAGATCTGCAAACTAGGGAAGGGGTTAGACGATGAAGACGCCATAAATCAATTATGCCTAAGCGATCGGTGAGAGCGCAGGGCTTGGTAGTGGATGTGCCGAGGCCACCAGAGCGGTACTTAAGAGTTTCATGAGCTGGCGAATCGCTTCGATGCGCTGCTCAAGCTGATCAAACGAGGATCCTTTGGCAGGCAAGTATTTAATTCGGTCTTGACCATTGAGTTGTACTTGATGATTGGATTGGACCAAACGAATCAATTTCACGGGATCCAATGGGGGGTGTGCAATAAAACTTACCTGTATGCCATTTGGACTCGCATCCATTTTCTGAATGCCGTAGAGAACCATTTCAAGGCGTAGGCGATGGGTCTCGTAAAAGGCTTTGGCGGGATCAGGTAAGTTGCCAAAGCGATCGACGAGTTCTTCACGCAACTGGCTCAACTCATCAAATGCTTCACAGCTGGCAAAGCGTTTGTAGAGCGATAGGCGTTCATGCACATCGGGACAATAATCCGCAGGCAGGAGAGCGGGTGCCCCTAAATTAACATCGGTCACCGCTTGCATGGGTGAGAGTAGGTCGGGCTCCTTACCACTGCGTAAGGACTTGACTGCGCGATTGAGCATCTCGGTATATAGCTGAAAGCCAATTTCATGGATCTCGCCTGATTGCTTATCGCCCAATACCTCACCAGCCCCGCGGATCTCTAAATCGTGCATAGCAAGATAAAAACCAGAACCGAGCTCCTCCATCGCCACGATCGCATCTAGGCGTAAACGCGCTTGCTTCGTTAGGGCATCTGGGTCAGGCACTAAAAGATAGGCATAGGCTTGGTGATGCGAGCGACCTACGCGACCGCGCAATTGGTGGAGTTGCGCCAAGCCAAACTTATCAGCGCGATGCATGATAATGGTATTAGCGGTTGGTACGTCGATGCCAGTCTCAATAATGGTGGTGCACAGTAAGACATTGCTGCGCTGGGTCACAAAATCCCGCATTACAGCCTCGAGTTCGCGTTCGTGCATTTGACCATGTGCCACGGTAATTCGGGCTTCGGGTAAGAGCATTTGCAAGGCTTGCTTGCGATTTTGGATGGTCTCCACCTCGTTGTGTAAGAAGTACACCTGACCACCACGCTTGATCTCGCGCAAGACCGCTTCCCGAATCACGCCATCGCTCTCACGTCGCACAAAGGTCTTAATGGCCAAACGTTTCTGCGGAGCAGTGGCAATCACCGAGAACTCACGTAAGCCCTCGAGCGCCATACCCAAAGTGCGCGGTATTGGAGTGGCAGTGAGTGTGAGGATATCCACCTCTGCACGCAGTGCCTTCAAGGCATCTTTCTGACGCACACCAAAGCGATGTTCTTCATCAACAATTACCAAACCAAGGCGAGCAAATTGCGTCTCTTTGGATAGCAGCTTATGGGTACCAATCACAATGTCAGCCTCACCAGCAGCAATCGCAGCCAATGCCCCACTAATCTCTTTAGCAGTCTTAAAACGTGAGAGCTCCACAATCCGAACTGGCCAGGCGGCAAAACGATCTTTCCAGGTGGCAGCGTGTTGCTCAGCCAGTAGGGTGGTAGGCGCCAGAATCGCCACTTGTTTACCACCCATCACTGCTACAAAGCTAGCACGGAGTGCCACCTCGGTTTTACCAAAACCCACATCGCCGCAAACCAAGCGGTCCATCGGCTTGCCGCTGGTCATATCGCCAATCACTGCAGCAATCGCATTGGCCTGATCTGGCGTTTCTTCAAAACCAAAGCTCTCTGCAAACGCGGCATAGTCATGCGCCGAGAACTCAAAGGCGTGTCCTTTGCGGATTGCACGTGCGGCATAGAGATTGAGAAGCTCTGCTGCTGTATCCCGGATTTGCTGAGCAGCCTTGCGTTTGGCTTTATCCCACTGACCAGAGCCCAATTGATGCAAGGGCGCTGAATCCGGATCGGCTCCGGCATAGCGCGTGACCTGATGCAGTTGCTGGACTGGCACATACAAGGTTGCATCGTGTGCGTAGATGAGATGCAAAAATTCCTCGAAGGCGGGCGCTTCTTTGGGACTGGCCATATTCAGTAATACCAAGCCTTGGTAACGACCAATGCCATGCTCGACATGAACTACGGGGTCGCCGACCTTGAGCTCGGATAAATCCTTAAAAAGGGTATCGGGATCGGTATTGCTGGTTTCTTTACCACGCCGCTGACGCGCCGTTTGCGTGAAGAGCTCGGCCTCGGTAATAATGAGTAATTGCTGGGGTTGCCATACAAAGCCATTAAAGAGTGGTGATACGCAACACCCAAAGCGCTCATGGCCTTTCACAAAATCAGCAATGGTGTTCACGCTTTGTGGATGCAAAGCAAACGCTGCATCTTCAGAAGACCCTAAATTACTCTCCTCAATCAGTTGCCGAATGGATTCGAGTCGTCCCGCACTCTCTGCACAAATTAAGATACGCCACTCATTTTGAGAAACTAACTGCCGTAAGCGTTTTAAAGGATCAGCATCGCGTCGATGCACAGCCACATCTGGTAATGGAGTAAAAACTGGTTCTGTGGATTGCGCCAGAGCAACTTGTGCTTGCAGCATGAAACGCGGATAGGACTTCGCGATGGTATAAAACTGCTCTAAGCTCAAGAACAAATCTTGAGGCTTTAGAACAGGACGCTCGAGATCGTGCTTCAGAAAAGCATAGCGTTGCTCGGTATCTTTCCAGAACTGCGTGATACTGGTTTCAATATCACCCACATAGCCAAGACAAATGTCGCTGCGACTATCCTCTTGGTCGCTGCGCACAAAGTGATCAAAGATGGTGGCGGTCTCATCAAAAAACAGCGGCAGGTAAGACTCAATCCCCGCCGTCGGAATCCCGGTGCTCACATCCTTGTAGATCGAACAGCGCGTTGGGTCTCCCTCGAAGTATTCCCGCCAGCGTCCTCGAAAAGCTGTACGTGATGCCTCATCAAAGGGAAACTCATGACCGGGCAATAAACGGATTTCTTTAACGGGATACAAACTACGTTGGGTGTCTGGATCAAAAGCACGGATATGCTCAATCTCATCGCCAAAAAGATCGAGGCGATAGGGCAGGGATGACCCCATCGGGAACAAATCAATTAAGCCACCGCGAATGCTGTACTCGCCAGGGCGCATCACTGCACTGACCGGATCGTAACCCGCCTGTTGCAATTGCAAACGCAGCGCCTCTTCATTTAAGCGCTCGCCTTGGCGAAAGAAAAAAGTATGTGCGGATAAAAATGCGGGTGGGGCAAGCCGCTGCAATGCGGTGGTCACCGGCATGAGGATCAGATCGCAGGTACCGTTTTGCATTTCATGGAGGGTCGCCAAGCGCTCGGAGATTAAATCTTGATGTGGCGAGAAATGATCGTAGGGCAGGATCTCCCAATCTGGCAGTAAGCGAATGCGCAATTGCGGCGCAAAGCTCGGAATCTCCTCCAATAAGCGCTGGGCATCGGTCGCATTGGCGCAAAGCACCACAAATTGGCTGTAATGGGCGCGATAGGCGCTCGCCATTTGTGCCAGAAGCGCTGCATCAGCAGAGCCAACAATGGAATCGAAGGTAAAGCGCTGCCCCGCCCGTAGCACGGGAATAGGGGGTGTAAGTAAAGCAGCAGGCCTTGGCGCTGCCGCTGGATTGACAGCATCCGACATCTGGAAGCATTATAGAATCAGGTATGTATTCCACTCTGACCCTGAGATGGCAAACGTAAATAAGCGTTGCCATGCCGTATTACCCTCCGCGGGCATGGGCGTGCGCTTGGGTGGCGATCAACCTAAGCAATTTCGGCATTTGGCTGGTAAGCCCATGTTGCTCTATGCCTTAGATGCCTTCTTTGCTTGCCCTGAGGTGAACTCCGTCTGGATCGGCATGAGTCCTGGCTCTAATCCTTTGATCCATGACCTCAAGTCACGCTACCCCAATCCAGTCAAACGCTTTGAATTCCTGGAAACAGGCGGCCCCACTCGTCAGCAAACCGTCTTAAATACGCTTGCAGCGATGCTTGATCTTGGAGTGGATCCCCTCGATTGGGTTTTGGTGCACGATGCAGCTCGTCCAGGAATCACCCCCGAATTGATTGCTCGACTCATCACTTTAGTCAAAGCTCAAGAGCAAACTGAGAGCCACCATCAGGCATTGCAATCCGGCGGTCTCTTAGCGATGCCGGTTGCCGATACGATGAAAGAGACCACGCACGATGCGATGCGCGCCAAAACCACGATTGATCGCTCGCGTCTGTGGCAAGCACAAACTCCACAGATGTTTCCTCTCAAAGTGCTCCATGATGCATTAAGTCAAGCCATTGAAGCTGGGGCTAATATTACCGATGAAGCGAGCGCGATTGAACGCTTAGGTGGGCAGCCACTCTTGGTCGAGGGCGCCACCCGGAACTTTAAGGTGACCCATCCTGCGGATTGGGAGTTGATGGAGCTAGTATTAGGTGAGCGTCGGTAGAATATTGTCATGACAGCCAGCATTCCATTTCGGATCGGACAGGGGTATGACATTCATGCTCTCGTGCCCGATCGCAAATTGATTCTTGGGGGGGTAACCATTCCCTATGAAAAGGGTCTACTTGGCCATTCGGATGCTGACGCACTCCTGCATGCCATTACCGATGCGCTCTTAGGTGCCGCTGGTTTACATGACATTGGGCAAATGTTCCCTGATGACGATGCGCGCTTCAAAGACATGGATAGCCGAGTGCTACTGCGAGCAGCCTTGCAAAAAGTCCAAGCAGTGGGGTATCAGGTTGGCAATGTCGATGCCACTGTCATTTGTCAAAAACCAAAATTAGCCCCGTATATTCCGGAGATGGTGCGCCACATTGCGAGCGATCTGAAGGTAACCGATAGCCACATTAATTTGAAAGCCAAGACCAATGAATCCTTAGGCCATTTGGGTCGAGGTGAGGGAATCGCAGTCCACGCCGTGGCTCTCCTCTATAAGGCATTGTAGAATCTACCTTTTACGTGAATTCTGAGCCGGTTCGTGTCTGCATCGCTGAAATGCGAGGATGGCGAAATTGGTAGACGCACCAGGTTTAGGTCCTGACGCCAGAAATGGTGTGGGGGTTCGAGTCCCCCTCCTCGCACCACACGGCTGCTTGGCTTAGTCTTCACATCTAACCTTCATTAAAGAGGCTGCAGTGCAAATCGAAAACTTAGGTAGCTTAGACCGCAAAATTACTCTCCAATTTAATCGTGCTGATGTGAACCAAGCACGCGAAGCACGTTTAAACAAGATTGGTAAATCCATGAAGATGCCTGGCTTTCGTCCAGGTAAGGTGCCCAAGAAAATGGTGGAGCAGCAGTATGGCCTACAAGTGGATTTCGAGGTTCAGTATGACAAAGCCTCGCAACTCTTTTATGAGGTCAGCAAAAAAGAAGGAATCAAATTAGCTAGCCAGCCCCGCTTAGAACCCAAAAGTGATATTGGCGCTGACGAAGTGGTCTTTGATGCCTTTTTTGAAGTCTTGCCCGAAGTGAAGATTGGTGACTTCAGTGGCTCCGAGTTAACCCGCTACACCACCGATGTCAATGATCCAGAAATCGATCGCGCATTGGATGTGTTGCGCAAACAACGCGTGCATTACCACTCCCGTGGTGAGGCAGGCGAGCATGGTGATGGTGGTGCTGACACGAGCGCCCAAAAAGATGATCAAGTCACCCTTGATTTTGTGGGCACGATTGATGGTGTCGAGTTTGCAGGCGGTAAAGCCGACGACTTCAAATTCGTAATCGGTGCCGGTCAGATGTTGCCCGAGTTTGAGGCCGCAGCCTTAGGTCTTAAAAAGGGCGAGAGCAAAACCTTCCCCTTAAGCTTCCCAGCGGAATACCACGGTAAAGAAGTGGCAGGTAAAACCGCTCAGTTCACGATCACCATGAAAGATGTCGCCTGGCCTCATTTACCTCCTGTTGACGATGAGTTCGCCAAATCCCTTGGGATTACCGAAGGTGGCGTCGAGAAGATGCGCAGTGAGATTAAGGCCAATATGGAGCGTGAGGTGAAGCGGCGCAGCGAGGCTCTTCTTAAGAATCAGGTCATGGAAGAGTTAATTAAGCAATGCCTACTCGATGTGCCCAAATCACTAATTACCAGCGAGCAAGAGCGCTTAGTAGAGGGCGCGCGTCAGGACCTGATGCAACGCGGCATCCCCAATGCAAAGGATGCGCCGATTCCTGCCGAAATGTTTGCTGAGCAGGCTGATAAGCGCGTGCGTCTTGGATTGATTCTGTCGGATCTGGTCAAGCTACATAACTTAAGCGCGACCCCGGATCAAATTAAAGCCTCGATCGAAGAGACCGCGGCTACCTATGAGGATCCCAAAGAGGTGGTGCGCTGGTATTACAGCGATCCAAGCCGCCTCAAGGAGGTCGAAGCAGTGGTGCTCGAGGAGAACGTGGTGAAGCACATTTGCGGTCTCGCGAAGGTAGCTGATAAATCGGTTAGTTTCGAAGAGCTCAGCAAAATGAGTTAATCTAGTAGCCAATGATTAATCTGGAAAGTTAATGAGCATGAGCGCACTTGAAACCCAAGCCCTTGGTTTAGTCCCGATGGTAGTAGAAACCTCTGGACGAGGAGAGCGTGCCTACGATATCTACTCACGTCTATTAAAAGAGCGGGTGGTGTTTCTAGTGGGTGAGGTCAATGATCAAACCGCCAACCTGGTGATTGCGCAATTACTATTTCTGGAGAGTGAGAACCCCGATAAGGAGATCTCGCTCTATATCAATTCTCCTGGTGGATCGGTCTCTGCTGGTTTGGCGATCTACGACACCATGCAATTCATTAAGCCGCATGTAAGTACCTTGTGCATGGGAATGGCTGCCAGCATGGGCGCCTTCTTGCTGGCCGCTGGTGAGAAAGGCAAGCGCTACGCCTTGCCCAATGCGCGCGTGATGATTCATCAGCCATTAGGTGGTGCACGAGGTCAGGCCTCCGATATTGAGATCCAAGCCCGCGAGATCTTGTACTTGCGCGAACGCTTGAACACGATCTTGTCGCAACGCACAGGCCAAACGATCGAGACCATCGCTAAAGATACCGATCGCGATAATTTCATGTCAGCCGAGCAAGCACGTGATTATGGCTTAGTTGATAAAGTGATTGATCAACGCGGTAGCTAATACGTAGAAGAAGCGATGAGCGAAACCACCACCACGGATAAAACGCTGTACTGTTCCTTCTGTGGCAAAAGCCAGCATGAAGTAAAAAAACTCATTGCCGGGCCATCGGTGTTTATTTGTGACGAGTGCATCGATCTATGCACCGATATTATTCAAGAAGAAATTGCGAAAGAGCCGCTCGCTAACAAAGGTGATGCACTACCATCACCCCAAGAGATTCGCTTAAACCTTGATCAATATGTAATCGGTCAAGATCTCGCCAAGAAAACACTAGCGGTCGCTGTTTACAACCATTACAAACGCTTATTGCATCTGCCTGCACCGAAAGTGAAAAAAGCAGAGGGCGATAAAGCTGAGGCTCCCAAAGATACGAAGAAAACGGCGGCGCAAGCTGGCAATAACAAGCCACTGGTCGATGGTGTAGAGTTGGCCAAGAGCAATATTCTGTTAATTGGCCCTACTGGCTCCGGTAAAACCTTGTTGGCACAGACCTTGGCCCGCATGCTAGATGTGCCGTTTGTGATGGCCGACGCCACTACATTGACCGAAGCCGGATACGTAGGCGAGGATGTTGAGAACATCATTCAGAAGCTCTTACAAAACTGCGACTACAACATAGAGAAGGCCGAGCGCGGTATTGTGTATATCGATGAGATCGATAAGATCTCACGTAAGTCAGATAATCCATCGATTACCCGCGATGTCTCGGGTGAGGGTGTGCAACAGGCTCTGCTCAAGTTGATTGAAGGCACGATGGCCTCAGTGCCACCCCAAGGCGGACGCAAGCACCCTAATCAAGATTTCTTACAGGTAGATACCACCAACATCCTCTTTATTTGTGGCGGCGCCTTTGATGGCTTAGAGAAAGTGATTCAGCAGCGGACCCAAAAGACCGGGATTGGTTTTGGGGCAGAAGTTGCTGCTAAAGATAGCCGGGGTATTGGACAACTCTTAGCAGAAGTCGAACCCGAGGATCTCATCAAGTTTGGCTTGATTCCCGAATTGATTGGACGCTTACCCGTACTCGCAACCTTAGCCGAGCTTGATGAAACCGCTTTAGTAGCGATCTTGACCGAACCCAAAAATGCACTAGTGAAGCAATACCAAGCCTTGCTTGGAATGGAGGGCGTAGAGTTGGAGGTTCGTCCCGAGGCCTTAAGTGCGATCGCAAAGAAGGCGATTGCCCGCAAAACCGGTGCTCGAGGCTTGCGATCCCTCCTCGAAGGCGTGCTGATGGATGTCATGTACGAACTTCCATCGATGAAGAATGTCCAAAAAGTCGTGATTGACGATAGCACCGTGCAATCTGGCGCTAAGCCTTTGATTGTGTACAAGCAGGGTGGCGATGATGCAGAGTCATCCCTGAGCAAAAAGGCTTAGGCCTTTGTCACAAAACCCCCTGAAATCAAGCCATTTTTGCAAAATTAACCCTAATTTAGGGTATTTTTGATCTTTTTTGTATGATTGGTATTGAGTTTCTCGAGGAACTCCCCACATAGGTAGTATGCTAGTCGTAGATCTAACTGGAGAACAACGCAATGCCAGGACAATTATTACTTCCTTCTGAACCCATCCAGTTACCTTTGTTGCCCTTAAGGGACGTGGTGGTCTTTCCCCATATGGTGATCCCATTGTTTGTGGGTCGCCCTAAATCCATTAAAGCCCTCGAGGCCGCGATGGAAACCGGCAAGAGCGTCTTGCTCGTGGCACAAAAAGCCGCTGCCAAAGATGAGCCCTCAGTTGAGGACCTCTATGAAGTGGGTTGTATTGCCAGTATCTTGCAAATGCTCAAACTGCCTGACGGTACCGTGAAGGTTCTGGTCGAAGGCTCGCAACGGGCTGAAGTGAGCCAGATTGAAGATAGCCTAGGCTACTTTAGTTGCGAAGCCACTCCCAAAGAGATTGAGGTGGTTGATGCGCACGAGACCGAAGCACTGCGCCGTGCGATCATGGCTCAGTTTGATCAGTACGTCAAACTCAATAAAAAAATCCCCCAAGAGATCTTGGCATCGCTTGCAGGAATTGATGATCCCAGCCGTTTAGCAGATACCATTTGCGCACACCTGCCAGTGAAGCTTGAGCAAAAGCAGCGCTTACTGGAAATGAACGGAGTGATGCAGCGCTTAGAAAGTCTCTTAACGGATCTTGAGAGCGAAATTGATATCTTGCAAGTCGAGAAGCGGATCCGTGGTCGCGTGAAGCGCCAGATGGAAAAGAGTCAGCGTGAGTATTACCTCAATGAGCAGGTGAAAGCCATTCAGAAAGAATTGGGTGAGGGCGAAGAGGGCGCTGACCTTGAGGAGCTGGAGAAGCGCATTAAAGCGGCACGCATGCCCAAGGAAGCCTTGAAAAAAGCCGAGTCTGAGCTCAAGAAATTAAAACTCATGTCACCAATGTCGGCTGAGGCGACGGTGATCCGGAACTTCATCGATACCTTGGTGAACTTGCCATGGCGCAAGAAGAGCAAGATCAATAATGACCTCAGCAATGCCGAGAAAGTATTGAACGAAGACCACTATGGTCTGGATAAAGTGAAAGAACGTATTTTGGAGTACCTCGCGGTTCAGCAACGGGTGGATCGTGTCAAAGCACCCATTTTGTGTTTGGTCGGTCCGCCCGGAGTGGGTAAGACCTCGCTTGGGCAATCGGTTGCACGCGCAACCAACCGTAAGTTCGTACGTATGGCCTTGGGTGGTGTGCGCGATGAGTCGGAGATTCGGGGGCATCGCCGGACCTATATTGGTTCAATGCCAGGCAAGATTCTGAGTAGCCTCACCAAGGTGGGTGTCCGTAATCCATTATTCCTGCTTGATGAAGTCGATAAGATGGGTATGGACTTCCGAGGTGATCCTGCCAGTGCCTTGCTTGAGGTCTTGGATCCAGAGCAAAACCATACCTTCCAAGATCACTATGTCGAAGTCGACTTTGATCTCTCCGATGTGATGTTTGTGGCAACTGCGAACTCGCTCAACATCCCCGGTCCCTTGTTGGATCGAATGGAAGTGATCCGCTTAGCCGGTTACACCGAGGATGAGAAACTTAGCATTGCGAAGAACTACCTCATCCCAAAACAAAACAAGAACAATGGCTTAAAGGATGGTGAACTCACCATTGATGAGAGCGCGATTCGGAACATCATTCGGTATTACACGCGTGAGGCAGGGGTTCGTGCACTCGAGCGCGAAATTAGCAAAATCTGCCGCAAGACCGTGAAGATGTTGCTCCTCAAAAAAGAGAGTGCACCGATCAAAGTCGACGCTGACAATCTTGAGAAGTTCCTATCGGTGCGCATGTTTGACTTTGGCTCGGCTGCGAAGGAGAACCAAGTTGGGCAGGTTACTGGTTTGGCATGGACCGAGGTCGGCGGTGATTTGCTCACCATTGAAGCAGCGCTGATGCCGGGCAAGGGAACAATCACTCGCACTGGCTCGATTGGCGATGTCATGAAAGAGTCCGTCGAGGCCGCTAGAACAGTGGTGCGCTCGCGCGCCAAGGGACTCGGTATTGTGGATGAGGCTTTCGAGAAGAAAGACATTCATATCCACTTCCCAGAGGGAGCCACTCCCAAAGATGGTCCATCGGCAGGTATCGCAATCACAACCGCACTGGTCTCGGTATTTACCGGAATCCCCGTGCGTTCTGATATTGCCATGACCGGTGAGATCACCTTGCGTGGTGAGGTACTGCCAATCGGTGGCCTGAAAGAGAAACTCCTTGCCGCACACCGCGGTGGGATTAAGCTGGTCCTGATTCCGGAAGAGAACGTCAAGGATTTGATTGATATTCCCGATAATGTGAAGAATGCAATCGAGATCGTCCCAGTGCGTTGGATTGATAAGGTCTTGGAACTTGCCCTTGAGCGCAAGGCTGAGCCCTTACCCGATCCCAGCCCTGAGGAGTTGGCCAAAAAGGCTGCGGAGGCTGCTAAGCAAACCAGTAGCCCTGCAAGTGGAGACGTCATCAAACATTAAGTTACAATCTCGGTTGTCAGTTTTAAGGGTGCTTAGCTCAGCTGGTAGAGCGTCTGCCTTACACGCAGAATGTCAGCGGTTCGATCCCGTTAGCACCCACCATTCTTTCTAATCCATGCTCGACTCCGTACGTAAACACCAAAAACTAGCGCAGATCATTCTGTTGATCTTTATCGTTCCATCGTTTGCGCTCTTTGGCATCTCGAGCTATACGGATTTCTTTGACAAAGATACGGATCTGGTCAAGATTGATGGCAAACCAATTACCACCCAAGAGGTGGATAACAATGCCAAGCGTCAAGCCGAGCGTTTTGGTGGGACCACTCAGATTGCTCAGAGTTTGCCCTTCCGACAAGCCATATTGGATGAGTTGATCCAGCAGCGCCTCTTGGCATTTGCCGTACGCGACCTCAAACTCAGTATTAGCAATGCCTACCTCAGTCAAAGCTTAGCGCAGATCCCAGAGATCAAGGCGATGTATAAGCCCGATGGCAGCTTCGACTCGGCACGCTACCGTCAACTGTTAGCGAATGTCGGGATGACCGTTGATCAATTTGAGAACGCCCAACGCTTTGATCTCATGATTCAGCAACTGGTTACCGCAGTGGCGCGTACCGAGTTACCCAATCCAAAATTAGCAAGCATGATCTCAACGATGTATGAGACCGAACGCCAGGTTCAATCCTTACGCTTTACTGCGAATGAGTTTGTAAACAAGGTGACCCCGACCGATGCCCAGTTACAAGAGTACTACGAGGCTAATACCAAACTCTTTGAGTCTCCTGAGACTATCGATGTGGAGTTCCTAGTACTCAAAGCCGATCCTAAAGAAGACGCCAAAGTATTTAATGACAAGGCTGATCAGTTCGCAAACATTACCTATGATCAAGCGGACAGTCTTAAACCAGCAGCGGATAAATTAAAGCTCTCCATTCAGTCGGCCAAAGGGGTGGGGCGGAATGGTCAAGCAAGCCTCTCCAAAGATCACCCCATGAATGACCGACGCGTGGTACAAGCCCTATTTAATGATGAAGCGCTCAAGAACAAACGCAACATTGAAGCGGTACAAATTGCTCCTGGCACCTTTGTATCGGCACGCGTGGTGACCTTCTATCCAGCAAAAGTTCTGCCTTATAAAGAGGTGAGTGCTGAAGTACGTCGCCAGTACAGTCTGAAGGCTGCTCAAAAACTAGCCGCCGAAGCAGCAGGGACTCGCTTTGAAGCCCTGCAAAAGAATCCCAATGACACCAATGGTTTTGGTAAACCAGTATGGGTCTCACGTAATAAGCCAACCGATCTAGTTGGCCCACAGTTGGATGCAGTGATGGCGGTTGATCCAGCCAAGCTACCTGTGGTGGTATCCGCTCAGGGCTCTGATGGCGGAATTACTCTGTATCGCATTGATCAAGTGCGTCAACCACCAGCCGCAGATCCCAAAATGCGTGCCGCACAAGCACAACAAATGGAAGCGCTAGCAGCCCAAGCCGAGTTTGCAGCCTTCCTCAATCACATGCGCATCTTGGCGGATGTGAAGATTATTAATCCACTGAAGTAATAATCAATTGGTTTTAAGAAGCTCTCGATACGGTTCGAGAGCCTTCCATACGTTGTTGAACATAATTGGTTGAGCCTGTTCATTTGGATGAATCCGATCCGCCTGAAATAACTCAGGTCGTTTAGCAACACCTTCCAGGAAAAAAGGCAGCAGGGGTATTTGCTCCGACTGCGCTAGGGTCACAAACAATCGCGCAAACTGTTTGGTGTACTCCTGACCATAGTTGGGAGGGATTTGCATCCCCAGGAGTAAAACCTCGGCACCACTTTTCTTACTCATCACAATCATCTCTTTGAGGTTTTTCTGGGTAGCCGCGAGAGAGAGTCCTCGCAAGGCATCATTGGCACCCAGCTCAATAATCACTAAACGAGGCTTGATGCGTTTTAAGAGATCTGGCAGACGACTTAAGCCGCCTGCGGTGGTCTCACCGCTGATACTGGCATTGGCAACTTGCCAAACACTGCCATCCTTGCGTAATTGATTCTGGAGCAATCCCACCCAACCAGTACCGCGTGGCAGTCCATATTCTGCGGAGAGGCTATCGCCTAGAACCAGGAGTTGTGGAGTTGCGCTTGGGGTCTTAGCAGTTTGTGCCTGCACGGGTGCAGCACTGACGAGTAAGATGGAGGCCAATCCAACAACAAATTGTTTAAACAAGGGATTCACATTGACTATTGTGCATGAATCTGCCCCAGTCTTGCAGGCCAAGGGTGTGGGTAAAACGGTTCAGACCAGTGACGGACCACTTGCCATTTTGCAAGACATCAATTTCACGATTCGATCAGGAGAGTCGGTTGCTATTGTGGGCGCATCGGGATCTGGTAAGAGCACACTATTGGGTCTGATGGCCGGTTTAGATCTACCCACGAGTGGCTCGATCGAACTCATGGCGCAGGATCTGGGTCGATTGGATGAAGACGGTCGGGCAAAACTAAGAGGTCAGTTTGTGGGCTTTGTGTTTCAGTCCTTTCAACTAGTACCTCATCTCAATGCCCTTGAGAACGTCATGCTGCCTTTGGAGATTCGTGGAACACCGCTGACGGAGGCGCGCGAGCTCGCAGCCGATTGCCTCGCACGCGTCGGCTTATCGCAACGTTTAATGCATTACCCCAAAACCTTATCGGGCGGTGAACAGCAACGCGTGGCCTTAGCCCGTGCATTTGTGAGTGAGCCATCCATTCTGTTTGCTGATGAGCCCACTGGTAGTTTGGATGAGGCCAGCGGTTCCAAAGTCATTGAACTCCTTTTTGAGCTCAACCGTGAGAACGGCTCCACCTTAATCTTAGTAACCCATGATCCCCAACTCGCAAAGCGCTGTAGCCGTCAGTTAACGCTGCAAGGCGGTCGTTTGGTCTAAAACCAGAACCGGGATTGCAGGGCTCTTATAATTGCGGAATGTCCTTTTTCCGTTGTCTGCCCGGGGCTGATGCCCTCTCTGTCTTCCGTCAACAACGGCTTCTGAGTCACCTCCAACGCGAGGGGATTGAGATTCAGTCGATTCAGGCTCAGTATCTGCACTTTGTCTGGTTCCCCAATCAACTGACTAGCGATGAGCTGGCAACCCTCGATGCATTGCTGCAGTATGGCGAACCATTTGAAGTAAAAGCAGCGCTAAATCGTGCAATTGTCATTCCGCGCTTTGGCACGGTTTCTCCATGGGCAAGTAAGGCGACGGATATCGCCCATCAGTGCGGATTAAAAGTCCTCCGAATCGAGCGCGGCATTGCTTATCAATGGAGTGCAAAACGTGCACTAAGCCCAGAACAAGAACGCACTCTCCAAGCCAGCCTATTTGATCGCATGACCGAGGTGATCATTGCTTCGCCAGAGGAGGCGAATGCCCTCTATCAAACCTTACCCGATCGCCCATTCACCCGTATTGATGTCATTGGTTTGGGTCAAAAAGCGCTCGATGATGCAAATCAATCGCTCGGCTTAGCACTTTCGGCCGATGAGATCGCGTATCTCGAAGAGAACTTCAAGCGCTTAGGTCGTAACCCCAGTGATGTTGAGTTGATCATGTTTGCGCAAGCGAACAGCGAACACTGCCGCCACAAAATCTTTAATGCGAGCTGGACAATCGATGGCAAAGAGCAAGAACACTCGCTCTTTGCCATGATTCGGAACACGCACCGTTTGCAGCCTAAGGGAACGGTTGTGGCTTACTCGGATAACTCGGCCATTATGGAAGGGTGCGAAGCGGATATATGGAGCTCCTCGGGGCCCGCAGGGCAATACCACACCAAGCGTGCTTTGGTACACACTCTAATGAAGGTTGAGACCCACAACCATCCCACAGCGATTGCTCCGTTTCAGGGGGCGGCGACGGGATCGGGTGGAGAGATCCGTGATGAGGGTGCAACCGGGATTGGTGGCAAACCCAAAGCAGGGCTTACCGGGTTTTCAGTATCGAACTTGCATATCCCTGGCACGAACTTGCCATGGGAGCAAAAGCCCTATGGCAAACCAGAGCGGATTGCGACCCCCTTACAAATCATGATCGATGGTCCATTGGGTGGCGCTGCCTTCAATAACGAGTTTGGTCGCCCTAATCTGGGTGGGTATTTCAGGGTCTTTGAGCAAACCATCGCAGGCAAGCGCCGCGGTTACCACAAGCCCATCATGATCGCAGGTGGGATTGGTGCAATTGAAGACATCCACACCCATAAGAAAACCATTTTAGATGGCGATCTACTGATTCAGTTGGGTGGTCCTGGCATGCGCATTGGTATGGGTGGTGGCACAGCTAGCTCTATGGCAACGGGTGCTAATACCGCCGATCTTGACTTTGACTCGGTGCAGCGTGGCAACCCCGAGATTGAGCGTCGCGCGCAAGAGGTGATTAATCAATGCTGCTCGCTAGGAGAGAACAACCCCATCGTGTCAATCCATGATGTGGGGGCAGGTGGCTTATCGAATGCATTCCCCGAACTCGCCGATAGCGCCAAGCTCGGTGCGCAATTTGAACTGCGGAAGATTCCGCTGGAAGAGAGCGGTATGAGTCCCGCAGAGATCTGGTGCAATGAGTCACAAGAGCGGTATGTGATTGCGATCCACGCCAAGGATCTCGAGCGCTTCGCCGCCATTTGTGAGCGTGAGCGTTGCCCCTATGCGGTTGTGGGCCACACCACGCAAGAGCGTCAACTGCAGCTGCACGATCAGCAACAAAGCGCTAATCCAGATCAAGAGTATCCAATTAATATGCCCATGGAGGTGCTCTTAGGTAAACCTCCCAAAATGCACCGCGATGTACAAAGCACGCATGAGCAATTTGCTCCCATCAATTGCAATGAGATTGATCTCAAAGCAGCAATTGAGGCGGTATTGCAACAACCAACGGTGGCGAGTAAATCCTTCTTAATTACGATTGGTGATCGCACCGTGGGCGGCTTGAACTCGCGCGACCCATTTGTGGGCCCATGGCAAGTACCGGTGGCTGATTGCGCAGTGACCACCATGGATTATCAGGGCTATCGTGGAGAAGCCATGAGTATGGGTGAGCGCACCCCCGTAGCTCTCTTTAATGCGCCAGCAGCAGCCAAAATGGCAGTGGGTGAAGCCATCACGAATATTCTGGCAGCGGATGTCCAGCGCATTGATGAGATTAAGCTCTCAGCGAACTGGATGGCCGCCTGTGGTCAAGCGGGAGAGGATGCCAAACTCTTTGCCTCAGTAGAGGCAGTCGGTATGGAGCTCTGTCCAGCACTGGGGATCTCGATCCCGGTAGGGAAAGATTCGCTATCGATGGCCACGACCTGGCAGGACCAGAATCAAACCAAACAAGTGATTGCACCGGTCTCACTCATCATCTCAGCGTTTGCCCCAGTGCATGATGTTCGTAAAACACTGACACCGCAGCTCAACACCGAGATCGCAGATACCGAGCTGATTCTGATTGATCTGGGCTGCAATCAAAATCGCATGGCAGGTAGCATCGTCACCCAAGTATTTGATCAAACCGATACCGAAGCACCATCCGTTGACAGACCTGAGGTCCTAAAGGGATTCGCCAACGCGATTACACAACTGCGTACCAAACAAATGGTCTTGGCCTATCACGATCGTTCGGACGGAGGTCTCCTTGCTTGCGTTGCCGAGATGGCCTTTGCCAGTCACTGCGGAATTTCAATCAATGTTGATCTGCTTTGCATTGATGCACGCACCGAACAGGATTATGGCGATGCGAAGAACTGGGCTAGCCAAGTGAGTGGTCGTCGCCATGAGCAAACCATACGGGCCTTGTTTAATGAAGAGCTTGGTGTAGTCATTCAGACTGAACGATCCCAGCGCGATCAGGTCTTTGCTATTTTGCGAGAGCAGGGCATCAGCGCCTATAGCCATGTGATTGGTAAACCCAATCAGAACGACACCCTAGAGATCTGGCGTGATGCCAAATGCATCTATACAGAGGGCCGCATTGCCTTGCAAAAACTATGGCAAAACACCAGCTATCAAATTGCACGCCTGCGCGACAACCCTGAATGCGTTGATAGTGAGTTCAATGCCTTGGATGACGCCAAGGACCCGGGTATGAGCCCCAAACTCACCTTTGATCCCAGTGAGAACATCAGTGCGCCATACCTTCAACATGCCACTCGTCCAAAGATCGCCATCTTGCGCGAGCAGGGCGTGAACTCACATCTAGAGATGGCGTATGCAATGGATCGTGCTGGCTTTGCCACGCATGATGTGCATATGAGCGATTTACTATCGGGTAGAGCGTATCTAAAAGACTTTCAAGGCTTAGTAGCCTGCGGTGGATTTAGCTACGGCGATGTATTGGGAGCGGGTGAGGGTTGGGCCAAGACCATTCTCTTTAACCCAATGCTTAGTGATCAGTTCAGAGCATTTTTCAATCGCAGCGATAGCTTTGCATTAGGTGTTTGCAATGGCTGTCAGATGATGAGTAATTTATCGAAACTCATTCCCGGAGCGGATGCGTGGCCGAAGTTCACGCGTAATCAATCGGAGCAATACGAAGCGCGTTTGGTGATGGTGGAAGTATTGGACTCACCATCCTTATTCTTTAAAGGAATGGCGGGAAGTCATCTACCCATTGCAGTAGCGCATGGCGAAGGGTATGCCAACTTTAAACACCAGGGCAATATCAAACTGATTGAATCCAATCACTTGGCAGCCATACGCTTTATTGATCACTACGGTCATCCAAGCGAACGTTACCCCTTTAATCCCAATGGCTCACCCCAAGGACTCACCAGCGTAACAACTTCTGACGGCCGCTTTACTGTGATGATGCCGCACCCCGAGCGCGTCTTCAGAAATGTGCAAATGAGCTGGCATCCCAAAGAATGGCATCAGCACGCCGATGGTGCAAGCCCCTGGTTACGCATGTTCCGCAACGCCCGTGTTTGGGTGAACTAGGTGGCCAGCAACAAAACGACGTTTCCTCCAGTGACATTTTCGGAGTCGGGCGGTATTCGTTATCTTCACCTCGGTACCCCATGGATTCAGGGGGCCATGCGCATTCGCGATCCGAACGAGATTTATCTTGAGTACTCGCAACAAATGATGGCCTGGCTACTCTTTTTGCAGAGTAAGCCCAAGATGCAGATTGCGCAATTAGGCTTGGGTACCGGCTCACTTGCTAAGTTCACCCTAGAGCATTGTCCTGATGTGGTGAATACGGTTGTGGAGCTTAACCCTGCAGTCATCCTGGCAGCAAGAACCATGTTTGAGTTGCCCAATGATCATGTCAAGCTACGGGTTCTGCAAGAAGATGCACTAGCCTTTGTGAATAACAAACGGCATCAGCAGCAGTTTGACGTCTTGCAAGTGGATTTGTATGATGCCGATGCCAAAGGTCCCGTCTTAAGTTCGCTCGAGTTTTATCAAGCCTGTTACCGAACCCTGAAAGCAGTGGGTGTGATGACCGTGAATCTGTTCTCACAACACAAAAGCTTTGATATTAATCTCAACAACATATGTAAAGCCTTTCACGGTAGGGTGCTGATCTTCCCAGAGTCCCATGATTGCAATGCCGTCGCGATTGCTTTTAAAGGACCGATGATCACCACCGATTGGGAGCGTATTGTGCAGCGCGCCAAAATGATTGAGAAAACGACGGGATTGCCAACTAAGTCTTGGGCACATGGCTTGCGAGCTTTTAATGCCCACCAAGAAGAGCGACTGGTTATTTAAATAACCCTTTTCTTTTACATCTTTATGTGTAATATTCGCTTTACACATCCTTTGCGGGGTATTAGCGATGACCGACACAACCTTTATTAGCCTTTTCATCCTCCTTGGGGCATGTTTTGGGTTTATAACCTATGCACAACGTCACTTGTTTAGCGAGGGCCCTCACAAGGCAAAGGGCTCGGATGACAGCCCATTTGAGACCCGCACGTTTTGGGTACTGCTTTGCGCATTACTTTGGCCAATCATGGTTGTTACCAGAATCCACAGCGCTTGGATCATGCACAAGCGCAGAAAGCAAGCGAAGCCGGTTGTCTTGCATTGATATTTGAATCACCGAAGAGCAAGAGCTGAAATAAAAAAGCCCAAGGCTAAAACCTTGGGCTTAATCGTTTAAGGACAGGCTTAAACGTTTACGGTATCCGCAACTTCACTGAAGTCTTTGATCTTGTCAAAGTTCATGTAGCGATACACATCATTGGCTTTGGCATTGACCGCTTGGAACTGTTCTAAGTACTCCGCCATAGTCGGTATGCGACCTAGTAGGGCGGCAACTGCAGCAAGCTCAGCCGAAGCTAAATAGACGCGCGTATCAATTCCTAAGCGATTAGGGAAGTTACGTGTCGACGTGGATACCGCTGAAGCACCCTTGCGCATCTGTGCTTGATTGCCCATGCACAGCGAGCAACCGGGGGACTCCATCCGCGCACCGGTGCGACCCAAAATGCCGTAATAGCCTTCCTCGGTAAGGATCATGGCATCCATCTTGGTGGGTGGCGCAATCCATAAGCGTGTTGGGATATCGGTTTTACCTTCAAGGATCTTGCCGGCGGCACGGAAGTGACCGATGTTGGTCATGCATGAACCAATAAATACCTCATCGATCTTGTCACCTTGAACCTCGGAGAGATATTTGACATCGTCGGGATCGTTGGGGCAAGCCAAGATTGGTTCCTTGATCTCGTTCATATCGATCTCAATGATTTCGGCGTAATCCGCATTCTCATCGGCCTTCAGCAATTGTGGATTTGCAATCCAGTTCTCCATCGCCTTAATGCGACGAGCGAGCGTACGCTTGTCTTCATAGCCATTGGCGATCATCCACTTCATGAGCGTAATGTTGGAGCGCATGTATTCGATGATGGGCTCTTTGTTCAGGTGCACGGTGCAACCACCGGCAGAGCGCTCGGCTGATGCATCGGATAGCTCAAAGGCTTGCTCAACCTTGAGATCAGGTAGACCCTCAATCTCTAGGATGCGACCTGAGAACACATTCTTCTTGCCTTTTTTCTCAACCGTGAGGAGACCGCGCTTAATGGCAAAGAGGGGAATAGCATTGACCAGGTCACGCAAGGTAATACCAGGTTGCATTTGACCTTTAAAGCGAACCAATACGGACTCAGGCATATCCAGTGGCATGACACCGGTGGCAGCCGCGAATGCGACCAGACCCGAGCCAGCAGGGAAGGAGATGCCAATCGGGAAACGGGTATGGCTATCACCGCCCGTGCCACAGGTATCAGGTAACAGGAGGCGATTTAACCAACTGTGGATCACACCATCACCTGGACGAAGTGAAACTCCACCGCGATTGGTCATAAACGATGGCAGTTCATGATGGGTACGAATGTCCACTGGCTTAGGATAGGCCGAGGTATGACAGAACGATTGCATTACTAAGTCTGCCGAGAACCCAAGGCAGGCGAGATCTTTGAGTTCATCGCGGGTCATTGGTCCCGTGGTGTCTTGCGAACCCACGGTGGTCATATGGGGCTCGCAATAGGTACCCGGGCGCACGCCTTGGCCTTCGGGTAGGCCGCATGCACGACCCACCATCTTTTGGGCCAAGCTAAAGCCCTTCTTGTTATCAGGTGGGCTAATCGGTACTCGGAACTCGGTCGATGCGGGTAAGCCGAGTGAGGCACGCGCCTTGGCGGTTAAGCCACGACCAATGATGAGTGGAATACGGCCGCCAGCACGAACCTCATCAAGAATCACAGGGGACTTGAGTGTGAACTCCGCAATCACTTTGCCATCTTTGAGTACTTTGCCTTCATAGGGGCGAAGCTCAATCACATCACCCATATTCATTTGATTGACGTCAAGCTCAATCGGCAGGGCGCCAGCATCTTCCATGGTATTGAAGAAGATCGGTGCAATCTTGCCACCTAAGCAAACGCCGCCATAGCGCTTATTAGGAACGAAGGGAATGTCTTGGCCAGTCCACCAAAGCACGGAGTTGGTAGCTGATTTACGAGACGATCCGGTGCCAACCACATCACCCACATAGGCAATTTGATGACCCTTTTGTTTGAGTGCCTCAATTTGTTTCATAGGGCCGCGCACGCCAGCCTCATCGGGCTCAATACCTGAACGGGGGTTCTTGAGCATCACCGTCGCATGCAAGGGGATATCAGGACGGCTCCACGCATCGGGAGCTGGGGAGAGGTCATCGGTATTGGTCTCACCAGTTACCTTGAAAACCGTCAGGGTCATGGACTCAGGGACTGCGGGGCGGCTGGTAAACCACTCGGCATTAGCCCAACTCTGGATCACAGCCTTAGCATTTGCATTACCTTTCTCAGCTAAGTCATTGACATCATTAAAGTAATCAAACATGAGTAAGGTTTTCTTGAGGGCTTCGGTTGCAGCAGCTCCGCATTCGGCATCCTCAAGTAACTCGACAAGCGGCTTGATGTTGTAGCCCCCAAGCATGGTACCCAAGAGCTCGGTCGCCTTAATGCGAGAGATCACGGGCGATTGCAGCTTACCTTTAGCAAGCGCATCTAAAAACTCAGCCTTCACCTTGGCGGCTTCATCCACGCCAGCAGGTACACGATAGGTAATTAAATCAAGGAGTTGTGCCTCTAAACCTTTAGGGGGGTTCTGAAGCATTTTGACCAATTCAGCGGTTTGATCCTTGGTTAATGGGAGGGCGGGGATGCCTTGCGCGGCACGTTCGGCTACATGGGATTGGTATGCGTCTAACATAAGATTCCTGATCAGAAGTGGGCCAAAAGAACAGGCTATATTGTAAAACTTTACTGACAGCGGATCTAGAGAAAATACCCCTAATCCGCCTGATATTTACAGGATCTCTTCGTCCTTCAGGGCCCAAACCAGAGCAATTACCCAGCCAATTAAGGACCACCCTAAAAAGAGGTTCAGGGCAAATATAGCCCCGGTATTGGCGCGTTTACGGTAAAGCGCAATCGCCACCGGCAGGAAATAAAACAGGGATAGAAGGGTGATGAGGATGGCGAATAATAAACGCATCCCTAATTTTACTTAGGGCAAGTCCGAAGTCTCTTTTTTTCAATCCGCTCCAGCTATCGTTATAATTGCGTATTACCAATAGACGTTAAGCGATGACCAAATACGTTTTTGTCACTGGTGGTGTAGTTTCTTCTCTCGGAAAAGGAATTGCAGCCGCCTCGCTTGCCGCGATTCTTGAATCACGCGGCCTGAAAGTCACCCTCCTAAAATTAGACCCCTACATTAACGTTGATCCTGGAACGATGAGTCCGTTTCAGCACGGAGAAGTATTCGTAACTGAAGACGGGGCTGAGACCGATCTCGATTTGGGTCATTACGAACGCTTTGTGAGCGCCAAGATGCGCAAGAGCAATAACTTCACCACCGGCCAAATTTATGAGTCGGTGATTCGCAAAGAGCGCCGTGGTGAGTATCTGGGTAAGACCGTTCAAGTGATTCCCCACATTACCAATGAGATACAGGCCTTTGTGGAGAAGGGTGCTAAAGCCAGTCATGATGGCCATGCCGATATTGCCATTTGCGAGATTGGCGGCACCGTCGGTGATATTGAATCACTCCCGTTCCTAGAAGCTGCGCGGCAAATGAGCTTGCGACTTCCCAAAGGTGATTGTGCATTTGTCCATCTCACCCTAGTGCCCTGGATTCAGAGTGCGGGTGAGTTAAAAACTAAACCCACGCAGCACTCGGTACAAAAGCTCCGCGAGATCGGAATATTGCCTACCGTCTTATTGTGCCGCGCCGATCGTGAGATCCCCGATGACGAGCGCGCCAAGATCTCCTTGTTCTCGAATGTGCGCGAAGAAGCAGTGATCTCGGTTTGGGATGTCGATACGATTTATAAGATTCCGAAGATGCTGCATGAGCAGGGGATGGATGAGCTCTTATGCAAGGAGCTCAATATTCAAGCCAAACCTGCCGATCTCTCGATGTGGGATTCCTTGGTCTACGAGCTTGAACATCCTCAGTATGAGGTCACGATTGGCATGGTGGGTAAATATGTGGACCTCACCGAATCGTACAAATCATTGATTGAAGCCCTGCGCCATGCTGGCATTCACAATCACACCAAAATTAATATTCGCTACATTGACTCCGAGCGCTTAGAGCAGGGCAATCTCGAGTGTCTCTATGATCTCGATGCCATTTTGGTACCCGGTGGATTTGGTAAGCGTGGCACCGAAGGAAAAATCAAAGCCATTCAGTATGCGCGCGAGAACGACGTGCCGTATTTGGGCATCTGTCTAGGAATGCAACTTGCTGTGATCGAGTTTGCCAGGCACGTCGCCAAGATCGAAGCAGCCAACAGCACCGAGTTTGACCCGGAGACCCCCAATCCAGTTGTGGCGCTCATTACTGAGTGGCTCGACCGTGAAGGCAAGATTGAAAAACGTGCAGCCGACTCTGATATGGGCGGAACAATGCGCCTGGGTTCACAAAAATGCCCAGTGAAGCCCAATACACTTGCTCATAGCATTTATGGTGCTGAAGTAAATGAGCGTCACCGCCATCGCTATGAGGTGAATAATATCTACGCTCCAAAGCTTGAGAAGGCCGGCATGATTATTTCTGCGCGTACCCCCAATGAAGATCTGCCGGAGATGATGGAGTTGCCTAAATCGATGCATCCATGGTTCTTCGGTGTGCAGTTCCATCCCGAGTTCACCTCAACCCCAAGAGCCGGGCACCCCTTGTTCTTGGCCTACATCCGCGCAGCGCTCGCGCGTCAAACTGCTAAAACAGCAGTCGCTGCGTAATTGGAACATTATGTTTAATCATTTGTGTGGCTTTGAGATTGGTTTAAACAAACCTTTCTTCTTGATTGCGGGCCCGTGCGTGATTGAGTCGGAACAGTTTTCCATTGACACGGCTGGTCAGATCAAAGCAATTTGTGCCGATCTCAACATCCCCTTCATTTACAAGTCCTCCTTTGATAAAGCCAATCGTTCCTCAGGATCCTCATTTCGGGGCCTGGGAATGGAAAAGGGCTTGGCGATCTTAGAAAAGGTCAAGAAACAAATTGGCGTACCAGTCCTCACCGACGTACATGAAATCAGCGATGTGGCAGCGGTAGCTTCCGTAGTTGATATCTTGCAAACCCCAGCGTTTCTTTGTCGGCAGACAGACTTTATTGCTGCTGTTGCTCAAAGTGGCAAACCAGTGAATATTAAGAAGGGGCAATTCTTATCCCCCCATGAGATGGGTAATGTGGTCGATAAAGCGAGGGCTGCTGCGCGTGAAAAAAATCTACCCGATCAATTTATGGTGTGCGAACGTGGTGCCAGCTTTGGCTATAACAACTTAGTCTCGGATATGCGTAGCCTCGCCATCATGCGCGCGACGCAAGCCCCCGTTGTCTTTGATGCAACTCATTCGGTGCAATTACCAGGCGGCCAAGGCAGTAGTAGTGGTGGGCAGCGTGAGTTTGTGCCGGTGTTGGCGCGCGCAGCGGTAGCCGTTGGTATCAGCGGTCTATTTATGGAGACCCATCCGGATCCAGCCAAGGCATTATCGGATGGTCCCAATGCAGTGCCACTAAAACACTTAAAAGAGCTATTGGCAACACTGCAACAGTTGGATCGCGTTGTGAAACAAGCCAATATGTATTTAGAAGACCGATTTGTGGGTTGACCCTTAGCCAATCATCGACCTTCAACCCCAAACAGATATTTAGGAGAGAGCATGAGCGCAATTGTTGACATTATTGGTCGTGAGATCTTGGACTCGCGTGGCAATCCCACCGTCGAGTGCGACGTTCTGTTGGAATCGGGTGTCATGGCACGCGCTGCGGTTCCATCTGGAGCATCGACTGGCTCGCGCGAGGCGATTGAGTTACGTGATGGTGATGCTAATCGCTATCTCGGCAAAGGCGTACTAAAAGCCGTTGAAAACATCAATACCAAAATTGCTGAAACGGTATTGGGACTGGACGCGAGTGAGCAAGCGTTTCTGGATCGCACCCTGAATGATCTTGACGGCACCCACAATAAAGCAGGTCTTGGCGCAAACGCTACCTTAGCCGTATCGATGGCCGTAGCACGCGCGGCTGCAGAAGAGGCCGGCTTGCCACTCTATCGCTATTTTGGTGGCTCAGGCGCCATGCAATTGCCGGTCCCCATGATGAACATCGTCAATGGCGGTGCCCACGCTAACAATAGCTTGGATATTCAAGAGTTCATGATCATGCCAGTGGGTGTCGACAGCTTTCGGGAAGCGCTGCGCTGTGGTGCCGAGGTCTTTCATGCCCTCAAGAAAATATTGCATGATAAAAATATGCCAACCTCGGTGGGTGATGAAGGTGGTTTTGCACCCAACTTCAAGAGCAATCAAGAGTGCCTAGAAACCATTCTGAGTGCGATTGAGAAAGCGGGCTATCACGCCGGTGATGATGTGTTGCTGGCCTTAGATTGTGCGGCGAGCGAGTTCTATAAAGATGGCAAGTACCATTTATCAGGCGAGGGCTTGCAACTGAGTTCCACCGAGTTTGCGGATTACCTCGGCAATTTAGCCAATCAGTTCCCGATCGTATCAATTGAAGACGGGATGCATGAGAGTGATTGGGATGGCTGGGCGACCTTAACTCAAAAGCTTGGTCAAACCATCCAGTTGGTTGGGGACGATCTATTTGTCACCAACACTCGCATTCTCAAAGAGGGGATCGATAAAGGCATTGCGAACTCGATTCTGATCAAGATCAACCAAATTGGCACACTTACTGAGACCTTTGCGGCCATCGAGATGGCTAAACGCGCCAATTACACCGCAGTGATCTCTCATCGCTCTGGTGAGACCGAAGACAGCACCATTGCCGATATTGCAGTGGGTACGAATGCTGGTCAAATTAAAACCGGTTCCTTGTCTCGCTCCGATCGGATCGCGAAGTACAACCAGCTCCTGCGCATTGAAGAGGATCTGGGTGATGTGGCGAGCTATCCTGGTAAGGCTGCGTTCTACAACCTGCACAACCTAAAGTAAGCCTGCTTGCGTAATGCGCCTGATTATCTACTCGATGCTGGGATTGCTGATCGTGATCCAGTATCCGCTCTGGTTTGGTCAGGGCGGATGGCTCAAGGCCTATGAGCTAGAACGACAGCTCGATGCGCAGATCCAGAAAAATAAAGCCTTAGAAATTCGGAACAATAAACTGGCTGGCGATGTGAAGGATTTAAAAGAGGGCACACGTGCAATTGAAGAACGGGCCCGATCAGAGCATGGGATGCTCAAAGAGGGCGAGTATTTTGTACAGATCGTGCCTAAAGACGGCGTGCCCTCAAGCCCTAATGCCGCTCCAGTACCCGCAACACCCAAGCAATAGTTAATGCCCCTTGGAGGCCGGTCGCACAGCGTCGCTGAGCGTCGTGCTAGCAAACGCTTGTTTGCAATCGACGGTATCAAAGCGATATTGCATCCCACAAAAGTCGCAGCGAGTCTCTACCGCACCGAGTTCGGCCAAAATGCTATCGACCTCTTCTTGACCTAACATCCGAATCACATCGGCAACTCGCTCACGTGAGCAGCGGCAGGCAAACCGAATAAGCCGCGTCGGAAAGCTGCGCACTCCAAAGCGCTCCGATTCTTCGAGAAATAAGCGGCGCAATAAGGTCTCAGGCGCAACTTCTAAGAGCTCTTCATTGGTAATCGTGCTCCCCAGCATCTGAATGCGCTCCCAACCTTCAGCCATCATCTTAGGGTCATATTGAGAGGCGCCGCCGGCATCGGGCATGCGTTGTAATAAAAATCCGCCCAAGGATTGTGAGCTTGAGGCCAGCCAGATGCGGGTATCAAGTTGTTCAGAGTGTTGCATATATTGCATGATGGCATCGCTCACCGTTTCAATCGGCTCATCCAAACCAGGGTGGGTAGAGGATGGCCGTTTTAATGCCACGATTCCTTGATAGGGTGTTTGGGATGGCTTGCGATCAACTGGATCGAGGGTAATAGCCAAACGGCCAGAGCCTTCTGCATCAAGCAATTCAGCGAGAGTGGCATTGTCAGGAATTTGATCAAAATCCGGATTAAGGGTAACACTCGCTCGGATTTCAAGTTGGGATGTGCATTCAACCACCAAGAGCTGAATTGGCCCCTTACTCTGAGCTTGAATAATCAAGGTGCCATCGAGCTTGATGCTAGCCGTTAAGAGCGTGGCCGCTGCAATAAACTCGCCCATCACCTTTTGAACCGCCGGTGGATCATTGCGCAGGGCCAAGATGTTCTGCCACGCACTGCCAATTGAGACAAACTCACCCCGCACGGGGGCGCCGTCGCACACAAAGACCAAAAGCTGATTCATCCTAAAATATCCTAAGCAGTTCTGACCTGAGATAATACTGCCCATGCGTATTCGAACCCGTTTTGCTCCAAGCCCAACCGGCTTTATTCATTTAGGTAATCTGCGTAGTGCCTTGTACCCCTGGGCCTTTGCGAGAAGCAAGGGCGGGGACTTCATCTTGCGGATTGAAGATACCGATCAAGAGCGCTCCTCCCTCGAGGCCGTTGAGGTAATCTTAGAGGGAATGCATTGGTTGGGCTTAGATCCCGATGAGGGTCCCATCTATCAAATGCAACACATGGACCGCTATCGTGAAGTTCTCAAGCAAATGCTAGCGGATGGCTCGGCATACTATTGTTATATGAGCGAAGATGAGCTCAATCGTTTGCGTGACCAGCAAATGGCTAATAAAGAGAAGCCTCGCTACAACGGCTTTTGGCGTCCCGAACCTGGTAAGACGTTGCCAGAACCCCCCAAAGACGCTTTACCCGTGATTCGCTTTAAAAACCCAATTGGTGGTTCAGTCATTTGGAAAGATGCCGTTAAAGGGATGATTGAAATCAGTAACGATGAGTTGGATGATCTCATCATCGCTCGCCCCGACGGCACACCCACCTACAACTTCTGTGTGGTGGTTGATGATCTCGATATGCAGATTACCCATGTGATTCGGGGTGATGATCACGTCAACAATACGCCACGGCAAATTAACATCATGAAGGCGCTTGGTGGCACGCCGCCGGTCTACGCGCACCTACCAACAGTCTTGGATGAGAGTGGCGAGAAGATGAGTAAGCGCAATGGTGCTCTGAGCGTGCGCGACTATCAAAAAATGGGCTATCTACCCGAAGCCGTCCTAAACTATCTCGCGCGCTTAGGCTGGTCGCACGGCGACGCTGAAATCTTTACGCAAGAGCAATTTGTGAAATGGTTTGATTTGGAGCACTTGGGGCGCTCACCGGCACAACATAACCCCGAGAAATTGCTCTGGCTCAATCATCACTATATTCAGCAGGGTGAGCCAAAGCGTCTTGCGCAGTTATGTATGCCGTTTATTCATCAGCAGGGGATTGATCTCTCACAGGGGCCTGATTTTGAGTCGGTGGTTAACCTACTTAAAGACCGCGCGAACACCTTGTTAGAGATCGTCGAAGGCGCCAAGCTTTTCTATCAGGGCCGACCCAATCTCAGTAACCAGCAAATTGCCCAAAATATTCCGAGCGCTGTGATTCCAGCCATAGCAGATTTTAGAGAGCGACTAACAGCATCAAATCCCAAAACTAAGGAAGAGGTTGCTGCCCAGCTGAAAGCGACGCTTACCCAGTTTCAACTCAAGATGCCCGCCTTGGCAATGCCAATCCGGTATGCGCTATTTACCACCACCCAAACGCCAGCGCTTGATGCGGTGATTGCGGTGATGGGTAAGGACGAAGTTGTCGAGCGTCTCTCAAAAATAGGCTAAAATCTTGGATTGTTTTGAAAGTGCACCAATATAAGGGGGTATAGCTCAGCTGGGAGAGCGCTTGCATGGCATGCAAGAGGTCAGCGGTTCGATCCCGCTTATCTCCACCAACAAAACAAGTAGTCCAAGGTCCCCATCGTCTAGAGGCCTAGGACATCACCCTTTCACGGTGAGTACGGGGGTTCGAATCCCCCTGGGGACGCCAGTCATGCAGTGACGCGCATGATGCAGTATCTGGAGCGGTAGTTCAGTTGGTTAGAATATCGGCCTGTCACGCCGAGGGTCGCGGGTTCGAGTCCCGTCCGCTCCGCCAGATTCCAAAAGCCACCTTCGGGTGGTTTTTTCATTTCTCGGTCATGAAAACCACTATCATTACAACAATATTCTCGTTTGAGGTATTTTTGTCAATTAACCATAGAGGAATTTCATGAAGAAAATCGCACTTGTAAGCGCAGCCGTATTAATGATGGGCACACCCGCAGTCATGGCCCAAAATAAACCACAGGCAGTGGTTGCTGTTGAAACTGCTCCAGGCGTCTTAAAAGTAGCTGAAGGTGTTCAGTTCCAAGGCAAGTTCAAATCCGTTGATCCAAAAACCCGTGAAGTGGTGATTGTTGGCCCCAATGGTAATGAGTACAAAACCGTGTTGGGTGATGAGGTCAGAAACTTCAATCAAATCAAAGTAGGCGATATCGTCACTCTGACCCATGTTGAGGTCTTGGTAGCCGATCTTAAAAAGCCAAGCAAAGTTGAAATCCGCGAGCGTGTTGAAACCGAAAAAGCAGCGCGTGCAAAGTTGGGTGATAAACCTGCTGCTGCGATCGAGCGTCAAGTGACTGTGGTTGCTGATGTAACCGCTGTAGATGAAAAGAAAGGTACCATCACTTTGCGTGGCGCTACTCGTACATTGGATCTGAAAGTGAAAGATCCAAAAGTACTAAAAGGCGTAAAAGTGGGTACGCAAGTTGAAGCAACCGTTACCGAAATCATCGCGATTGAAGTAACTGCTCCTAAGAAGTAATTTATATCGTATTAAAGACCCGTCTAGTGAGAGCTAGGCGGGTTTTTTCATCATGACCCTCAAGAAAACCGATTTAGCAAAACGCCAAGGCCTGCAGATCGCACTGCGCCTGAAAAATGCCAGCAAGGCTGATTTGCAAAACAAGCAAACAAAGTCAAAATCAAACGCCAAACCTGCACCACTATTGCAGTCAATTTTGCGCAAATCCAAACAAGACGACCCCACGCGCTAAATCAGTATTAGCCCGTAGTCATCTAGACTCATCTAGTTGATTTTCATATGAAGCCAATTAATATCCAAACTAATTGATCTGATTAGCCCCATTTTTGCTTAAATTTTGGCTATTTTTGTAATAGACTAATTTCAGTTAATTCATACAGTAACCATTTCAATGGGGGTCGCGATGAGAGCAAGTCAATCAATGAATGCTGTGGGCAGCATCCCCAAAGCGATTGATGGGCCTTGCGCTTGGCGAGGAGCCGATCTTGCTCAGAAATCGGATTGGATCGTTCACTGGACACCGGAACAAGTCGCCGAACTCGAGCGCGCAGCAGATCACTTTGCTGCTACCGGGCTCGCACTTGAAAGTATTACGCCCGAGAGTTTCCCCCTTCACAATCTAGAGCCATTTATTCAGGGGCAATTGCAAGAACTCTTGCGCGGCCGTGGCTTTGTGATGCTGCGCGGCTTGCCAATCGCAAATTGGTCGATTGAGAAGGCGGCTACCATTTACATGGGGATCGGTCGCCACATGGGGAGTTTGCGAAGCTCCAATGGCAAAGGCCATCTCTTGGGTCACGTGCGTGATCAAGGCGCTAAGGTAGAGGCGGGTGCGCGTTTTTACCAAACCAACAAGAAGCTGGACTACCACACTGACTCTGCGGACATTGTTGGTCTGTTGTGCCTGCAAAAGGCGAAGCAGGGTGGCGAGTCATTTATCGCAAGCTCAATGGCTGTTTATAACGAACTCGTTAAGCGTCGCCCTGATCTGATTCCGGCAATGTTTACCCCATATCCTACCGATCGTCGCGGTGAAGTACCGGAAGGGCGTGACCCCTGGTTTGAGATCCCCATCTTTAACTGGTATCACGGTGAACTATCCTGCGTTTATCTGCGCCACTACATCGAGGAAGCGCAACGCCGCTTTCCGAATGCTCCACGCTTAACTAAGGAGCAAGTGGAGGTCATGGATTTGATTGATGCGATCTTGCAAGAACCTGGATTTGCCTTGCAGATGGCGTTCGAGCCAGGCGATATTCAGCTCTTGCATAACCATCAAATTCTGCATTCCAGGAATGACTTTGAGAACTGGCCTGAACCTGAGCGCCACCGTCATTTGCTAAGACTCTGGATTGCCCCGCCATCTGGACGACCCTTACCCGATTACTTTGCATCCCGTTGGGGTAATACCACCCCAGGGGATCGGGGCGGCATCATTGTGCCGGGCACCAAACTCTCGGTGGAATTGAGCATTTAGGATCCAAAAAGAGCAAAAACCTAGTTTTAACCCTGATTGGTTTCCCAAAAATCGACTTGTAGTATGGGTTATTGTGCCTATAAAAACATCCCATTGTGGAGGAGACCTAATATGTTGAAGTCTAGTAAACGCCTCATTGGCAAATCGATTCTTGCGGGATTGGTGGCTAGTGCGCTTGGTATGAGCCCAGCCATCGCGCAAAACTATCCCAATAAACCCATTACCTTAATTGCCCCATATGCAGCTGGGGGTGATAGTGATTTCTCGGGCCGCAATCTGTCCGCTGTTGCAAGCAAAATGATTGGACAGCCCATCGTGGTACAGAACGTCGTTGGTGCCTCTGGCACAATCGGCTCACAAAAGGTAAGTGCTGCGCCACCCGATGGATACACCTTATTGGTATCACGCGGTGGATCGCAAGCCATTGTGCCAGCGCTCGATAGTAAAACACCATATAAGTGGAATGATTTCACGATGATCTCCTTGTTGGATTTCAATCCTGTGGTGTGCGTGGTCAAAAATGATGCACCCTATAAGACCATGAAAGATTTAATTGATGCGATCCGCGCTAATCCCGGTAAGCTAAATTACGCAACTGCTGGCCCTGGAACAACACAACATTTAGCCGTGGAAGTGATGCTCAGTCAGCTTGGATTGCCATCGACTGCTGCCATGATGATCCCGTATAAAGGAGGTGGCGAGGCAACCACTGCATTATTAGGCGGTCAAGTGCAATTCATTTGCAACAATCTCACCACCATGGTTGGTCAAATTAAGGGTGGTGCCATGCGCGCATTGGTCACTTCAACGCCCAATCGCCTGAAGGATTTCCCAGATGTACCGACTGCCAAAGAAGTGGGTGTCAGCAATCTCGAGCAAGTGATGGGATGGAGTGGTTTGTATGGGCCACCCGGATTGCCTGCCGAGGGAGTTAATAAATGGCAAGCTGTTTTGAAGGAAGTCGCCAAAGACCCAGCTTGGTTGCGGGGCAATGATACGGTTGGTGCAATTCCAGCAATTCGGTCACCCCAAGATACTGAGAAATTTGCAAGGGAACAATTTGAGCTCTACAGCAAACTAGGAACACAACTGAACCTAAAGAAATAAACAAAACGTCTTAAAAACTACGGCCCCAAAATCTGGGGCCGTTTTTATTTCCTCCTCATATTCGCCGTTGGGCTAATTGCGCCTCAGCAAAACCCCAAATAAATTGATCATTAGGTCGGTATAAGCAAATTACCGCGTTCAATCTAACTCCGAAAGTTTCTATGAAATTTCTAGCGATTGTTTTAACCACGCTTTTATCTCTATCGTCTTTGGCTTATGCTAAGGATCTAAAAGAATGTGAGGCGAAAGCCGTTAGTAAAGATGGTAAGCCTTTGTATGGTGCCGCTAAAGATGCGTCCATCAAAAAATGCTTAGGAGATGCAAAGCCTTCCAACTGCGAATCAAAGGCCTTGAGTAAAGATGGCAAGCCTTTATATGGCGCCGCTAAAGATGCTTTCATTAAAAAGTGTGAAGCAGACGCCAAAAAATAGCAATTGGTAGGTGGGTGGCCCTAAGCGGAGCCACCTCACCTGGTGTTATTCTCGCGCTTCGCTGCTTCGTACAAAGGCATGACCTTCGGTATCAATGCAGATAATTCTTTAATGCGATTCTCATTCGAAGGGTGGGTCGATAAAAACTCAGGCGGGTTCTTACCTTCACTTTCCTTACTCATCTTTTGCCACAGCGTAATGGCGGCACGCGGATCATAGCCGCCACGTGCAGCAAGCTCTAAGCCAATCGCATCGGCCTCACGTTCATTCTGCCGCGAGTTTGGCAATACCAACACATATTGCATGATTTGATTGGCAGCATCAATCGATTGAGCAGAACCTGCGCCTGCTGCGGCAAGCGCAACATTACTAATGATGTTTTGGGCCAGGGCTTGCGAGACCTGCTCGCGACCATGCTCTCGTACCGCATGAGCAATCTCATGACCCATGATCGCAGCAATTTCATCATCGGTTAAGTTGAGTTTATTAATGATCCCGGTGTAAAAGGTAATACGACCACCAGGTGCGCAGGTGGCATTCACAATTGGCGAATCAATTAACTGCAGACCCCAATTCCAACTGCGGGTATCGTCCCGAAATACCGCTGTCTGCGGAATTAATCGGTTGGCAATGGTCTTAAGTCGCTCATACTCAGGGCCACTGGTAATAAGTATCTTTTTCTTCTGCGCCGCCTTGGCCTGCTGCTCAAAACTAATTGCCGACATCCGATCGATTTGTGCTGCGGAGATCATCATGAACTGGGAACGCTGCACACCCACAACTCCAGGACGGCTAGTGTTGGCGCACGCCACCAAGAGGCAGCATGCTACCAAAACACTAACAAGCGCTTGAATAAAACGTGGGCGATACATCAGGTTCATAGTGGATAAACGCCTGATGGGCAACGGCGGATGACCCGAACTAGCTGCGTTTGAGATTCGGGGCGGGCAAGCCCTCGATCAAGATGTTCAAGATCGCCGGTAAGCCTTTAGCCTGCAAGCGTTGCGCAGCGGGTAAGACTTCAACTGCATCGGTGACTAGTTCTCCAGCACCACCAAACGCCTCTGCGACTTGATCGTAGCGGGAGGGTAAAAGCTCACACCCCTTAGCCCGTTCTTGACCATACTCCCGAATCTGAATCTGATACTCGGCATTCCAGCAGGCATCATTGCCCACGACCCCAATGAATGGCAATTGATAGCGAACGGCGGTATCAAGTTCTGACGAATGAAAGCCAAAGGTACCATCCCCCATCACGGCAAGGACAGGCACGCCGGGCTTGGTGTACGCTGCTGCAGTGGCAAAAGGAAGTGCCGCACCAATCGAACCAGCAACACCATTAATCACTCGGTTGGGTGCATGCAGGCAAGCCTGCGCCCATTGACCAATTTCACCACCATCTGCTACTAGTACTGAATCTGGATGAGAATCGAGAATGGCCTGTAAGGCAAGCATTGCTCTGCCTGGATGCGCATGCTTGGGCGTCTTGGATGTGGCGGTCGACCACGTATTAGGACGATAAGCAATTGCCTCATTGACCCATGGTAGCCAACTGGCATCCTGCGTTTTGGTATGGACACTTTGCGCCGCATCTAGCAAAGCAGTAATCGAAGGTGATAAATCAGCTTGTATGGCCAACTCCAACCGCGAGCCGAGTGCATTCTGAGAGCGCTTAAGTTCAGCCGCCTCTGAATCAATTTGCATAAAGCGTGCATCGGCTTTAAAGGTTGGCGAGTTACCAAACTTGAGTGTGAAGTCTAGTCGTTTCTCAAGGAGTAAGACGCAATCGCTTTGCGCGAGGACTTCGGCAAAAGCACCCAGGCTAGGATCGCCTACACCGCGCGGACTCTCTGTTGCAATCACCGGCACACCAAGCACTTCACTTAATTGCTGAAGTTCTTTAGCGTATTGGTAGCAACCACGCGGACCAACCAAAACCACCGGCTTTTGAGCGGCACGTAACTGGGTAACGATCGACTGTGCATTCTCTGAACTTAAGGGAGGGTTTGATGTAAGTTTGGGTGCGCTGGGACTTGGCGTTGCAGACGTATTTGTTAGTGGATTCTCAAGGGCATCGGATGGCAGACTCAGATGCACGGGGCCCGGTCGACCCAATTGGGCAATCGCGCAGGCTAACTCAAAATCCGCTGCTAGATATTGTGGGCCTGCACAGGTCCATGATGCTTTGCATAAAGGCGCCGCAATATCAGCTTGGGGCATTTCTTGAAAGGCGCCTTTGCCTAATTGGTTTAAGGGAGCATGACCAGATAACAGCACCACCGGAGCTTCGGCCATCGCGGCGGTATATAAAGCGGACACCGCATTGGCATGACCTGGACCCCCAGTAACCATTGCAATACCCACTTTGCCACTCAAGCGAGCATATGCATCGGCCATATGAACGGTTGCTGCTTCGTGGCGCGTATGAATTAATTTAATCGGGTGATCAATCACCGCATCAAAAATGGGCATGATGTGATTACCAGAAAGGGTAAAAATTGAGTTCACACCCTGTGCCTTAAAGGCATCCACCAATGAATGCGCACCAAGCCGTTCTGCCATGATTGCTCCTTAATAATTGCTTTATTTTAATTAGACGTTCTTATTTTTTCTGGGTAGCAGCAGTGGGAGCTGTAAAGGATGCAGCCATTGCATCGTATAAAACAATCTTGACCTCGTCGTTGACCGCAATATCCTTCAATAAAGCTGCATTCTTGATGCGGTAGGTATCGGGCTTACCTTTGGGACCCTTAACCGAGATGGTCATCTTCTGGCGATCAATACCAATCACGGTGGCAATAATCGTGGTGGTATTAGAAATGACTGAGGCAGGCTTACTGCCAAGCGGAGCAGAGGTTTGGCTGGTGGTTTGTACTTCGCTACGAATGCCTTGGTTGTTGACCTTAGCCAATTCAATTACAACTGCCAACTCATGCGTGACGGTAAGACGATCGCCCACTTTAATTTGGGGGAAGTTCTTGATCTCAGGCCCCGCGACAAAATTGGTCACTGTGCCGTCTTTATCTTTTAGGGTAACCGTGCGCGTTTTGCTATCGACCTTTGTTACTACTGCATCGACTAATTGATAAACCTCATCAATTCCGGCCGCCGCGATCGGAGCCTTATTGGGGTCAACCATTGCAGGCTTGGTTTGTGCCAGACTGACAGAGGAGAGGCCAATGCCTAAGACGAGGATTGCAAGATTTTTTGAGACAAATGACGATGAGTTCATGATTTTGAGTAATTGTTGATTGAATACCAAATGATTATGACCCGATTTCTCTGGCCCACCAGTTTCCCTTAAATTGACCTGCAAGCCAATCGATTAATTTACTCACTTTACTGGTCAGCAGTCGCGGTGAGCTATAGACCGCATGGATCTCTTGGGCAGGCATGGTCCAATCTTCTAACAAGGGCTTGAGGTGCCGGCTCTGGACAGACGTGTAAGCCACATACCAGGGAAGGGCTGCAATTCCGAGATGCTGCCTGGTTGCGGATAGAAGTGCTGAGAGATTATTGGAGTAGAGGGGGCCTTGCACCTGAATGGATTTGTTGGAGCCGTCGCGACCCGTAAATTGCCAACGATGGTCTCCTTGCACTGAGCTGTAGATCAGTGCGGTATGACGACTTAAATCGCTGGGTATGGAGGGCGTGCCAGCCTGCATGAGGTATTCAGGGGTGGCGACCAGAACCCAGGGATTAAGACCCAAAAAGCGTGCTCCCAAACTGGAATCGGATAGACGCCCCATCCGAATTGCAAGATCGACGCCTTCTTCGACCAAATTTATGTAACGATCATCCAGGTTGAGGCTTACCTGTAACTGCGGATGATCCCTCATAAACTCCAGTACCAACGGCGTTAGCACACGTCGACCAAAGGCTACTGAGCTACTGATATTGAGTTTGCCTTGTACTTCGGATTGTAAGAGGCCGGCCAGATTCTCGGCATCCTCAACTTCATGAATAATTGTTTTGCATTTCTCGTAATAGATCTTGCCAATTTCGGTGGGGGTAACGCCGCGGGTACTGCGATGGAGCAGAAGGGATCCTAGGCGCTTTTCAAGGGCGGCAACATGCTTAGTGGCCGTAGGCTGAGTAATGCCTAAACTGCTCGCGGCTTTACTAAATGAGCCAGTTTCAACCACCCGTATGAATAAGGAAATGCCTTGTATTCGATCCATAAACCATTGATTTAAATAAATTAAAACTAATATATTCCAAAATAGAATAGATGATATTAAGGTATCACACTTCTCAGAATATCTCAATTTAAGGATGATTCATTCATCTTATTCAAAAGGAGGCAACAATGGCACTCATGAAAGCCGCAATGGCAGCTGTTTTGGTAATGGAAAAAGAGGGCATCACCACCGCGTTTGGCGTTCCTGGTGCTGCGATTAATCCCCTGTACGCACAATTACGCGAGCGTCAATCAATCACCCATATTCTGGCACGTCACGTTGAAGGCGCTTCCCATATGGCCGAAGGCTACACCCGAGCCAAAGCTGGCAATATCGGTGTTTGCATTGGTACCTCCGGCCCTGCTGGTACCGACATGATTACTGGCTTGTATTCAGCAAGTGCCGACTCGATTCCAATCTTGTGTATCACTGGCCAAGCACCACGTGCTCGTCTCTACAAAGAAGACTTCCAAGCGGTTGATATCGAGAGTATTGCCAAGCCTGTTACCAAAATGGCAGTAACGGTGCGTGAACCTGGTTTAGTACCTCGCGTATTTCAGCAGGCGTTTCATGTGATGCGCTCAGGACGTCCTGGCCCTGTACTAATTGATTTGCCCATCGATGTGCAGTTAGCCGAGATCGAGTTTGATATCGATACCTACGAGCCATTGCCGGTTTACAAACCATTTGCCAATAAGAAGCAAATTGAGAAGGCCATGGAGATGTTGATGTCGGCCGAAAAGCCATTGATCGTGGCTGGCGGCGGAATTATTAATGCGGACGCCGCAGATCTGTTGGTCGAGTTTGCCGAGATTACTGGTATTCCTGTGATCCCAACATTAATGGGTTGGGGTGCAATTCCAGATGATCATCCCTTGATGGCTGGCATGGTGGGTTTACAAACCTCGCATCGTTATGGCAATGCCACGATGTTGGCCAGCGACTTTGTATTAGGAATCGGTAATCGTTGGGCCAATCGCCATACTGGTTCGTTAGAGGTCTACACCAAAGGCCGTAAGTTTGTACACGTCGATATTGAACCAACTCAGATTGGTCGCGTATTTAATCCCGACTACGGCATTGTGTCTGATGCGAAGGCTGCCCTCGAACTCTTCGTTGAAGTAGCCAAAGAGTGGAAGGCGAAAGGCAAGCTCAAAAATTACAGCGATTGGGTCTCGCGTTGCCAAGAGCGTAAGCGCCTCATGTTGCGCAAAACAAACTTTGATAATGTGCCCATCAAGCCTCAGCGTGTTTACCAAGAGATGAACCAAGCGTTTAAACGCGATACCGTTTATGTATCAACCATTGGTCTTTCACAAATCGCTGGCGGCCAGTTCTTGCATGTCTATGGCGCACGTCAATGGATTAACTGCGGTCAAGCAGGTCCATTAGGTTGGACAGTACCTGCTGCACTCGGCGTGTTGGCTGCTGATCCAACTCGTACCGTTGTTGGTCTTGCAGGTGATTATGACTTCCAGTTCCTGATTGAAGAATTGGCCGTTGGTGCTCAGTTTAAGTTGCCACTCGTCATGGTTCTCGTGAACAATAGCTACCTGGGTCTCATCCGTCAGGCACAACGCGGCTTCGATATGGATTACTGTGTACAGCTCGCGTTTGACAACATCAACGTACACGATGAGAACCTGAAAGGCTATGGCGTTGATCACGGTAAGGTGGTTGAAGGCTTGGGTTGCAAAACCTTGCGCGTCACCCATCCGGGCAAGATTCAGGAGGCTTTGATTGAGGCCCAGAAGATGGCTAAAGAATATCGGGTGCCCGTGGTTGTTGAAATCATTTTGGAGAAGGTAACCAATATTGCAATGGGTACTGAAATCAATAATGTCAACGAGTTTGAGGATATTGATTGCCGTCACCCAGCTGGTACCGAAGGTTTGGTAACGGCCGGTCTTTTAGAATAAGTCTTTTTTTAAACCCACTCCGAGGAACTGGAATGCCAAAGTTTGCTGCCAATCTAACCATGTTGTTTAACGAAGTGCCCTTTATGGAGCGCTTTGATCGCGCAGCCGCTTGTGGTTTTCAGGCAGTCGAGTTCCTCTTTCCATATCCGTTTGCAGCGAGCGAGATTAAAGCAGCGTTAGATCGTAATCAACTCAAACTGGTGTTGCATAATTTGCCTGCTGGCAATTGGGAAGCCGGTGAGCGTGGTATTGCATGCTTGCCCGATCGAGTCGAGGAGTTTAAGTCTGGCGTTACTAAGGCGATTGAATATGCCAAGGCTCTCGGCGTTGGTCAGCTCAACTGCTTAGCAGGTAAGGTGCCAGACGGCGTTGATCATAAGACCTTGCACGCAACATTTGTGAGTAATTTGCGGTACGCAGCGGCTGAACTGAAAAAACATCAGCTCAAATTACTGATTGAACCCATCAATACATTTGATATTCCAGGGTTCTTCTTGTCTACCACCGCCCAAGGTATTGCGATCCTAGATGAGGTAGGTGCGGACAACGCTTTCTTGCAATACGACATTTACCATGCGCAACGCATGGAAGGGGAGTTGGCAAACTCCATGAAGAAGTACCTAAATCGCATTGCGCATCTGCAGTTAGCGGATAACCCTGGTCGCAATGAGCCAGGAACAGGTGAAATTAACTACGCCTATTTGTTCAAGTTCATTGATCAATTAGGTTATCAAGGTTGGATCGGCTGCGAATATAAGCCAGCCACCACCACGGAAGCCGGCCTAGGTTGGTTGAAATCCGTTTCCTAAAATCAATTTAGTTCATTATTTTTCTTCAAAGGGATTGCTATGAGTGCAAAGAAATTGGGTTTTGTTGGATTAGGCATTATGGGTTCTCCAATGGCTGGTCACTTAATTAAAGGTGGTCATTCGGTTTATTTAGCCACCCGTAGCCAAGTTCCTGAAGAGCTTGTTAAGGCAGGAGGGATTGCTTGCAAGACGCCCGCTGAAGTTGCTCAACATGCCGACATCATCTTCACAATGGTTCCTGATACACCCGATGTTGAAAAGGTTCTGTTTGGGGAGAACGGTATCGCATCCGGAATTAGCAAAGGCAAGATTGTGGTGGACATGAGCTCCATCTCGCCGATTGCGACTAAAGAGTTTGCTAAAAAACTCAATGATCTTGGGTGCGACTATGTCGACGCCCCAGTATCGGGTGGTCAAGTAGGTGCCCAAAACGCCACGCTCTCGATTATGGTTGGAGGAGACGAAGCGGTATTTAATCAAGTCAAACCGCTCTTTGAACTCATGGGTAAAAACATCAACCTGGTGGGTGGCAACGGAGCGGGGCAAACCGCAAAAGTGGCCAATCAAATCATCGTAGCTCTCAATATTGAGGCGGTTGGTGAGGCTCTCTTATTTGCTGCTAAAGCAGGCGCCGATCCTGCCAAGGTTCGTCAGGCCTTGATGGGTGGCTTTGCAAGCTCGAAAATTTTGGAAGTGCATGGTGAGCGTATGGTCAATCGCACCTTTAATCCAGGCTTTCGGATTGAGTTGCATCAAAAGGATTTGAACCTAGCCCTGAGTAGCGCTAAAGCATTGGGAGTTTCGTTGCCCAACACGGCAACTGCTCAAGAGTTATTTAACTCATGCGTAGCTCATGGCGGTAAAGCCTGGGATCATTCAGCCATGGTGAAGGCGCTCGAGACCTTAGCCAACTTTGAGATTGGACAAGAAGCAAACTAAGATACTATGCCCGATCATCCTGATCTGCTAATTGTCTATTTGCACGGATTTCGGTCCTCGCCGAACTCCTCCAAAGCTCAATTAACCAGGGATGCGATTGCATCCCTAGTTGAAAAGGGCAAGTCCATTGACTGGTATTGCCCTCAACTGCCCCCATCACCCGCGGAGGCGATCGCCATGATTAAGGCGAAAATTGAAGGGGCAAATCCCAAGCGCATTAGTTTTATTGGCTCATCGCTTGGTGGCTTCTATGCAACGCATTTAGCCGAGCAGTTTCCCAATGCGCGCGCTGTGTTGCTGAATCCAGCAGTGCGAGCTGCTAGGGAGTTGGCACCTTATGTTGGGCAACTGACTGCCTATGACAGTGATGAGCCCTTTGATTGGCGCGCTGAGTATGTGGAGCAGTTGCGTGCCCAGCAAGTCGAAGCAATTACCCATCCCGAGCGCTATTTACTCGTTGCAGCAACAGGCGATGAGTTGCTCGACTGGCATGAGATGGTCGACTTTTATCCTAATGCGAACCATGAAGTGATTGAGGGGAGCGATCATGGCATTACCGAGTACCCTCTGTACCTAGATCGAGTGGTTCACTTTGCCAGTTATCTCGACTAAGAACTAGAATTAATCCCAGTTCTAAATTGTTCTTCAATCGCTTTGGTGATTTTGGTGCGGGCATGATTTTTGCGTTCAAGTAAGCCCACCCGACGATAAATGGTTTTACGGGGTGGATTTGCAATCACAATTCGTTTGTCTTTATCCCACTCAACATTGGCCAATTTTGGTACTACGGCATAGCCGAAGCCTTGGCGAACCAGTTCAATAATGGCCTCTACCGAGTTAACCACCATGCTGTTGCGTATCTCTAAACCATTGACCCGAATAAAGCGATCGACAAGCTCCCCAGTCCAGGTTTTGGGTTCAAACCGAATGAAGGGGAGGTTGGAAGCATCCTTACCCTTTGGGTATATCAAGATCATGGGCTCTTCATACAGCAAGGTCCAGCGAACACTTTTGGGTAATGCGTAAGGAGATTCAGTAACGATGGCTGCATCGAGCATGCCATCAATCACTTGTTGCAGAAAATCACTCGACAAGCCTGTGCTAATTTTTAATTCCAGACCAGGATACTCATCTTTCAGATGGTCCAATGTTTTGCCAAACTGACCCATCAAACTTGAGACTAAGGCGCCCACGGTAAGAGAGCCAGAAAGTCCCGTCCGAAATTGACTTCCGAGGGATTCATAGCGGGAGAGAATATCTTGGATGGGCTCAATCAGTGCGCGGCCTTGATTATTGAGGATTAGTGAGCGTTTATTGCGATCAAATAGCGTCACACCTAATTCAGCCTCTAGCTGTGCAAGCTGCTGTCCTGCAGCAGCAGGGGTTAAGCCAATTTCCCGAGCTGCCGCAGCCACGCTACTGTGACGCGTAATGGCGATGAAATTTTTAAGTACTCGAATGCTAGACATTGATTTAATAGTAAAGTATTTTTTTATCTGAATTAAAATACTATTCGATTTATTTTTTATTGTCTATCCCTATAATGCTTACATGAATCCAAGCATCCTCAAAGTAAAAGTCTGGCGGGGCACCGATGACGGTGAGTTCGTAGAGTATGACGTGCCACGTGCCGCCAATCAAACGGTATTGGACGTCGTGACCTACATCCAACGCAAAATTGACCCAACCCTAAGCTATCGTTTTGCATGTCGCGTAGGAATGTGTGGCTCCTGTGCGATGACGGTGAACGGTAAAGCGCGTTGGACCTGCCGTACCCACGTTGCCAAAATTGCGGATCAAAATACGCTTGAGATCGCGCCTCTGGACAATTTACCCATCATCAAAGACCTTGCTACCGATATGCGCGAGTTCTTTGACAAAATGAGTAAGGCGGTGGGTTACTTTAAAGGAGATAAGACTCGGTTTGATGATTTTGCGCAAGTCAAACCAGATTCAGAAGAGCGTCAACTGGCGAATGCTGGAATCGAATGTATTGGTTGCGGGGTTTGCTACGCCTCGTGTGAGGTGGTCTCAGCACGTGATAGTTATTTAGGTCCAGCCGCTCTAAATCGCGCCTGGACACTGGTGAACGATGAACGCGATACCCAGCAACTGGATCGCTTGCGAGCAGTCGCAGGCGATGCAGGCTGCCATTCTTGCCATACGCAAGGCACCTGCTCAGAGCGCTGCCCTAAACAGATTGAGCCAACCGCCGGTATTGCAGGATTGAAAAAGATGGTTGGTCGTGCCGCGGTAAGAGGTAGCAAGTGGGGCAAGCTGTAATGACCAGCAGCGCCATTCTTCAAGCCAAACTTTGGTACTACCAACGCATCAGCGCCATGGTGCTTACACTATGTGTCGCAATCCATCTCGTGATCATCTATTACGCGATTCAAGATGGTTTAAGTGCCGGGGAAATCTTGGCGCGTACGCGCGGTAATCTTGCCTTTGCTCTTTTCTATGAGATCTTTGTTCTGGCCTGCTTTGTCCATGCGCCCATTGGCTTAGCGAACATTTTGCGTGAGAACATCAAAAGTGCATTTCTGATTCGGGTGCTTCCAATATTACTTGCGGCATTCATCTTGATCTTGGGAACAGCCGCTGTTATCGGTGTGGTATGGGGTGCGCCATGAGCAAGGCGGGGCATCGACTCGACTTTCGAACCAAGGCACATTGGTCTTACTTTGCTTACTACTTGCATCGTGTCTCTGGACTCTTGCTAGCCTGCTTTTTGCCGCTGCACTTTTTTTTACTCTCGCGCTCTTTGTACGGCGAAGCGGAGCTGGGACGGTATCTGCAATTTACTGACCATCCCATAGTCAAATTCGGCGAGTGGGGGTTGGTTACTTTGTTAGCCCTTCATCTGATTGGCGGCACCCGTTTATTGGTGATCGAGTTTGGAATCTGGAAAGGCCTCCGTAAGGCCTGGGTGCAGGTGACCTTAATTGGCTCCTTAATTAGTGGAGCCTTGTTTTTAATTCTTTCTCGCTAAGGCGAATCATTTATGGAACTGAACCTGCAACACGTTGAAGATGCATGCAAAGAGCTTTACATCCGGGCCCTGAAATTATTACCTGACGATATTAAAGAGGGGATTAACGATCTCAAACGCAAAGAGCGCGATGCTCGCGCGCAAGTCGTGCTGGGGACAATGGTGACAAATATTGCGGTGGCAGAACGTGAAGATAACCTGCTCTGTCAAGATACAGGCTTGCCGATCTATAACGTTTGGATTGGTCGCGATGTTCAATTTGATGGAGTCCAGCTGAAGCAGGCGATTCGAAAGGGCTGTGAGCGGGCCACAACGGAATACCCCTTACGCTCATCCGTTGTGCACCCCATCACCCGAAAAAATAATCACACCTCAACTGGTATTGACATGCCAGCGATTCATATTGATTTTATGGATAAGCCCGGCGTGATTGAGATTGAAATGATTCCCAAAGGAAGTGGCTCGGAGAATAATTCGTTTCTGAAGATGGCCATTCCAGCTGAAGGAATCTTAGGAGTTAAAGCATTTGTCATTGAGAGCGTTGTCAACGCTGGCGGTAAGACCTGCCCACCGACCATTGTTGGGGTAGGTATTGGTGGTACGTCTGACCAATGCGTAGCACTTGCAAAGCGCGCTGCCACTCGGCCGCTTGGCACTATTTGCAGCGATGCGGAAGGCGCCAAGTTGGAGAAGGAGCTAAGCACCGCAGTCAATCAACTCGGAATTGGTCCCCAGGGGCTTGGCGGCGACGGTACGGCGTTTGCAGTGCATGTGGAATTGGCTGCCACGCATATCACCATGAACCCTGTTGCAGTCAATATGCAATGCCACTCGGCGCGACGTGCGCGGGCATCGATTGGATCACACGGTATTGAATACGGCTTTTAAGGACGATCATGGCGCACTACAACCTAGCAACACCAGTCAGTGAAAGCGATATCCGCAAGTTGAGGATTAATGATACCGTTACCTTACAACAGACCTTATTTGGTATCCGCGATGCAACGCAAATTCATTTATTTGATCGGGGACGAAAAACTAAATTTGATCTTCAGGGGCATGCTGTGATTCATACAGCACCCAATGTTCGTAAAGTGCCTATTAGTTCTGAGTTCCCAGCAGGTTATCAGCCGATTTGTATTGGTACAACCACATCGGATCGGATGGAGCGGTTTACAGAACCTCTCATGCGGGAATACGGGGTACGGATGATCGTGGGTAAAGGTGGCTTACGAGAATCATCCGCAAAAGCGTTTGAACAGTTTGGTGGTGTCTATCTTGCCATTATTGGTGGCACTGCGGCTCTTGAGACCACCTGGATTGATCAGATTGAGGATGTGGATCTCGATGATCTAAATCCTGAGTCACTCTGGAAGTTCAAGATTAATCAATTTGGTCCTTTGTTAGTGGCAATGGACAGCCACGGGGGCAGCATCTATCAAGAAGTGAAATCCGATGTTGCAAGCAACAAAGAAGCAGTACTTAAAAGCTTAGGCATTGTCTAAAGAAAGAGAAGGTTGGTATGCCATCGATTGAAACCATTCAAACCGATATCTTGGTCCTAGGCTCTGGCGGGGCAGGTCTCTTTGCAGCATTACATGCACACCAAGCCAACCCCAACCTGCATATTACGATTGCAGTAAAGGGCCTTTTGGGTAAATGCGGTTGCACCCGCATGGTTCAAGGCGGCTATAACGTTGCGCTGGCTGAAGGCGATTCGGTTGAGCGCCACTTTATGGATACCATCGAAGGGGGCAAATGGTTATCTGACCAAGAGCTGGCTTGGACCTTGGTAACGAAATCGGTTGAACGAATTCATGAGCTTGAGAATGAGTTGGGCTGCTTCTTTGATCGCAACCCTGATGGCACGATTCATCAAAAGGCATTTGCTGGGCAAACATTTGATCGCACAGTTCATAAGGGCGATCTGACCGGCATCGAAATCATTAATCGCCTAGCAGAGCAGGTATGGGCACGTGGAATTCATCGCTTAGAGGAACATCGTGCAGTTGAGTTAATTAAGAGCGCAGATGGTAAGGCAATCGCGGGTGTATTGATGCTGAATATGCGCACCGGTCAGTTTGTGATGGTGCGCGCGAAGGCGGTCTTATTGGGTACTGGTGGCGGTCCAACCATGTATAAGTACCATACCCCATCAGGTGATAAAAGCTGTGATGGATTGGCGATGGCCCTCCGAGCAGGGTTGACCTTGCGTGATATGGAAATGGTGCAGTTTCATCCAACCGGAATGCTTGCCGGCCCTGATACGCGCATGACTGGAACGGTTCTGGAGGAGGGCTTGCGGGGAGCCGGTGGTTACCTACTGAACGGCAATAAAGAGCGTTTTATGGGCAACTACGATCCGCGCAACGAGCGCGCTACGCGTGACATTGTCTCCCGCTCCATTTACTCAGAAATGCGTGCTGGTCGGGTTAGCCCAAATGGTGGGGTTTATATTCAGATGCATCACCTGGGCCCCGACAATGTTCGTAAATTGTTTAAAGGAATGGTTGAGCGGTGTGCCGACTCAGGCTTTGATTTAGCAGGAGGATTGGTTGAAGTGGTCCCCACCGCCCATTACATGATGGGTGGAGTGGTGTTCCATGCGGACACCAGTACGGATCTGCCTGGCCTATTTGCTGCTGGTGAGGATACGGGCGGTGTGCACGGCGCCAATCGATTAGGCGGAAATGGTGTTGCAAATTCCACGGTATTTGGTGGTATTGCCGGCGATACGATGGCGCGCTATGTATCCAATCGAGAGTTCTTGGAATTTGATCCTGCGGTGATTGAGCAAAGTATTGCGACACATCGCAAACCACTAACGCAAGCTCAAGGCGATATTGAGTTTATTCGGGATGAGTTGGCTGATTGCATGTGGGAAAGTATTGCGACACATCGCAAACCACTAACGCAAGCTCAAGGCGATATTGAGTTTATTCGGGATGAGTTGGCTGATTGCATGTGGGATCAGGTGGGTATCTTACGTAATCGCAAGGATTTAGAAGCGGCCCGGGAACGCTTAGATCGCTTGGATCAAATGTTGCAAACCATGGGGGTAGGCGATACCAACCCTGCATTTAATCTTACCTGGCAAGATTGGATGAATTTACGCAATCTTTTATTGGTTAGCAAAACAGTGGTAGAGGCTGCTATCGCTCGCGAGAACTCGCGAGGAGCGCATTATCGGGAGGACTTCCCTGAAGAAGGCGACCTGGAGACCTCCTACTACACCGCTGTACAAATGGTTGGCGATCAATTAACGATCGATAAAAAACCGGTGATATTTAGCATGGTCAAACCGGGTGAAACCATTTTGGTGGAGGCATAAAAAAAGCCCAGATGAACTGGGCTTAAGAGATATGAAGGGTTTTATTGTTATTGACTTAAATTGCGAGCCTTCACAATCTTTTCCCAGTTTGCACCTTCTTTTTTGATCTGAGCTGCAAATTCTTGTGGTGTGTTAAGTACTGGTGTTAGACCAGCACCTTCAACCCGTGCCTTGAACTCAGGATTTTTAAAGGCTTCTAGAGTGGAGCGATAAATTTTGTCCACAATCGCGTTAGGCGTGCCAGCAGGAACCACTAAACCAAACCAACCCGTGTTTTCAAAACCAGGAATTGTTTCTGCAATGGTAGGGACATCTGGTAGCTGTGGAACACGTTTCGCACTGGTAACGCCTAGAGGACGAATCTGGCCAGATTTTGCAAATCCAGTCGCAGCAGTTAAGTTGCCAACCATAAAATCAATTTGGCCAGCCACTAAATCGTTTAATGCCGCGGATTCACCCTTGTAAGGAACGTGGGTGGCATTAACGCCAGCAGCGTAGGTAAAGTTCTCACCTGCCATATGCACTTGGCTACCAATACCGGCAGAACCAAAGTTTAGGTTCTTGGTTTTGGCTAATGCAATTAATTCCTTAACGTTCTTCGCAGGTACTTTTGGATTAACCGATAAAAGCATTGGGCCGCTTGCAACATTGGTAATGACCTTGAAATCTTTGTCGTAATCAATTGGCAACTTCTTATAGAGGTAAGGATTCACGGTCAACATACTGCCTGAAGCCAGCATGATGGTGTATCCATCGGCAGGGGACTTAGCCACTAAGTCCGCAGCAATATTGCCACCGGCGCCGCCTTTGTTCTCCACGATGACGTTTTGCTTCCACTCGGTGCTTAATTGCTGGGCTAACAAACGACCCAAAATATCGGTGGTTCCTCCAGCAGCAAATGGAATTACAAGTTTTACAGGCTTATCAGGCCAGCTTTGTGCCTGAATCGAAGGGCTTGTGAACGCGATCGAACTGGCCGCCACAAGACCCAAGGCAAACTTCATACGACTAAGTACGGTTTTATACATACTGATCTCCTTGGTTATCTATCTTCTGATCCATTTAATCACATATTTGATCAACCGCCTCTTGCAAGAGATCTAAGTCATCTATATGATATGGATATGTCTCTTATTTTCATCTCGGAATTCATTACGAGTCAAGCCCTAGAAACCCTTAAGGCTCGGCATACGGTTATTTATCAGCCCGATGCCTATCAAGACCCAAAGCAAATGGCTGATTCCTTAGTCAACGCCGATGCCTGGATTGTGCGAAATCTAAGCAAAGTCTCTAAGGAATTGGTTGATGGGGCCAAGCAATTAAAGGTGGTTGGACGCCTAGGTGTTGGCCTAGAGAATATCGATTTGCATGCCTGTGCAGAGCGAGGGATTCAGGTGATTCCAGCGACTGGTGCCAACGCTGAGTCTGTGGCGGAGTATGTGCTTGGTACTGCGATGGCACTGATGCGCTCGTATCGCGAGGCCACGCTGGAGACCCTAGCAGGAAAATGGCCCAGGCCGACTTACTCTAAATGCCATGAAATCGCGGGCAAAACGATCGGTATTGTTGGTTTTGGGAGCATTGGCCGTGTTGTTGCTGAAAAAGCAGTCGCGCTGGGAGTGCGCTGCATTGCCTATGATCCCATGATCAAAGAATCCTCTATCGCTATAAAAGGCGGGGATGTTGAAATGCGCTCTCTATCTGAAGTACTTGCAAACAGCCAAATTGTTAGTCTGCACCTGCCATTACTTCCAGAAACGATGGGTCTATTCAATCAGGCTTTGCTTGATGAAATGCAAGAGGGTTCTTATTTAATTAATACAGCCCGAGGTGGCATTGTGGATGAGCTTGCACTCGCGCAGTCTTTGAAATCCGGCAGGCTTGGTGGTGCTGCTTTAGACGTATTTGCGCTTGAGCCCGCAAAGGATCTTGGTCATTTTGTTGGGGTGCCAAATTTAATTCTGACTCCCCATGTGGCAGGCGTTACCGAGGAAAGCAATGATCGTGTGAGCTCAATGATTGCCCGCGAAGTGGATCTATTTTTGGAGAAAATTACTTGAGTCATTCATTTCAGGAATTGGTACAACTTGCTTATCAGGGCTTATGTGCCGCCGGTGTTAAACATGATGCTGCAGCGGATACCGCCTTATTTTTAGCCTTAGCTGAGGTCGATGGATTGGCTTCTCATGGCCTAGCGCGGGTTGCGCAGTATTCGGGGCATGCTAAACATCAACGCATTAATACTCAAGCAGTCATTAAGACGCATTCCTTTAAATCAGCAGCAGCATTAGTTGATGGTCAGGATGGCCTTGCATTTCCAGCGCTGAAGTATGCAACGGATCTATCAGTAAACCTTGCCCATCGGCACGGCGTTGGTTTGGTGGCAATTAAGAACACCCATCATTTTGGTGTTGCTGGGCACTATACAGAAGCTGCTGCAAGGGCGGGATACATCTCAATTTTGCTAGGCAATACCCCTGCGGCTATGCCCATGGCTGGCGGCACCAAAGCGGTCTTCGGCACAAATCCTCTTGCTGCTGCCTTTCCAGTTCAGGGCAAGGATCCTTTGGTCATTGATATGTCGCTCTCCGCAGTGGCACGTGGCAAATTATTAGTGGCATCGAAGAAGGGAGAGTCGATTCCCTTGGGTTGGGCCTTAACCGCCGATGGACAACCTACGACCGATCCTAATGAGGGTCTTAAGGGTCTCATGGTTCCACTCGGTGGTGACAAGGGTGCGCTATTGGCACTCATTATCGAACTGCTTGCAGTTGGTTTGTCAGGAAGTCAGTACTCGTATGAAGCTGACAGCTTCTTTTCAATGAAGGGTAATAAACCACGCTTAGGTCAACTCATCATCACGATTGATCCTGGTCTTCCTGGAAAAAGCATCTACCGAAACCGCATGCTCGATTTGCTCAAGACGTTTGCAAGTGATGCTGGTGTGCGCTTACCTGGTCAGCGTCGCTTTACAGTGCGCGAGAAGGCGATGAAGGCCGGAGTTGTGGTCAATGAAGCGGTACTGCAAGAGATTCGGAATGGTATTCAAAGCGGTTGGAATAATTAATAAGTCAATCTTTAAAGGAGAGAAAGCATGATTCACTTTGTCGTACATGAACCCGGAGATGTGGTGGGTGTCGTAGTGGTGGAGGGCGTAAAAGCTGGTAATGATCTAACTGGTTGGGTAATGGACGGTGATACCACGCTCAATATTAAATCCGAGAGCGATATTCCAATTGGTCACAAGATCTCATTAAAAGATCTGAAGGTCGGCGATACCGTGATCAAGTACGGAATTGATATTGGCAAAGTAGTCGCCCCAATTAAAAAGGGCGAACATTTGCACGTTCAAAACGTCAAGACAAAGCGCTGGTAATCGATTGGCCAACTGATTAACTAATTTTTGATTGAGAGAAGAACAAATGATTGATTTGAAAAAAGCGACCTTTATGGGATATCGTCGTGAAAATGGACGGATGGGTATTCGTAATCACGTAATTATTTTGCCCCTTGATGATTTGTCGAATGCAGCTTGCGAAGCAGTAGCAAACAATATCAAGGGCACGATGGCAATCCCTCATCCTTATGGACGTTTGCAGTTTGGCGCTGATCTAGAGCTTCATTTCCGCACCCTGATCGGTACCGGTTGCAACCCCAATGTAGCTGCAGTTGTAGTGATTGGAATTGAGCCACAGTGGACCAATACGGTGGTTGAGGGGATTAAGAAATCAGGCAAGCCTGTTGAGGGATTCTGGATTGAAGGCAATGGTGATACAGCTACTATTGCCGCTGCCAGCAAAGCTGCATACAAGATGATGAAGCACGCATCGAAGTTACAGCGTGTCTCCGCACCTCTATCGGAGCTCTGGGTCTCAACAAAGTGTGGTGAATCTGATACCACCTCAGGTTGCGGTGCTAATCCGACCGTTGGCAATGCCTTTGATAAGCTTTATGACATTGGCTCTACCTTAGTATTCGGTGAGACCACTGAGTTAACGGGTGGCGAGCATTTAGTAGAAGCACGTTGCCGTACTCCTGAGATCAAAGCGAAGTTCAAACAAGTATTCGATCGTTACCAGGACGTGATTGAGCGTCACAAAACCAGTGACCTTTCAGACTCACAGCCAACCAAAGGGAATATTGCTGGTGGTTTAACGACGATTGAAGAGAAAGCACTAGGCAATATTCAAAAAATTGGTAAAAAGTGCATGATCGATGGTGTGTTGGATAAAGCTGAAACACCGACTGGTAAAGGTTTGTACTTTATGGATTCCTCATCAGCAGCTGCTGAGATGGTTACCTTATGTGCAGCCGCTGGGTATGCGGCCCATTTCTTCCCAACCGGACAGGGCAATGTGATTGGTAACCCAATTCTTCCAGTGATTAAGCTATGCGCGAATCCAAAAACCGTACGCACGATGTCTGAGCACATTGACGTGGATGTTTCTGGAATATTACGCCGTGAAGAAAACATGGATAGCGCCGGTGAGAAATTATTAGATTGCCTCTTGCGCACTGCAAATGGCGAGCTAACCGCTGCTGAGATTTTAGGTCATCGCGAGTTTGTTCTAACTCGCTTATACGAATCTGCCTAAGTTGCCTAATGGGCCATTCAGACTCATGAGTGGCCCAGATTTGTATGAAAGCAATTACTGCGTATCAAGAAGTAAAACAAAAGATCACGGGAGATATCGTCCGTGGTCGTTACTTCATGGGTGAGGCTTTACCCGCTGAAAAGGAGTTAGCAAAAGAGCTGAAAGTGTCGATTGGTACGCTTCGCAAAGCAGTGGATGAACTCGTATCAGAAGGCATCGTGATTCGACGGCAAGGGAAGGGCACCTTTATTGCAGAGCATGATGAACAGCGCTTACTGTATTACTTCTTTCATGTGATTAAGCACGACGCGGATCATAAGAAATATCCAACCGTTGAGTTGGTTTCATTCCAAAGTGCAATCGCAAACAGTGAAGAAGCAAAAAAGCTTCAACTAAAAGAGGGTTCGCCAGTATGGCGAATTGTGAATCGCCTATCACTTGACAATCAATGCGTCATTGTCGATCGACTTACTCTCAGCAAGGAGCGATTTCCAACCCTGACACGAAGCGCCTTTCAGCATCGTGAGGGCAGTATTTATCAGCTGTATCAGGCTCAATATGGACAAGTGGTTGCCCGAACTAGCGAACGTTTGCGAGCCGGCGCGGCAAGTAAACAAGATGCAGAATGGCTTCACTTAAAAGCTGGCGACCCTGTTATTGTGATTCGTCGCCTTGCGATTGGAATGCAAGATGAGCCGATTGAATGGCGTATCTCAACCTTAAATACCCAGCATTACGAATACTTCAGCGAACTGGGAACTTAAGCAATTCGTTGGTAATAAAGATTTTGTGGATGGTTTGATTCTGCGAAGAATAACCAGCGCTCTGCCATTAGACCAAGTAGATGCACCAAAAACGCTACGATAATTAAGTTCAAGCTAGCTTGACTTGCCGCAAATACCAGTAGGGTGATTGGAAGCAGATAAGCCCCAAAAAATGCCAGCTTGCGAACATTGGCGACAAAGAAATTAGATTGCTGATGAAAGAACTCACGTGTATTAAAACTACCGCCCATCATTCCCATCGAGATCTGGCGAACAGGACTATGCTGGATTCCGGTTGCTGACTGCAAGGTTGATTTTGGTTTGAGACTGCGATTACGCCTCCAGATCCACAGTTTTAGAGTAAGCGATAGCAATAATAAAAATCCAGTAAAGCCAGTCACGCCAGCAAGATTTTGGGGAGTGACAATGGCTTGATCTGGAAGCCATGCTGACCAAATGGCGAAGAGAGTCATCAATAAAAACCAACCCGAAACAAATCCAAGTGCAATGAAATTAACCATGGTCATTGGGTGCGCCCATTCTTGAATAAACCGAATGCATTGGTAAATCATGGCTGTACAAATCCATAGAAGAACCGCAAAGATGCCGAGTAATACCCAAAGCCAATTGGGAATCGTGCCCAATTGCCAGGAGTAGAAATAGGCCAGGACTGTGAGGGCGATGAAACTAGGTAATACCAATACTTCACGCGAGAGCCAGGACGTTCTCCACATCAGAATGGCGCGCCAGGCACGCTCAGGATGCCCTAGATGAAAAAATGAGGCAAGCAATCCACCTGCCAGCAGCAGCAAGATGATTGGGAAGGCAAGATAGTTCATGAATTGATTTGGTAATGGATCACCCGCTAGATGCAAAACGAGAAGACTCATCACCATGCCTTGGGCCATACCGGCCATGCCAGTGAAGAAGATAAGTGAGAAAGCGGGATGCATTAGTTCTCTGCCTTTACTGCTGCAATGGTTCCGGTAATCGAGCGGGGCAAGTAGTGATTGGCTGGTTGGGTCTGCCACTCGGGCATAAGCCCATACCCGCCACGCTCAGCAATCGCTTTGCTGGCATCCGACTCTGGATCGTGCACATCACCAAAGATTCGGGCACTAGTTGGGCAGGCCAGCACACAGGCTGGCTTACGCTCTGACTCAGGTAAGGTCTCACTATAGATACGATCTACGCATAAAGTGCATTTGGTCATCACCTGTCGATCTTCATCGAGCTCGCGAGCTCCATAGGGGCAAGCCCAGGCACAATACTTGCAACCGATGCACTTGTCGTAGTCCACCAGCACAATGCCATCCTCTTTACGTTTGTAGCTGGCTCCCGTTGGGCAAACGGGCACGCACGGTGGTTCCTCGCAATGTAAACAGGATTTGGGAAAATGCACGGTCTCCATTTTGGGGAAGACACCAGCTTCGTAGGTTTGGACCCGATTAAAAAAGGTGCCGCTGGGATGTGCGCCGTAAGGATCTTGGTCGGTCATAGGGCCAGCTGACCCTTGCGTGTTCCATTCCTTGCATGAGGTAACGCATGCATGGCAACCCACGCACACATTCAAATCAATCACGAGCGCTAACTGTTTACTCATCAGACTTATTGATTCCGTACGAAGATGGATTAAGCATGCCGGGAACATCTTTGGCTTTGGCCGTTGGCCATGTATCTAAATTTTCACTTGATCCAGCAGGGGATATCTTGACGCGCACATCGTACCATCCCGCTTGACCAGTAATTGGATCTGAATTACTCACGCGGAAACTACCTTCGCGTGTACCCATGGGCAGCTCTTCGGTAATTAAATGATTGAGCAGGAAGCCCTTCTTGGACTCGTCCGCATCGGGATCAAGATGCCATGCGGATTCGGCTTTACCAATGGCATTCCAAGTCCAAACGGTCCCCATCTCAACAGCCTGAGTATGGCGCGCCATGCAGCGTACTTTGCCCCATTGGGATTCCACCCAAATCCAGGCACCATCTTCGATACCATGATCCATAGCGGTTGCTGCATTAATGAACAAGAAGTTATGACTATGAATTTGTCGTAACCATGCATTTTGCGAGTCCCATGAGTGATACATCGCCATCGGCCGTTGCGTAATGGCGTTGATTGAATACTCATCTAAATTGGTAACCGCATCTTCCAAAGGTGGATACCAAAAGGGTAGCGGATCAAAAAACTCGATGATGCGTTCTTTGAGGTGTTCGGGCGGTACGCGACCGGGGCGCTGGCCTTTGGCAGCCAGTCGAAACTGCTGAACAATATCCGAATACACCGCCAAAATAATCGGATCATTCTTTTGGCGTAAGGCATTGGCTTTGGCAAAGTCTAAGTAGCCTTGATTCCAATTACGCATGTATTGATGCTCGGGGGGCATGCTGTAATGAAAGACGCAATTATTTTCTTGGTAGCGCTCCCACTGGTCAGGGTTGGGTTCGCCACGAACACTTTTCTCACCATCCTTGCCACGCCAACCCATTAAGAACCCAATCCCCGAATCGGGTGCCGTCTGGAAGTTCGTAATGAAGTCGGGGTAATTCTTGAACTTTCTTTGTCCATCAGCGGTTGTGAACGCAGGGAACTTTAAGCGAGATGCAAGCTCTATTAGGACATCTTGAAACGGTTTGCATTCTCCGGTCGGTGGTAAAACTGGGATGCGTACTGAATCGCAGGGTCCGTCAAATTCAGAGATAGGGCGATCCAACATACTCATTGCATCATGGCGCTCAAGATAGGTCGTATCAGGAAGCACGAGATCGGCAAAGGCCACCATCTCGGATTGAAATGCATCGCAGATCACCAGAAATGGAATCTTGAACTGTCCATTTTCATCTTTTGCATTGAGGTGCTGTCTAACTTCCATGGTATTCATGGTGGAGTTCCATGACATATTGGCCATGAAAATCATTAAGGTATCAATGGAATAGGGATCGCCTTTGACAGCATTGGTAATGACGTTATGCATTAATCCATGAGCAGCTAAAGGGTGCTCCCAGGTGTAGGCCTTGTCGATTCGAAGGGGCTTACCATCCTGATCAAGTGCCAGGTCTTCTGGGCGAGTTGGCCAACCCAGTGGAGCTTTTGCTAACGGTGTATTCGCTTGTATATCGTTTTCAGAAGATGGCGGTTTGATGTTCGGAGGAATCTGGCGTGGATAAGGGGCTTTATGACGAAAGCCGCCTGGACGATCGATAGTGCCCAGCAGAGTCATTAATACAGCTAAGGCACGCGTAGTTTGAAAGCCATTCGAGTGTGCCGATAAGCCACGCATCGCATGAAATGCCACAGGCCGTCCGGTCACCGATGTATGCTGCTGACCAAAGGAATCGGTCCAAGCAATTGGTAGCTCAAATGATTGTTTAAATGCCGTGTGCGCCATTTCCTTGGCGAGTAAGCGTATGCGTGCTGCTGGAATCGAGGTAATTTTCTCGGCCCACTCGGGCGTGCAAGTCTCAACTTGACGACGCAATAATTCGAATGCAGGGGCAACCCGCTTGCCCTGATGGGGGCCAGGACCCATGACATATTCACCAGAGAGGGCAGGGTCGACATCATTTGCAAAACAGGCTTTTGCAGCATTGCTTTTGATGTCCCAAATGTATTTGTTATGAGGAATGTCGGTATTGATTGGATCTGATTCAGGATCAAATAAAAATAATCCTTCTTCCGGACCCGCATCAAGACAAACCAACTGCGATGAGTTGGTATACCGCTTTAAGAATGGATGATCTACCTGATTGGCTGCAATCAACTCATGCATTAATGCCATAAATAGCGCGCCATCAGTGCCCGGTTTAATCGGAATCCACTCATCGGCGATCGCTGAATAACCAGTTCGCACGGGATTAATTGAAATAAATCGCCCACCATTGCGCTTAAACTTCGACAAAGCAATCTTCATCGGATTGCTGTGATGATCCTCTGCTGTTCCAATCATCACAAATAATTTGGCTTGCTCTAAATCGGGGCCGCCAAACTCCCAAAAGCTGCCCCCAATGGTGTAGATCATGCCTGCGGCCATATTGACTGAGCAAAAGCCTCCATGGGCTGCATAGTTAGGAGTTCCAAATTGACGAGCAAATAAGCCTGTGAGCGCTTGCATTTGATCGCGACCGGTGAACAGTGCAAATTTTTTGGGATCGGTCTCTCGGATACTTCGTAAACGATCTTCCAAAATACTAAAGGCTCGATCCCAAGAGATTTCTTCAAACTCCGATTGGCCACGTTCTGAGCCGGGCTTGCGCAAGAGTGGTTTCGTGATCCGCGCAGGGGACTTCTGCTTCATGATGCCCGATGCACCCTTGGCACAAATGACCCCTTGGTTAAGGGGATGGTTTGGATTGCCGTCGATATACACCAATTCACCATCCCGCAAATGCGCTCGGATGCCACAGCGGCAGGCGCACATATAGCAGGTCGTGGTTTTTACCTCAGTCGCCGGATTTTGCGAATGAATCGGATCGTGAACTGGTTGCGAGGATAGAAATTTGAACATGCAGCGACTTATAGTTATTTGATTATTGTAGCGACATTTGAGTAAATTGACTTCCATTACAACACCATTCGGCTCACAAATTCATGATTGAAATCAATGATTTGAAGATATTCCTCAAGTGCCTCTATAAAGCTCATTTTATGAGCCTTTAGTGAACCACAATGGTCTCTCAAAAAAAGGAGAGTGTCATGAGAAAGCTATCAGAATGGATTGTTTGGTTGGTATTCGCAGAGCGTCCTGGGGAGTGGGGTCGCAAAGAATGGGTATGCAAACAATTCGAGTAAAAAATCAAGCTCTATCCTGCAATTACTCATAAATCCTCTAGGGGCTTGAAAAACGTCATCTTTTTATAGGAAACTTAGACTATATTAAGAGTCAGGCGTGCCATGGCGCTAGATACCATGACAGAGAGGAGGAGTGGTGCTCAGCATTTTGAAGTTGGATGCGGGCGGTATCCCCCAGTGCTGGATAGATGCTGAGGATGCAACCCGACATTATGCGGATGACAGCGTTTCATGGACGCTGGGTGAACCTGTCGCCATCATGCGTGGCGGCATCTCTCGTTTGACCGGCCAACAATCGATCATTGAGCTGCACTCCATCATTGCTGTCAAAGGCTCTGCAAAAATAAACTTATTTGATGTGGTGCCGGCCATTACGAAACGCAAGCTCTATCGGCGTGATCGCGGCCTGTGTGCTTATTGTGGTTGTCGAATCTCTGAACATGATGCTGAAGCAGAACATATTGTTCCTAACAGCAAAGGTGGTAGCTACACTTGGATGAACCTGGTGGTTTCGTGTCGACCCTGTAATCAGCGCAAAGGTAATCGCACGCCAGAGAAAGCAGGGATGAGTCTTCTCTACGCACCCTACACACCCAGTTTGTACGAAGATATGATTTTGAAAGGCAGAAATATTTTGGCAGATCAGATGGATTTTCTGGCTGCTAATTTGCCAAAGGATAGTCGCATCTTGCAAGACCCATTTTGGGTCTAATTGATTGCTAGTAGCAATCGCTCCCTGAGTTTTTCTATGAATGGTTTGCACCTATTCAAACCGCGTACGATTGTGCTGTTTGCAATCGCGATATCGGTACTTATCCATCTTTATATATTCGTTGGATTTCCTAGTTTTTTATTCTCTAAGGCTGCCCCTCTGGAAGATGTCACCGTTGCCGAGCTGCGTGTCGAGCCTGTTAAAAAAGTTCAGTTGAGTAAACCGCCAGCGCCCGAGCCAAGCGTTCGGGATCAAAGTTCAAACGCAGTGGGCGATGGTGAAGTCATTGAGCCCGGTGGAGGCAATGGGACAGGGCAAGTGGAGCAAGAAGGTCAGGCTTTTCGAGTTCCCGATCCTGGTATTTATTATTACGATGCCTATCTCGATGGCCAGTACCTGCAAACGGCTTCAATCGAGTGGCAATTTGATCCCAAGCTTGGCTATCGATTGTTTATCAATATTCCCTATGCATTTGTTGGGCCATTTATCTTTGAATCCCGAGGAAAGATTGATGCCTATGGATTAGCTCCTGACTTTTATGTGGAGCACCTTGGGAGCCGGCCAGCACGATTTACCCGATTTGATCGCGATGATAAGGGGGGAGGGAAGTTATTCTTCTCCCAAAAGCCGGATCAATTAAAAGACATTCCACCGGGGACTCAGGATCGCTTTAGCCTCATGATGCAGTTGGCCTCTTTGCTTGCAGGTAATGATCAGATTGACGAAAAAGGAACGGTGCGAGAAATTCCGATTGCCAACCTTGATACCGTTGAAACATGGCGTTTTCAAAGCCAAGGGGAAGAGCTATCAGATGCAGTATCAACTTTGGGGCCTACGGTGCTCAGGCACTACAAACGTTTGCCGGTAAAGGAAATGGATCACAAGCGCAGAAATGACATATGGCTGGTGAAAGATTTTGGCTGGATACCGGGTAGGGTGCGCCTTGAAAATGAAAAGGGGCGAACCTTTGAACTATTTCTAAAGCAAGTCGACCCAATTGCAGATTTGCCCAAGTAAAACTTATTTGACCGTTTTCTTACGAATAATCTGACCAATCATATTAAAGAGCACCGCACCAGACATCGAGGCAGCAAATATTCCGCTAAAGGCAACAACGATCGGTAGAATTTTCCAGTTATCTGGTAATGGAAAGCTTCCATACCCAACCGTGGTGTACATCTCGCCAGCAAAGTAAAAGGCGTTGGTATCGATCTCAAAAATCTTCAGGGCAATGAGTGCGTAGGACCACACCACAATATCGACCAAATGGGTCATCAACACCAGGCCAACAGCAATCATATAAAACGGGATCGATAACCAAAAAATGTTTCGGTTGTCTGCCCAGTCAATCAACACTTGGTAGATCTTGCCAATCAATAGGATTAGTAGCGCATGGGCAACCAACATACCAATGGCCGTCATAAATACAAGGGTTAGCTGGTCTGGGAAGCTTTCGCCAACTTGCTGAGCTAGGGTAAAGAAGTTTGGAAGGGTTGACATCGCTATTGATTATTATTTATCTTATTTGACATAATAATGATTATACGCAGATATGTTATTTAGCCCTTAGGCTGAGATTCAGTAGCTACAGGCTTAGGACCCCCTTCATATTTGGCTTTATAGAGCTTTTCCCAGCGCGAACGCAGACCTCTGGAAATCTCTTCTTGATTGAATAAATCCGCTACATCAATGGCGCTAAAGCCTTGGTGATTACGGATTTGCAAATCGGCGCCGCGATCAAGCAATAGTCTAACTAATTGAATATTGCCGGAGCGAACAGCCATCATCAAAGGCGTTGTATCGCTATCCGATAAGGCGTTTACCTGAGCGCCCTTATCCAATAGGAACTCCGCCACTTGCAAATGACCGTTGGTGCAAGCGTAATGCAACGGAGTCCAACCCGATTTATTAATCGTAGCGGCCCGCTTATCAACCAAGGTCTTAACCTCTGGTAGGAGCCCATAAAGCGAAGCCATCATTAGGACGTTTTCACCTGAAAGGTTCGGTTGGTCGACATCCAAATTCTTCAAAGTGAGCAGGTAATCAAGGGTTGTACGCGAGTTCTCTCGCACCGCGTAGACTGAGATGGGATTACCGCCGCGAACGAGTAAATTAGGGCTTACGCCGTCCTGTAGAAGCCTCTTTACTTGAGCAAGGTCGTCAAATTGCACGGCGCGCGCCATTCGATCGGCCTGCTCTTGGGATTGAGCAATAGCAAAGCCTGAAATAAAGCTTAGGGCGGTAAAGGTAATGAAACTGCGACGTAGCATCATGAATTACTTCTATTTAATTGAAAACATTGAAAAAAATTGTCTGTAGTTTGCCTGGCTATTTGCTCCACTGATTCACCACGCAATTGCGCAATATAGCTCGCTACGTGTGCCACCCAGGCTGGCTCGTTGGTTTGGCCGCGGTGCGGCACTGGAGCCAAATATGGCGAATCGGTCTCAATGAGCAATCGGTCTAAAGGCAAGGCCTTACAGGTTGCCTGAAGATCCTTAGCATTCTTGAAAGTCACGATTCCAGAAAAAGAGATATAAAACCCAAGCGCAATTGCTGCCTTGGCTACTTCATAAGACTCCGTAAAACAATGCATCACACCACCAATCGCATCAGCGCCCTCTTCTCGCATGATTCGCAAGGTGTCTTCTGAGGCCGAACGCGTATGAATAATCAAAGGCTTTTTAGCTAATAAGGCAGCACGGATATGGGTCCGAAAGCGCTCGCGTTGCCACTCCATCGAGTCATAGGATCGATCCCCCATTCGGTAGTAATCCAGCCCGGTCTCACCAATTGCAATGACCTTATCGTCTTTGGCTTCCTCAACCAAAAACTCAAGCGTTGGTTCGGGGGTTTCCTCGTAATCCGGATGAACGCCAACCGAAGCAAATAAATTTGGGTAAGTGTGGGCGAGTTTCTTTACCTTGGGAAAATCTGGAATATCCACGGAGATGCAAAGCGCATGACTCACATTGGCGCGCATCATATTCCCCAAAACCTCGGGAAGACGATCTTGGTACTCCGGGAAATCGAGATGGCAGTGCGAATCAATGAACATAACTGCTAATTTTAGTCTGCAAAGAGCTGTTGATATTGCAAGAGCATTGATTCCATTTGCACCCTTGTGGACAATGGGTGATTCTCATGACGCCGCGCGAGAGTAAGGGTCGACCACAATCGCTGGGCTTTTGCCAATTGCAGTTGGGACGCCAGTTGTCCGATAAGTTGGGCATGCCGACGGTAATAGCGCACCTCCCCTAACTGGCGTGACAATTGCAAATCAAATAGCCAGCGTTGCATACACATCAATAAAGTGGAATACGGGGCTTTTTGAACCTTCTCGGCACATTCCAGATAGGAAATTTGAGGTCCTTTGCTTAGGGCCTCTAACAGCACTCTAGTGGCAGTGATGGCAAGACCAATGCCATCCTTATCGTCGCCGAGATGCCTTGCCAGAATCTGATCCCTTGCGCTAAGCGGTGCACCTGCATGCTCATCAATCGTGGCTTCCAGTTCCTCGGTTCGAACCGTATCCGTCAGCAATAATTTCAGTTCGGATTGCAACCATTCAAGCGCTAAATCCCGACTTGGTTTTGGTAAGGCAATCAGTTGGCAACGAGACCGTATAGTTGGTAGCACTCGGTCAAGACGATCACTCACCAGAATAAAGATCGTATCGGGATTGGGCTCCTCCAATGATTTGAGCAAGGTGTTGGATGCATCCTCTCGTAAACTCTCTAAGGGATAAATCAAAATGATCCGTTTTCCGCCCCGGTGCGAACCAATATTGATACCCCCAAGTGCCCCCCTCACCTCATCAATTTTGATGAACGTGCTCTCTTTCTTTCCATCCCCATCGTCTGGGGTCTCAGTGGCCACAGGGTCGATTTTTGGGCTTCCTTCCAGCTCAGCTTGAACCAAGCGCCCTTTTAAACGTTGCGGTAGTAAGGCAATGAAGTCTGGATGATTTCCGGTATCAAACCAACGGCATGCCTCGCAAGAATTGCAAGGCTTATGCCCCGTTGAGAACGAATCAGCCTCGCACAGGAGTGCCTTCGAAAGCCAGCAGGCAAAGTCAAATTTACCTATTCCGGGTTGACCATGAAACAAAATGGCCTGGGGGGTTGCCTCTAAATTGAATGCCTTGCCAAGCGCATCAAACCACGGCAATAGCTTCACTGACTCATGATGAGTATTTTCTATCGCCATGGAGTTTAGAAAAAACCTATCATGAAATTATTCATATAAATCAATCATTTGGATCAGTAATTCAACTGAATTTCTGATAAACGCTTCCATATCAGCTCTGGTGATTGCCGTGCATCAATCACCATAAAGCGGCCGGGATCGGCCATAGCGCGTCGCAAATACTCGTTGCGAACGTTCTCAAAAAAATGGAGGTCCAAGCGTTCAAACTTATCGGGGGTTCTGGCCTTGGACCGGCGATCTTGCGCAATCTCGCCAGGCAGATCAAATAAGAGCGTGAGGTCCGGCTGGACCAACCCAGCCCCCCTACCCTGCACCAGAGTCTCAAGCATGTTCAAGGTGTCAAGACTTAAGCCCCTTCCACCACCCTGATACGCAAAGCTGGCATCGGTAAAGCGGTCCGAGATCACAATCTTGCCAGCTTGTAAGGCGGGCTCGATGACCTGAGCTAGGTGCTCCCGCCTCGCAGCAAACATGAGCAAGGCTTCGGTCTCAATATGCATCGGCTCTTGCAACAAGAGCTGCCTGAGTTTTTCACCTAAGGGGGTGCCGCCCGGCTCGCGCGTGAGTACAACTTCATGATTCGGATAAAGCCGCCCCAAATGCTTGGCAAAGGCCTCTAGGTGGGTACTCTTCCCAGCACCATCGATGCCCTCGAAGCTAATAAAAAAACCAGGGCAATTCATATTCATGGATTTACTTCACTGACTTGGTTGACGATTTTGCAGGCAAGCGTTGGTAGCGATCAACCGCAGCCTCGTGTTCTTTCAAGGATACAGAAAAATGACTACTGCCATTGCCCTTGGCAACAAAATAGAGTGCATTGGTGGGGGCGGGTTGCGCAGCGGCAATTAGCGATTCTTTAGAGGGTATTGCAATTGGGGTTGGAGGTAAGCCATAGCGCATATAGGTATTGTAGGGAGTATCGCGGCGTAAATCGGTTTTTCGAATATTGCCATCAAATCGTGGGCCGATTCCATATATGACCGTGGGATCGGTTTGCAGCATCATGCCCTTTTTAAGCCGATTATGAAATACCCCAGAAATTAGTCCGCGCTCAGACGCTTGGCCGGTTTCCTTCTCAATAATCGAGGCGAGGATTAGTAATTGATATGGGTTCTTTAAAACCCGATCATTGGGCTGGCCCTGTACATAGAGATCCCATGCATTCGCTAATTGCTTTTGCATACCGGCATGGGCACGTTGATAAATACTCGAATCCAAATCATCCGGATCAAATACATAGGTATCTGGAAATAACCACCCTTCTGCACTCGCCTGCGTTAGTCCTAAGAGCTTGGCGAGCTGGGCTTCGCTTAGCGTATTGGTTTGATGTATGAGTGCTGGGTGCGTATCAATCGCTGCCCGAACTTGCCAAATGGTCATACCAGGTATAAGCTTCACGACCTCGCGTACTCGATCCCCCCGAGCCATTTGCAGCAGTATGCGGCCTAAGCTTGCATTGGCTGGGAACTCATAAGTGCCGGGCTTTAATGATGATGCGACTCCAAGCGATCGAGCACCAATTTGGAAGACCAAGGCGGTCACCCCAATCCCCTGCTCTTGCAGCTGGCTTGCGATCTTTGAGACCCCTGATTTTGGTAACACCTTAAAGCGCGCAGCATTTGTTACGTCAGCCTGATTAACTAAAGTAGATTTGGATGGCACCACTCCCCATGTGAATAAGGCAAGGTAATAAAGGCAGATAATGCCGATGACCGATACCAGCCCAAGACCCAGTAACCGTTTACTCAGAGCCATGGCAAGCAATAAGGAATTTGATGACTTAGAAAGTTTTTACACATAGCGCTATGATAAAAGGCTAAGGAACTGACATGACCATCATCAATCAGGCAACGCTATGAACTCGCCCACCATTTGCCGCTTACCAGACTGGGGCTTGATTCTGGTTGAGGGACCGGATGCAAGTACTTTTTTGCAAGGTCAATTAACGAATTCAGTGCTTGGGTTAAACACTGTCCCCTCCGGAGCCATTGCTCATGGAAGTTCAGCCGCCAGATTGACCGGATATTGCACAGCAAAGGGTCGCTTACTCGCCTCTGCATGGATTAGTTTGCATTCATCCCAAACGGCAACACAGTATGCATTATTTGTCTCACGCGATCTAGCAGCGGCATTTGCAAAACGACTGAGCATGTTCGTTTTGCGCTCCAAGCTTACGATTCGTGACGTCAGCGAAGATTGGCCAGTGTATGGAGCTCTCAGTTCGATGGAGAACCTTCTGCCCCACCTTCCTGCTGATGCAATTGCCTTGGCGATGCAAACGCCTGCCGACACAAATTCTGCGAAGCGGATTGTGTTTGCCTCCCAGATGACGGTCGATGCCCAACTCAATTTAAGCGAGTGGAATGCAGTCGAAGTAGCCAGTGGCATTCCCCGAATTCTGGCGGCTACTCAGGATCAATTTGTTCCTCAAATGGTGAACCTGGAATCCGTGGGCGGGGTCGACTTTAAGAAGGGATGCTACCCGGGCCAAGAAGTCGTTGCTCGTAGCCAATATCGAGGGGCGATTAAGCGCCGCCTTTATTTGGCTAAAGCACAAATTCCGTCTGAGTCCTGCCCACCAGCAACCGAGATTTTTCATGAAGAGGACCCAGGCCAGCCAGCCGGAATGGTCGTGCTCTCAGCCCCCAATCCAAGTAACCCTGATTGGGTAGACCTTCAAATTGAATGCAAATCAGAGCTTGCCCAAAGCGGCAAACTTCACCTTGGTGACGCTAGCGGCCCCAGTCTGGAGCTTGGAACACTACCCTACTCCCTAATTGAGATTTAATCAGGCATAGTATTGGTATGTGCCTCATATTATTTGCCTGGAAATCGCACCCAAAGTACCCGTTGGTGGTAGCCGCCAATCGGGATGAGTTCTATGATCGCAATACCACCGGCATCGCTTGGTGGCCTGAGCATCCCGACGTATTGGCTGGCCGTGATCACGCTGATGTGATTGGTAGTCCTGGCACCTGGTTAGGACTCAATCAGCAGGGGCGTTTTTCAGCGCTTACGAACGTACGCTCACCCAGTGAGAAAAAACCCGATGCGAGAACGCGAGGCGAGCTACCCTATTTGTATTTAACGAGCCCTGATAAACCCAACCACTTTATTGAGAAGCACAGTAAGCGCTTCGATCAGTACAACGGTTTTAATTTACTGATGGCCGATCTGAGTGATCCGAGTGACGCTCAAATGCATTGGGTGAGTAATCGTGTGGTGATGGGTAAATCCGTGCGCCCGCGCAAAACATTTCCAAGTCAACCTTTAACGCCCGGCGTCTATGGTCTATCGAATGCCATGCTTGATACACCGTGGCCCAAGGTGAACCACCGCATTGCCGCATTCGCCCAAACTCTCGCAATGGATGGTGGCAGCTTAAAAAATGCCGATGCCTATCTCCATTTATTGGCAGATGACCATCAGGCCCCAGAACGTGAGCTTCCGAGCACCGGCGTTAGTCTGGAATGGGAGAAAGCACTCTCCTCGGCTTTTATTCGGACCGAACATTACGGCACGCGCTCGAGCACGGTATTGCGAGTTCGCAACGATGGTAACTATGAGATGGTGGAGCGGCGCTTTGATGCTAACGGCGTGATTGCCCACGACGTAATTACCGGTAGCTTAATTGGCTCTGCCTGGGCCAATTACTCAGTGTAACAATGGCTTTTCCCCTTCAGGGTGACGATACCTGCCAATCGATTACACCCACACCCCTACCAGAGCCCTATTGGGTGGGATTCTCACCCTCCCTTGGGCAAGAGCTCGGTATCGCCCTCAATGAATCCAAGCTCCCTGCTGACCCACTTTGGTTAAGCGTCTTAAGTGGCAATGCATTAGCTAGCAAGGAACATGTTTTCTCCAATCCAATCGCTACAGCGTACAGCGGTCACCAATTTGGTATCTGGGCTGACCAACTGGGCGATGGTCGCGCCATTCTCTTGGGCGACATTGGCCCCTATGAGATTCAATTAAAAGGTTCGGGGATCACCCGCTATTCGCGCATGGGTGATGGTCGAGCGGTATTACGTTCATCCATCCGTGAATTTTTGGGTAGTGAGGCCATGCATGCTCTTGGCGTACCAACCAGTCGGGCACTGGCGGTGACGGGATCTAAAAAGCCAGTGATGCGCGAGACCCTTGAAACAGCCGCGGTCTGTACCCGCCTAGCCCCCAGCTTTCTGCGCGTAGGTCATTTTGAGCACTATGCGGCTGCGCGCCAAACCGAGCATCTCCAGCAATTAGCCGAGTATCTGCTCAATATCCATTACCAAGAGTGCTGGGATAGTGACGATCCCTACCTTTCACTATTCTCAGCAATTAGCCGTCGTAGTGCCGAGCTGGTGGCACATTGGCAATCCGTGGGTTTTTGCCATGGGGTTCTCAATAGTGACAACATTAGTGTTTTAGGTCTTACCATCGATTACGGCCCCTTTGGAATGATGGATCGCTTTCAAATGGATCACATCTGCAACCACAGTGATTCGCAAGGAAGGTATGCCTATCATCGCCAACCACAAATCATGCATTGGAATATGGCGTGCTTGGCAGGTGGTATGTTGCCTTTATTGGAGAAGAAGTATTCAACCGAAGAGGCCCAACAGAAATTACAAACTGCGCTCGAGCAATTTCCGACCCAATACCGTGAAGCCTGGTTACGACGCTTTCGAGCAAAGCTGGGTTTAATGGATGAGCATGCCAATGATTTCGCATTGATTGAGAACTTATTACAACTCATGCATCAGAATCGAGTGGATTTTACAAACACATTCCGTCTTTTTGCTCAGGTTCAATCGCATGCCGATGATCAAACCAATCCATTACGCGATCACTTCATTGACCGCCAAGGGTTCGATCAATGGATGCAATCCTACTTGGATCGACTAAAACTTGAACGGCTGTCTGATCTTGATCGACAGAGTGCCATTCTCAATACCAATCCGAAATTTATTTTGCGTAATTACTTGGCACAGCGCGCCATCGAACTGGCCCAGCAGGATGATTTTTCTGAAGTCCAAAAACTCCTCCAGATCCTTGAAAATCCGTTTGCAGAGCAAGCTGAACATGAGGCTTACTCGGCCCCTCCTCCCAAAGAGCTAGAGGATATTGTCCTTAGCTGCTCCTCTTAATCCTTCTTTACAATCCAAGCTATGAGCAAAAGTGATGAGCAATACCGTCAAGAGTTATCTGACATTGAGTATCGGGTAACGCGCCAAGCGGCAACCGAACCACCCTTCTCGGGTCGCTACTGGGATCATTGGGAAAATGGCCTGTACCATTGTGTCTGTTGTGGCACGCCGTTATTTGTATCCAGTACCAAATTTGATGCGGGTTGCGGTTGGCCAAGTTATCACAGCCCCGCCAATCCTCAAGTGATTAGTGAGCATCGGGATTTGACCCACGGCATGATCCGAACCGAGGTGCGTTGCTCTAACTGCGATGCCCATCTCGGCCACGTCTTTGAAGACGGTCCCCAACCCACAGGTCTGCGCTACTGTATCAATTCTGCGTCATTGCGCTTTGAGCCGAGTCCTAACGCCACCCCCAAGCAATCCTCATGAAAAAATTTCTCTTTGACCTATTCCCGGTCATCCTCTTCTTTGCCGCATTCAAACTTGCCGATATCTACGTAGCAACCATCGTGGCGATCATTGCAACTATTGCCCAAATTGTGTGGCTTTATCTGCGACGGCAAAAAATTGAGGGTATGCAGTGGGCTAGCTTGGTGCTCATTGTTGTCTTTGGTGGCCTCACCATACTGTTAAAAGATAAAACCTTTATCCAGTGGAAGCCGACCGTCTTATATTGGTTGTTTGCAGCGGTACTCTTCTTTAGTGCCCAGTTCTTTAAGAAAAATTGGATTGAGAGTCTGATGGGAAAGCAAGTAACCTTGAAACCCGGCAGTCCACGTTCAATCTGGATTAAGCTCAATCATGCCTGGGCGGCATTCTTCTTCTTCATGGGTGTTCTTAATCTTTATGTCGCTTATACCTTTTCTGAGGATGTGTGGGTGAACTTCAAGCTCTTTGGCGGCATTGGTTTGCTTATTCTTTTCATCATTGCCCAAGGCTTATGGTTAAGTCGCCATATGGAGACCGATGAGGCATGATGACCAATCAAGAACGCATTGCTGCATTTCAGGATCGCTTACAAAAGCAACTCCAGCCAACTCAGCTTGTGATTGACGATGAGAGTCATTTGCACGCTGGTCATGCGGGTGCCGCCGGAGGTGCGGGTCACTTTCGGATCACGATTACTACGCAGGCATTTACGGGCCTTAACAGCGTGGCACGTCACCGCTTAGTGTATGGCGCATTGAAAGAGTTCATGCCACACGAGATTCACGCCCTTGCGATTCATGCACTTGCACCAAATGAGTCATAATTCTTCTTTTAGCCTTTTGATCCTTTATATGCACCTGACCAAAAAAATAATCCTCGCCTGCTCCATCGGCTTCATGAGCACCTCTGTAATGGCTCAAAATGCTGCGATTGTGAACGGCAAGCCCATCCCCAAGGCACAGCTTGATCGCCTCATTAAAAATTCAGGGCAATCCGCAACCGATCCAAAGATTCGTGAGCAAGGCCGTGAACTCCTCATTACCCGCGAACTGATTATTCAGGAATCGGATAAGCGTGGCGTTAGTCAAAAGGATGATGTCAAGGACCAAATTGAGCAAGCGCGTTTAGGCGTATTGGTGGCAGCCCTGTTTGATGATTACATTGATAAAGGCGGCATTACCGAAGAAGATTACAAAACGGCATACGACTCCATTAAGAGTCAATTTGGCGGTAAAGAATATAAAGTACGTCACATCTTGGTAGAAAAAGAAGCGGATGCCAAAGCTCTCATTGCCAAGATCAAAGCCGGTGCAAAGTTTGGGGATCTGGCTAAGGCCAACTCTAAAGATCCCGGCTCTGCTCCTGAAGGTGGAGAGCTTGGTTGGGTAAGCGATAAGGCGCTAGTCCCTGAGTTCTCTAAGGCAATGACCTCATTACAAAAAGGGCAGATGACCGATAAGCCGGTGAAGACTCAATTTGGCTGGCATATTATTCAGCTCGAAGACGTGCGTGATGTGAAGCTACCCCCGATGGCTGAAATCAAGGAACAGTTAAAGACCATGCTGATGCAAGATCAGGCCTGGCAAAAGGCTAAGTTCTCTGAAATGATGAAGAAGATTCGCGAGAGAGCCCGGATTGAGTAAGATGATTTTGCACACCATGCTGCGTGTGGGCGACATTGCCCGCTCGGTTGATTTCTACACCCGCGTATTAGGCATGAACTTATTGCGCACGACCAATCGCGAGGAGCAAAAGTACTCTCTCGCCTTTGTAGGATTTGGGCGTGGTAATGAGGATGGGCAGGCAGAAATTGAGCTCACCTATAACTACGGTGTGAGCACGTATGACCACGGTAGCGCATACGGTCATATCGCAATCGCTGTCCCCGATGTTTACAAGGCATGTGAGGATATTGCTGCTGCTGGAGGCACGATTACTCGTCCTGCCGGCCCAGTTCAGGGTGGCAAAACCTTAATTGCCTTCATCACCGACCCCGATGGATACAAGATCGAACTGATTCAACGCTGATTGGATGCACTTGGCTGATTTATATGCAAGCTAGGTATGAGGTTCGGGTTCTAAATCAAATTTCGGATGTTCCCCGGCAGGCATGGGACTCAATCTTGCCACCCTCAGCCGGCCCCTTCATGCAGTATTCATTTCTTAGTCTTTTGGAGAAAACTGGTTGTGTGAGTGCAGAAACGGGATGGCAGCCATCGCATCTGGCGCTCTATGAAGCTGGTGGTGACACGCTTCTTGGCATATTGCCTCTCTATCTCAAAACTCACTCCTATGGAGAATATGTCTTTGATTGGTCCTGGGCCGAGGCCTATACCCAAGCAGGGCTTCCCTATTTTCCAAAAGCACTTAGTGCCATCCCATTTACTCCGGTTACCTCTTCGCGCTTGTTGGCTCGATCCACTGAGCATCAAGAAGCACTAGTCACTGGTTTAAAACAATTGCTTGGCGAGCTAAATCTATCCTCTGCCCACCTTCTTTTTCCTGTCGAAGAGGAGGCAAAGCTTCTTAGTGAGGCGGGATTCTTAAAGCGTGAGTCGGTCCAGTTTCATTGGCATAACCATGACTACAGCGATTTTGAGTCCTTTCTATCAACCCTCACCATGAAACGCCGCAAGAATATCAAGCGCGAACGTAAGCAAGTTCAAAGTGCGGGCATTACCTTTGAACCCCTTCCTGGAGAATCGGTCACCGAGGAAGATGTTTTGTTCTTCTATCGCTGCTATCGCAATACCTATCAGAACCACTACTCGACTCCTTACCTGAATCAACTCTTTTTTCAGGAGTGGGTGCAGGAGATGCCCCGCAATCTTCATTTGATTGTGGCAAAGCGCGAAGGTCAAGCGATCGCAAGCGCCCTATTGGTAATTGATCGTGAGTTGAGTAAAGCCTATGGTCGGTATTGGGGGTGTATTGAGCAACACCCCTGTCTGCATTTTGAGACCGCGTTCTATCAGGCGATTGAGTATTGCATCCGCGAGGGAATCCAAACTCTGGAAGGCGGTGCGCAAGGTGAGCATAAGATGGCACGGGGGTTTATGCCAACAAGCGTCTCGTCTTACCACCATCTGAGTGATCCACGCTTTGCTGCTGCAGTGGCACGATTTCTGGAGCGTGAGCGTCAAGGGATTGGCGTATATCTTGATGAGTTAGCTGAACATAGCCCCTTGCGCCAGAACTCTGATTCAAGTGGCTTCGGCAAAATTGAACTCGATGCATTAAAGTAAGGCATGAGCTCAATCAATAACGGTGCTAATTCTTTAGGAATCGGAGATGGCGATTCTGACTCCCCGTGCATTGGGATCTGCTCAACCCTCTTTGATGAAATCTGCAAAGGCTGTGGCCGCACTGCCTTAGAAGTCAGCAACTGGGTCTTTATGAGCCCTGAGGAGAAGCAATCTGTCTGGACTCGCATTCAGGCAGAGGGTACTGCCATGCGATTTACCCGCGAGCAAAAATCTTAACCCGCAAGCTCCTGGCTGCGCAAATACTCCTCGTACGTTCCTGAATAATCATTGATCGTGCCGTCCGGCTTGATCTCCAGAATTCGGTTCGCTAGCGCCGAGACAAACTCGCGGTCATGGGAGACAAAAATCAGAGTACCATCAAATTTCTCGAGAGCGATTTGTAAACTCTCAATCGATTCCATATCCATATGATTAGTTGGCTCATCCATTGCGAGCACATTATGCTTTTGAAGCATCAACTTACCCCAAATCATACGCCCCTTCTCACCGCCCGAAACCACTTTCACCGATTTACCAATCTCATCGCCTGAGAACAGAAGACGCCCGAGAATGCCACGCACAACCTGATCGTCATCACCTGGTTTGCGCCATTGGGTCATCCACTCAATGAGGTTCTCATCGGTTGGGAAGCATTCGCTGGTATCCTGCGGCATCACACCCACATTGGCGTTCTCAGCCCACTTCACATCCCCAGTATCCGCCGCAATCCCATCAAAGCGTTTACTCAGAATGGTTTTGAGCAAGGTGGTCTTACCAGCCCCATTCTGGCCAATAATGGCGATTTTCTCACCCGGACGAATCGCAATCTTGAAGTTCTTAAAGATCACCCGATCAAACTGTTTGGTTAGTGCATTGCACTCAACCGCCATATTGTGTAACTTCTTCTCGGTTTCAAACCGAATAAATGGGTTCTGGCGCGATGACGGCTTAATATCAATCAGTTCAATCTTTTCAAGTTGGCGCTGGCGTGAGGTTGCCTGTCTGGCCTTTGAGGCATTAGCTGAGAAGCGACTCACGAATGCTTGAAGTTCAGCCATCTTCTCTTTGGCCTTGGCATTAGCCGCCATTTGCTGGGCACGCGCCTGGGTCGATGCCAACATATAGGAATCGTAGTTCCCGGGATAGACCTTTAGCGTACCGTAATCCATATCGGCCATATGCGTGCACACTTCATTTAGGAAATGGCGATCATGCGAGATGATGATCATGGTGCTATTGCGTTGATTCAGGATTTCTTCGAGCCAATGAATCGAATGAATGTCCAAGTTATTGGTTGGCTCATCAAGCAGCAAGACATCTGGATCTGAGAATAAGGCCTGAGCAAGCAAGACGCGCAATTTCCAGCCCGGTGCAATATTACTCATCGGGCCATTGTGTTGTTCTAGTGGAATGCCAATGCCAAGCAGTAGTTCGCCAGCGCGTGCTTCAGCGGTGTAGCCACCAAACTCTGCGTACTTGGCTTCGAGCTCGGCTGCGCGCATATAGTCTTCATCGGTCGCATCGGGGTTGGCATAAATGGCATCGCGCTCTGCCGCGGCTTGCCACATTTCTGCATGACCCATCATCACCACATCGAGTACACGAATATCTTCATAGGCAAATTGATCTTGACGCAACTTTCCTAAACGAATATTGGGTTCAAGGCTGACATTACCCGCTGATGGCTCCAACTCCCCACCAAGGATTTTCATAAAGGTTGATTTACCACAACCATTGGCGCCAATTAAGCCGTAGCGATTGCCGCCACCAAACTTGACCGAGATGTTTTCAAACAGGGGTTTTGCCCCAAACTGCATGGTGATATTAGACGCGTTTAACACAAGAACTTTCTCAATAATGATGCCGTGCTGGCAAAGCTCATTATTTTAACGGTCTTCCATGCCAGTGATGCTTAATACGCAGCAGCAAGCCCATCTCGGCGGCTATCGCTTGCTGCAACATAGCCATCGCCAATTTGATCGGATAGGCGCCAGATAAATTGGCCGGAGCCAAAATCCATATAGGGATCATCCACCTTTTTCAGAACATGCCCCCGTTCAATGAGGCCCTTAACCGTTTGAGGATCCATATTGGCCTCGACATCAATGCTGAAATCTCGATTGACTTTCCAGCGCGGCGCATCGCAGGCAGCTTGGGGCTGCTGTTGATAGACCAACATGCGCAGGAGTGTTTGTAAGTGCCCTTGCGGTTGCATATCGCCACCCATCACTCCAAAACTCATTTGGGGAACGGTTTTACTGTTCACTTCTTTGGTTAAGAATGCGGGAATAATTGTATGAAATGGTCGCTTATTACCTGCCACCACATTGGGCGATTGGGGGTCGGATGAAAACCCATATCCCCGGTTCTGAAAACTAATTCCCCAGTTCGGTTCCACTACACCAGAGCCAAAACCCATGTAATTACTCTGAATAAACGAGATCATGCGCCCCTCTTCATCAGCTGCACTTAGATAAATAGTGCCTCCCGTATTGGGCATACCAAAGGTAAATTGGGTAGCACGTTGCAAATCAATTTCTCCTGCGCGCTTGGCAAGGTATTTGGGATTGAGCATTTGTGCGGGGCTGACCTCCATCGAGCGTGGATCGGCTACATAGCGATAAATATCTGCAAAGGCTAATTTCATGGCCTCGATTTGCACATGCTGACTCTCGACACCGTCTACTGGATACTGAGAGAGATCAAAATTCTCTAAGATCCCCATCGCCATTAGGGCACCGATCCCCTGGCCATTTGGGGGTATCTCATGCACGTCATAGCCCTGCACCCGTGTTGAGATGGTGCCAACCCAGTCTGGCTGATAGTTGGCCAAATCACTGGCCTTCAATGCCGCTTGGTGCTCCTGCGCAAATTGGACAATCGATTTAGCAATCTCACCTTCATAAAAATCCCGGATACCCTTCTGAGCAATTTGTTTTAATGCTCGTGCAGCTGCTTGAAAATGGAAGATCTCACCGGTGTGTGGTGCTCGCCCACTTGGCATGAATGCTTTGGCAAACCCTGGCTGTGGACTTAGCTCCTTCACAGCAGCAGCCCACTTATGCGCCACGATTGGAGCAACCGCATGCCCACGCTCTGCAATCTCAATGGCGGGCTGCAGGATATCCGCTAAGGGCAAGGATCCAAAGCGCTGATGCAGCGCTCCCCAACCAGCAATGGCACCCGGTACGGTCACACTATCCCAACCTCGCATGGGGCGATTCACAAGACCGTGTGCATCACGACCATACTTGGTGGCAAAGTAGTCCAGACTCCATTGCGCCGGCGAGACCCCCGAAGCATTTAAACCATGCAGTTCATGCCCGTCCCAAACGATGGCAAAGCAATCACTACCTAAACCATTGGAGACTGGCTCAACAATCATTAATGCTGCCGCTGCAGCAATGGCAGCATCAATCGCATTACCCCCCTGCTGCATCATCTTCAAACCCGCTTGAGCGGCATAAGGATGGGATGTTGAGCAAATGTTCCGCCCAAAAACAGGCATCCGTACGGTGGGATATGGGTTGTGCCAATTAAACGGTGAGCTCATGATCGTGTCTTTATTCTTCGAAGTTGTTCACGGATAAGGGGAATCCGTACTACTAACAATACCAAAATTATCCCAGCATAGATGTAAACGGTCTGAAAATCGTTTTTACCCGCCTTATGCCAAAAGTAATGCAGCACTCCGAGGATGGCAATCAAATAAATGAGGCGATGCAGGCTACTCCAGCGACGTCCTAACCAGTGCATCGCTGCTCGGTTCGAGGTGATAGCCAAAAGACTCATGCATACAAAGGCAACAAACCCTACGGTAATGAATGGACGTTCAATCACGTCTGCAAACATCTCTTGAAAATTGAGATAATGGTCAAGCCAATACCATATGGTGAAGTGTAAGAATGCATAGAAAAATGTAAATAGGCCGAGCATCCGCCGCATCTGGATCCACCCCGACCATGCCGTTATCCAATGCATTGGACTCATGGCCAAGGTGATGCACAAAAAAGTAATCGTCCAAGTCCCCGTTGAGCGGGTAATAAACTCGACCGGATTAGCACCCAACTGTCCAGCATAGGCAAGCACGAATAAACGCATAAGCGGAATCAGCGCTACAACAAAGAGCCAGCGCTTTACATGCGCAATTGCCACCATGCTTTAGTAAAACTTACGCAAATCCATCCCTGCATAGAGCTTGGCAACATACTCGCCATAGCCATTAAAGGGCTCGGTTTTAATCTTGGGCGCAAAAATCCCACGACCATCAATGCGACGCTCGGTAGCTTGACTCCAACGCGGATGACTCACTGCTGGATTCACATTGGAGTAAAAACCGTACTCTCTTGGGGCCGATGCACTCCAACTGGTGAGCGGTTGTTTCTCGGTCAAGCGGATGGTGACTAATGATTTGGAACTCTTAAAACCATACTTCCAGGGCACGATCAAACGAATGGGCGCACCATTTTGTTTGGGTAATAACTCACCATACATCCCAAATGTAAGCAGAGTTAATGGGTTCATGGCCTCATCCATGCGCAGACCCTCGCGATAAGGCCAATCCAGCACGGGTCGCTTTAATCCAGGCATTTGCTTTGGGTCAGCCAAGCTAATGAACTCGACATACTTGGCCGATCCCAGAGGCTCCACTCGATTAAGAAGATGCGATAAGGCATAACCATTCCAGGGAATCACCATCGACCAGCCCTCAACACAGCGCAGTCGATAAACGCGCTCTTCCATGGGTGCTAACTTGAGTAATGCATCAATATCGAGTGTGACCGGCTTCTTTACCATCCCCTCGATGGATACGGTCCAGGGCCTGGTTTGCAAACGATCGGCAAACTTCGCAGGATCATCCTTATCCATCCCAAACTCATAGAAATTATTGTAGGTAGTTGCATCCTCATACGAGGTTTGGGTCTCGCGGGTGGAGTATTGTTCATTCAACTTTGCAGGTAACTTCTCGCGCGGTGCTGCCGTTTTGGCAAAGGCCTCTCGCTCAAGCCAGGATCCCATACCTAAAGCTGCACTTCCCAAGGCAAGGGTTTTAAGCCATTGACGACGATCCTCCGCAATCGCACGTGGAGTAATTTGACTGGGATGAATCGTGGGGTCTTTAAATGTCATCGATCTACCTTTAACTGAAATGGTGTGAAATTCGTATTGGTATCGTAATAATCTTCGTTCTCTTTGCGCTTTAAGTATCCCACCACCGCATAGGTTAATGGGGTTGCCAAAATCTCCCATGAGGTTTTGAGGATGTATTGCGCAATCGCTACCTGAATAATCTCATTCGTCGGCCAAATGGCATAAAAGGCCAAGAAATAGAATAATGAAGAATCCACCAACTCACCGACCGCAGTTGAGCCGATCGTGCGGGTCCATAAATACTTCCCCTGGGTCCAGATCTTCATCTTGGCGAGCACATAACTATTGCTAAAGCTACCGCACCAAAATGCGAGCATGGAGGCCAATGCAATTCGCCAGGAGTTACCAAAGACGGTCTCTAGACCGTGCTGATAGTTCGCCATATAGGATCCCGGCGCCACCGGTAGCGCAATCACGATCAAGGCCATGATGGCCGCAAAGCCAAGGGCAGTAAATCCAGCCCAGACCGCTCGGCGATCATAGGCATAGCCATAGACCTCGGTCAGAATATCGCTAAAGAAGTAGGAGATAGGGAAAAATAGGATCCCGGCGCCAAAGATGACATAACCAAAATAAGGCAGCTCAACCGTAGCCGCCTTACCGGCCCCAATGAAATTTGAGCAAAGCAGCACAGCGACGAATGCCCCCAGAATTAGGTCGTAATAGCGATACTGGCGACGCATGGGGTGTGAAGGCCTTATAGGTTCGGTGTAGCGGTTAAAAGGGAAAATATTTCATAGAATAGCGTTATTGGCATGAATTCACAGAATAGGTAGAAAATGAGTAAGCCGCAGTTTCATTGGGAAGACCCCCTCCTCTTGCAAGACCAATTGACCACCGAGGAACGCATGATTGCCGATGCGGCCCGTGAGTATGCTCAGGGGAAGCTGGCTCCGCGGGTGCATGAGGCCTATCGTTCCGAAACAACCGATCCCACTATCTTTCGAGAAATGGGCGAATTGGGCCTACTCGGAATTACCATTTCAGAAGAATACGGTGGCGCCAACCTCAATTACGTGTCCTATGGCCTCATTGCCCGCGAAATTGAACGAGTTGACTCTGGCTACCGTTCCATGATGAGTGTGCAGTCCTCACTAGTCATGGTACCAATCTATGAATTTGGTAGCGAGGCTCAAAAGCAGAAGTACCTACCCAAATTGGCCACGGGTGAATGGATCGGATGTTTTGGTCTCACAGAACCCAATTACGGCTCCGATGCGGGTGGCATGATCACACGCGCCAAGAAAGTTCCCGGGGGATTCTCGCTCACCGGTTCCAAGATGTGGATATCCAACTCCCCCATCGCTGATGTGTTTGTGGTTTGGGCCAAGAATGATGAAGATCAGATTCGGGGCTTCATTCTTGAAAAAGGCATGAAGGGCTTAAGCGCTCCAAAGATTACCGGTAAGCAAGGTTTGCGTGCCTCGATCACCGGTGAAATCGTGATGGATGAAGTATTTGTGCCCGCTGAAAATGAGTTCCCAGAAATTACGGGTCTGAAAGGGCCCTTCACTTGCCTGAACTCAGCACGTTATGGAATCTCGTGGGGCGTACTCGGTGCTGCGGAGTTTTGCTGGCACGCAGCGCGCCAATACACCTTAGATCGTAAACAGTTTGGCAGACCCCTTGCAGCCAATCAACTCGTCCAGAAAAAATTAGCCGATATGCAAACCGAGATTACCTTAGCACTGCAAGGCGTTCTCCGACTGGGGCGCATGAAGGATGAAGGAAGCGCTGCCCCTGAAATTACCTCCATCATGAAGCGCAACTCTTGTGGCAAATCGCTTGATATTGCACGCATGGCACGCGATATGTTGGGTGGCAATGGCATCTCGGATGAGTATGGCGTGATCCGCCACATGCTCAATCTTGAGGTGGTTAATACCTACGAAGGCACCCACGATATTCATGCTCTCATTTTGGGTCGAGCCCAAACGGGCATCCAGGCGTTTAGTTAGACTTTAAGAGTTGCTGCGCTAATTCGAGATAGCTCGCCTGCTGGGCACTTTTGACCGTTAGAGTGCGGGCCTTTTGATATTGGCTGAAGTTGCGAGCAATCGAATCCTGATACGCTGGATCGTAGTGCTGAATCAGTAATTCTTCAACTAATACTGGGTAGCGCCCCTCAGCGGCTAGTTGCTGCCATTTGGTAATTTGTTCCTTGCCATAGCGTTGCATCAAAAGACTGAGCAAACGACGCAGTTCATCATGATCACTTAAGAGATGGGCGTACTCCTCCATCAGCACATCGACTCGTACTGAACGATCTGCCTTGATTTCAACGCAATCCCCCTGCCGAATTTGATCCATCAGAGCATCTGGAATATGCAGGCAACCCACCTTCTTGCTCTCTGACTCCACATAAATGGTTTGATCAAAGGTAAATTGCCGCAACGCATTCCATAGGCGGCTTTCAAACATTTTCTGACTGGGTTGCGCTTGATTTGGCAGACCGCCAAGTACTGAACCACGATGGGCCGCGAGACCCTCGAGATCCAGAACTTGAGCATGAGCACTTAAGGCTTGTAATAAACGGGTTTTGCCACTTCCTGTAATGCCACAAATGACAGTGAACTTTGCGAGTGGCGCCCATCGCTCCAGATCAGCAATCACTTGGCGTCGATAGGCTTGATAACCACCTTGCAACTGCTGCGCCTTCCAACCGATGCGTTGCAAAATGTGGGCAAAGGCACCACTGCGCTCACCGCCCCGCCAGCAATAAACTAAGGGTCGCCACTCACGAGGATTTTGAATAAAGTGTTCTTGTAAATGACTTGCGATATTTTTAGCAACCAGCGCTGCACCTAATTTCTTGGCCGCAAAGGGTGACTCTTGCTTATACAGGGTGCCAACCGTGGCACGCTCTTCATTGTTTAATACTGGGCAATTAATTGCACCTGGAATATGATCAAGTGCGTACTCAGCAGGTGAGCGTGCATCGATGATGCAATCAAATTGATCTAAATCCTGACCCAATACCTCGGGCGAGAGTAATGCTGAACTCAACGTAGTCCTAAGTTTTGCTTAATTGGTTCTGGCCACGGTGAAGGACGATTGGTCTTGAGGTTAACCCACACCAAGGTTGCGCCACCAGCTGCACACAGCTCTTCTGGATTGCTAGCAAGCGACATGAGGTTATAGGTATCCACACTGGTCCGCCCCACTTTACCAATATAGGTACGTACGACGATATCGGCTGGGTAGCTCACTTGGGCATAGAAATTACAAAACGCATTTGCAATTAAGGCGCCGCCTTCATCATGATGCGCACCGAATCCAAAGGACTCAATCCAATGAATACGGCCTTGCTCCATGTACCGAAAGTAAAGCGTATTGTTCACGTGACCAAATGCATCCATATCACCCCAGCGTAATGGAATGACGGTTTCATGAACAAATTTCTTATCAGCAGGAATTTCAATGCGCATGGTTGAGGAGATCTTAATGACAAAGCAAAGCGCTAGTTTACCCCCAGGCTTATGCTTCCATCCGTATTTGGGCGCGCAGATCCCGGTAGAACTGAGGCCGTGCATCAAGAGGTACGAAGATGCCAATTGGCATTTCTTTGCTTCTCTCCTCCACCCGAATTAAGCGCTTACCACTCTTCTCTTGCGTGAGCGTTAGCCAACGGGTATTAAATACATGGCGTTGAATCTTTCCACCAATATTCTTCTCAATCTTTAGGGCCGTGCCATCGATGGCAATTGACTCATAATCGAGCGCATGCCGTGCGTAGACGAGCAGCGCAATACCGAGCACCGTTAATTCAATCACGGTGAAGATTAAAATCATCCAAACCCCATGAAGCAAGAAGTAGGTGGCAATAAACGATGAAAACAGAAACATCGATAGATAAAAATAGCCAACCTGGCGTGGCGTGAACGAACAATTTCGTTTCGTGTGCCACGTACGCATAGAAATTATTTTGCTAAGAGAGCATTGGCGTATCGATCCATGGATCGCGCCAAATCCAAATCAAGTTTTGTGAGACCGCCTGCGTCATGGGTCGAGAGCGTAACCTCAACCCGATTCCAAACATTAAACCACTCGGGATGATGATTCATTTGCTCAGCCATCAACGCGCATTGAGTCATGAATGCAAAGGCTTCCTTGAAATCCTTAAACTGATACGAACGGGTGATGGCATCTCGATTGGCCACCATCGACCATTGCGCCAAATCAGTAGCTAGAGCCAAGCGCTCGTCTGAACTAAGAAGGCTTGCCATTGAAATGCTTAGGAGTTTTGTAGGGCGAGTTGATACAAAAAGGTTGAGCGTGCACCCGAGCGGCAAAAGGCTAAGATCGGCTGCGGCATTGCTTTGAGGAGCTTGGCCATCTCTACCACTTGCTCGGGAGTAATTGCACCACTCACAACCGGCAAGTAGGCATATTCCAGACCGTGCTCTTTAGCCATCGCAGCGATCGAGGCATTGCTGGGCTGCTCAGGGCCCTCCTCACCATCAGGACGATTATTAATAATGCTCTTGTAGCCCTGCTTTGCAATTTGAGCAACATCCGTAGGCTCAATTTGACCAGCGGTTCCAAAATTGGGGTTATGGCATGAAATATGAACGCTCATACGATCCTTACAAATATCACATCAAGAATTTAAACAGACTTTTTCTGGGTTCGCTCGAACAGCCACATCCCCGCAACCATGGCGATGACAAAAACTAAGGCCTTCATTTCACCGGAACCGAGAGAAACCAGCGCGGGTCCTGGACAAAAACCAGCCAGTCCCCAACCCACTCCAAACATGGCGCTACCAATGATTAAGGGCCGATCAATGTCGCGCCGAGTTGGAATATGCATTGCGCCACCCAAAAAACTTTGGGTGCGTTTCTTGGCTAAATAGAAGGCAACTAAACCAACCAGTACCGCCCCGCCCATCACAAAAATGAGGGATGGATCCCAATTACCAGCCAGATCAAGGAAGGCCAAAATTTTGGCAGGATTGGTCATCCCTGAAATCATTAGACCAAGACCAAACAAAACGCCGATGAGATACTCACTGCCGTTTGAAAAGAAGGATTGATTTTGATTCATCGCCTTAGATCCAATGCCGTACGAGATACACCACTAAGAATCCGCAACCCATAAAAGTGAGGGTCGCAAGCAAGGAGCGTGGCGATAAGCGCGATAAGCCACAAATACCATGACCACTAGTGCAACCCGATCCATAGCGAGCACCAAAGCCTACCAATAAACCAGCCACGATGAGCGTGATGTAATCCGCATCAATGACCGCGGTCGTGTTCATCTGCAATACATACTTCCCCCACAAAGGGGCAGTTAATAAGCCCAACACAAAACTGGCACGCCATAACCAATCGCTTTTCTTGGGACCAAGCAGGCCACCCAAAATGCCACTGATTCCGAGAATGCGGCCGTTGATGAGAACGTATAGCGCAGCCGCAATTCCTAACAAAATGCCGCCTGCTAATGCGGGCCCTGGGGTAAAGGATGTCCAATCGATTGTCATGACATCATTTTAATACTTAACAGGGTTTTGGACTCATGCGCCACTGTAAGTATTGAAGCCCCAAATAGCCTCCCAAGAAAAATCCAGGGAGCGCAATAAATGCATTAAGTGCCAGAGTTGAAATCCCACTCAAGCCCTGCCCGACCGTGCACCCCATCGCGGTGACTCCACCAAATCCCATCAGTGCAGCACCCACGAGATGATTGGCTGTATCTTCCACACCCCGAAATGCCTCCCAACGAAAACGCTTGGTGATGATGGCGCTAATCGCCGAGCCAGCAATCATGCCCAAGACCGCCACAATCCCAATCGTGAGTACTTTGGATTTATCGCTCGTGAACATTAACCAATCCAAAGAATAGGCATACGGCGCCACAAATGAGAGGCTTTCCATCCGACCCGAGTTCGTCACCAAGAAGGCTTCTTGCAAAGTATTGGGGTCCTCTTCAAGATGCGCAAAGTGCCCAGATACCCACCAAATGGCGGTAATCGCCAGACCAACCCCGACGCCTGCTAGAAGATTCTCAACACTCCAAAACGATTTCTTTAGGAGCGCGTAGGCAATGAAGGCGCCACCAATCACAATCGACAGAATCCAGCGCAATTGCTCTTTACCCATGCCAACACTCGCTGAGAGAACGCTGGGCAAATCCTGTGTGGTTTGAAGATTCAATGCCACCTGATCGATGGAATTGGTTCTTAGGACTCCTAAAAATCCACGCATGGTCATATAGGCAACGAGTCCCAACACAATAAACACCACGATGGATTTCAAATTACCGCTACCGATCCGAACCAGAGTTTTGCTACCGCACCCCGATGCCAGAACCATCCCGATCCCAAATAGAACGCTACCAATGAAGGTAGACAAATAGAGCACGCGATTACCGGTATAGAGGGATTTGGTGACATCAATCCATCCAAGGTGGGACATCGTAGCAACCCCCAGTATTGCGATGCCAATGGCTAAGCACCATTGGCGCATACGAGACCAATCCTCCATGAGGAGGCCATCGGATACGGCGCCAAGCGTACAAAAGTTCGTGCGCTGCATGATGGCACCCAACACTGCAGTGATGGCAAAGGTAATCAGCAAAGCCTGACTACCCAGAGAGCGAATCTGCTCTGGTGATAAATCAGTCATGGTGATTCCTAAGGTTTAAATTTGTAGTATTGCTGGTTGAGGTAAGCGACTACGTCCGCTTCATCCTCTGGGAATAGATCAAGGCGCAACTCGGTATTGCAACGTGCGACCATCACCTTCAAGCGATCCAAGCCCTTCACCCGACGATCTTTGCGGGTGTAAATCAAGGTGCCATCACCCAAGCCAGACTTCTCAGCGTGGCATTGATAGCACTTGGTATCTTCAATCTTCTTGCCATTGGCAAGGTTGGGCGCCGCCATGGCAGGCTGCGCGACTAATCCGCCCAAGACACTAATGAGAATTGCTAAGGTCGATAAAGTCTTCATAGTCTCAATATATATTAATTTCAGAAGTTGTGATTCTATCGGACTAAATCAAAAAACTACAGTAAAATCATGATTTTAAATGCAAAAATCAAGATTATTCGGTAATACTGATATAAGCAAAAGTTATAAAGCTATTCGCAATTATGGTCGTATATAGGCGTATTTATCCTTAAATTGCAGGTCAGCAATGCGAACCACGCCTGAAGGGGTGAACTCGGCATCCAGGATAAATTGATCACGCTTGAGGTTGCGGTTACGCAAAGTGATCTCGCAGACCTCAAAACGTACGCCGCGCGACTTTAAGGCCGCAACGAGTGGCGCATATTCGGTCCCACTTTTATCCTTGCCACCTTCCATCAGGATATCAACCCCATTGGCATGGGTCACCACAATAATTTTGGTTTGTGGTGAGACATCGAGGTGATTACGAATATTCCGCAAGCCTTTTAAACCCTGGGTGGCAGCATCATCGATGTGATAAACCACCCGGGTTGGTTCGGCACTAGCTAAATTAGAGCCAATGGATAGGCCGATGGCTAGAAAGCCCATCAATACTGCGCGAATGAATGCTTTCATACCACCCTCCAGTTCAAAAGGAACGACTAGATTGGGGCCATCCCCGGATTACCTTTAACGCCTTTGATGACGGGCTCATTGAGCTTGACCGCCTTAATGGTTTTGACTTCCCGCAAATGCCGCGCCATTAAATCCCAAATGGCTTCGCCACCGGCATTCTTAGCCTCTTCTGAAACTGGCGCCCAGCCAGCTACTTTGTAGGTCTTACCTGCTTCAATCAGATTGCCATTCAGACGCATCTCGGAGATGCGCTTGCCAGCGCCACCCGCTGGATCAATCGTGTATTGCAAGCCACCAACCCGAACCATATCGCCACCCTGTTGGTAGTAAGGATCAGGGTTGAATAAGTTATCAGCCACGTCTTCTAATACTGTTTTGATCATCTCGCCACTCATATTGGTGACCGTGGTGTAGGGATAGGTAATCGCGGTTTGATCGAGCAGATGCTCCATGGTGATGGACTCACCAGGCAATAAAGAGGTACCCCAGCGAAAGCCCGGTGAGAATGAGATCTCTGCATTCTTTTGCTTTAAGAGACCATCTAAGATCACTTGATCAAAACTACCATTGAAGTTACCACGGCGATACAAGAGGCCATCGGTCACTGCGAGCTTCTCAGCAAGCTTAGACTCATATGGCGCCCGAATCTTCTTTATTAAGGCACTCATTCCTGCGTCTGCGGGTAATAAGTTGGAGAACACAGGCAAAAGTTTGTAGCGGAAGTCGGTCACTTTGCCGCCCTTCACATCAAAATCCAAAACGCCCAAGAACTTACCGTTTGATCCAGCATTGGTAACTAAGGTGACGCCACCAGGATTTTTCACTTTAACGGGTGCTGGCACGCCATCGTGCGTATGGCCGCCCATGATGGCATCAATACCCCGTACGCGGGAGGCCATCTTTAAATCCACATCCATACCATTGTGCGAGAGAACCACAACGACTTTTGCACCCTTCGCACGCGCTTCATCAACCACCTTTTGCATATTCTCTTCTTGAATACCAAAGGTCCAGTTGGGCGTGAAATACCGCGGGTTCGCAATCGGTGTGTAGGGGAATGCTTGGCCAACTACGGCAACCTGAACACCATTCATGGTCTTCATCGCATACGGTGCAAAGACCGCATCGCCAAAGTCGGCGGTCTTAATGTTTTGTGCCACAAACGAGACCTTGCCCCGGAAATCCTTCTCCACAATCTCCATGACGCGCTTCTCACCCAAGGTCATTTCCCAATGGGGGGTCATTACGTCCACACCCATCGCTAGACAGGCATCCACCATATCCTGACCGTTGGTCCAAAGCGCAGTTCCTGAGCCCTGCCAGGTATCACCACCATCGAGCAATAAGGCACCAGGACGGTTAGCCTTGATTTGTTTGACCAAGGTGGAGAGATGAGCAAAGCCGCCCACCTTGCCATAGGTCTTCGCAGCAGCAGCAAAGTCTAAATAGGTAAAGGCATGGGCATCGCGCGTTCCAGGTTTCACCCCATAGAACTTCAATAGATACTCACCCACTAAATGAGGTGGCTTGCCCTCCTGAGCGCCAATGCCTAAATTGACATTGGGTTCACGAAAGTAGATTGGGAGCAATTGCGCATGGCAATCGGTAAAGTGTAAGAAATGCACATTGCCAAACTTTGGCAGGTCATAAAACTTCTGTGCAGCACTTTGAGCATGAGAAAAATTGGACTGCAAGCTCATCCCACCAGCCGACGCCACCGCAAGGGCTTGTAGAAACTCCCGTCTACTAAAAGACATAAAACTCCTTAGAAATTGGTTTACTGATTAACGGGGGAGTTCGGATCTAATAACAGAGCCATCACGTCTTGCATTTGCTTCTCGGTCAATAAGTTGAAGTGACCAAAGCGCGGCATATTGCTGCACACGTTATAAGCCTTGGAGTTATAAATCCGATTCCAGGTATAGGTCACAACTTCCTTGCTGTAACCGCGTAACTTGCCGTAGTTCCAGAGGCTTGGGCCAATGTTTCCATAGGAAAGTTCTGCTTTATTAATTTGATGGCAGTTATAGCAACCACCACCATTCGCAGCATCGGCTTTATCGGTCCAGGTTGCGCCGCGACCACTCTGTGCAACTCGCTCACCGGCCTTCCAATCGCCGATGTATTTGCCATCAGCTGGTTGCTTAATGGTCGCCATATTGGCTTTCTGAATCGACTCAGCCTGCTTGGGGTTGCCCTTGCCTGCCAATACCGCAGGATCCGAGCAATACTTTTGTGCAGCATCTTGCTTCAGACGATCAACCGATGCAATTCCAACACTACGAAAGCTGTCTTGCATCATCTTGTCAAACTTTGCATCAGCTAAGGCAGAACCCATGGGCAAGGCCAATAAAGTTGCTGCTGTAATTAGATATTTATTATTCATATTGTTTTCTCCAGCGATTAGCGTTTCAAACCAGGGGCAGCCATCTTGCCGCCATTTGCCGTGACTGCCATATACATCGAGACCGCAATCGTGTCATCGGATATATAGATTGGCTCTGGGAAACGTTGCTGACGATAACAATCGTTCAAACGGTATTGCATGGTCCAGAAGGTACCGCTTGATACGCGATACGCTGGCCAAGCACCCCAACCAAGCGCTGCGCCCTTTTGTTGGGTTAAATCAGGTAAATCTTGCAAGCGAATCCGCTTACCAGGATCAGCATGGCAGGATGCGCAGGAGAAATCCATCGGACCGGCTTGATAGAAGAATGACTTCTTACCAAGCTCGTACATTTCTTTTTCTTTGGGATGTTTCACGGAAACATTGATGGTTGCGCCTTTGGAGTTAGCAACTACATAAGCAACAATCGCCTCAACGTCTTTGCGCTTACCTTTTCCAAAGCTACCAGCAATGATTTCTTTGCCGTCAAAGCCTTGCAGGCGCTCCATACAGGTCACAATACGTGACTCAAGATCTTGGACTTTATTGGTGTCTTTAAAGTACTTAGGCAGCACCGCATAAACGCCCTTGACAACGCCAGGCCCTAGACCTAAATCGCATTTTTCAAGAGTGGCATTCTTAGGGCCCATGGCTTTCTTCCACAGTTCCTCGCCAGCCATTTCATACAAATCAGAGGGATTACCATCGGCAATCATTGCACGGTACTTCTCAATCTCAGCCGTTGGCGCACCTGCTGGCGCAGCAGAAGCTGCTGCCTGTGGAGCCGGTGCGGGTGCCGCTGCTTTTTTGGGCGGCTCAAGCGTAGTACATGCTTGCAGAACAAATAGCGATGACACAATCAGTGCCCCGCGAGTCCAATGTTGTCTCATGATATCCCTCTTATTGTTATTGATCAGTGAAGTACAAACTACGGCTTACGAAACGGTTGCCTCATCGGTTCGCTTACCACCTTTGTTATCAACCCAGGTCACGGTTACTTTTTCACCTTTGGCACCCTTGTACTTGAAGTTCAAGAATGGGTCCTTAGATACTGCTGGGCCAAACTCACCCACGAACACATCTTTACCATTGGCTTTTGCTGTTACGGTGCTGATAAACCATGCTGGAATCGCCTTGCCGGACGCATCTTTGCGTTGACCAGTTTCCATATCATGTTTCATTAGGATTTTGACATCCACTACACCGCCGCTCTCGGTTGCTCGTACGCGCATCGGATCTGACATTTTGCTTCCTCTCTAATTCGTTAAATAAGTAATCGACTATTCGGTTTAATCATTAACCGCCGCAACCACCCAGGGTTACCTTCACTTCTTTCACCGCCACGCTCCACTTGTTATCGGCTTTCACTAAAGCGTAGACATTGGAGGTTTGACCCATCTTGATACGGGTTGTGACAAATGGCTCGGTACCGGCTGGAATAAAGAACTGAGCAGCAAGTGCGCTGGGGTTCTTATCAACCAAAATTGCCATTTGCTGGGCCTTGAGGGTGGTGTTAATACCAACAGGAACCACGGCGCCGTTCTCAGCAATATCGGGAGCAATCATCGTAATTGCGGCCGAGGTCTCTGGCTTACCAGCACCTAATACTTTGAACACGTCATCCAAAGTTTTACCTTCGAAGGCGGCCTTGTTCCACTCTTGCGCTTGTGCGGGAGTAATCAAACCTGCTGAAGCCATCAAGCCAAAAATGGCTGAGTATTTCAGTACATCACGTCGTTGCATATCCATAAAAACTCCTTGTTATCAACTGCTTCTCATTAGTTGTTGCTTACCTAAAACTATAAAGCGAGTAGGGCATTACCTTCGTTAGTAATAACCCCTAATTTCCTACGAAATTCTTATTTTGCTCCACTCAAGATCCATTGCACAATCGCTTTGTTATCGGCGTCCGATAACTGCGCTTGAGCAGGCATTGGAATCGGACCCCAAACACCTGATCCACCTGCCTTGACCTTCTTCTCTAACTTCGCTTGAGCATCGGCTTGACCTTTGTATTTATTAGCAATATCTGCCAACGACGGGCCAACACCTTTAGCCGCGGGAGCATGGCATGCAGCGCAACCATTCTTCTTGAAGAGCTCTCCTGGCGAGGCATAGACCGCACCTGCAAATAGAGCCGCCGAACTAAGCACTGCCATTTTTCCAACTAAATTACGAACTTTCATATTGTTCCTTTATTTCAAGTGTTAACTAATCTTATTTGCCGCCGTTTAACATCCACTGCACCAAGGTCTTATTGTCAGCATCCGAGAGCTGTGGTTGAGCGGGCATTGGAATTGCACCCCAAACACCTGCACCACCCGCCTTCACCTTCTTCTCAAGCAATGCTTGTGCATTGGCAACGCCTTTGTATTTATTGGCAACATCAGCGATCGATGGACCCACTAATTTCGCTGCAGGCGCATGGCAAGCCGAGCAATTTTCTTTCTTGAATAAATCCGCAGGCCCTGCTGCTTTCGGTGCCGCAGCGCTTGCAGTCGATACCATCATCATGCCGGCAGATGGCAAAGCAGATAACGGTGGTTTGGTGGTATCAACTCCGCGATACGGACCATACTCTCGGTTTTGCTCTGCCAGGTTATTGTGCGCATTACGAGCGTAGTCAGGTAAGACCGATCCAATCGCAACGTGTTGGGCGCAATTGGTCATACAAGCCGTATTTTTTACATCGGGTGTACCCTTCACGGTCCATAAGCCATGTTTCTGGGTCATGCCATTGCGATTAGGCATCATGCCTTGCACTTGCGCAATATTTTTGTTCGAGAGTACAAAGTCATCCGGAACCACTTCACTCAAGTTCAGCATGAAAGCCACTAGTGCATAGGTCTCGTCTGGAGTGAGCGACCGAGGTGCGTTCCATGGCATGGCGCGATATACGTAATCCCACAGTGTTGAGATTGTGGCCACCTTCATGATTGTGGTCCGCTGCGGTTGCTTCTCACTCGTCAGCGATGCTACACGGCCGGTTTTAACATCATCCTTTGTGGTTCCACCGGCAATCGGTGTAAAGACCTCATTGGATTCGCCAAATGTGCCGTGACAGCTTGCACACTGTTTCTCCCAGAGCGCCTGCCCCTTTGCTACCGAGCCCGATCCGGGTGGTAAGCCCTTAAAGTCAGGGCGCACATCAATATCCCAGGCTGCTACTTCTGCAGGGGTCGCATTACGTCCCATATTCATATAGGGTTTTGGTTTGCTTACTGCTGGAGTCGCTTGAGCAGATTGCGCCTGCACAGCACCGCTTGAGAAAACAGTGGTGGCAACTACCACGCTTGCAAGAATGGGTTTCATCAAAACATTAGCCGACTTGAACATTGCTGACCTCGCCATTAGTATCAACCTTCCACGATTGAATTGCATTGTTGTGATAGATCGAGCGCGTACCGCGTACGGCTCGTAATTGACGAATGGTGGGTTGTACATAACCCGTGTCATCGATCGCACGCGATTGCATGATGGTGGGTGAACCATCCCAAACCCAATCAATGTTAAAGCGCGTCAGAGCCTTCGTCAGGATGGGGGTCTCAAGCCGTGCCGTACGCCAATTGTTGCCACCATCAAACGAGACATCCACGCGCTTGATCTTGCCACGACCCGACCACGCCAAACCGCTCACGTTGTAGTAACCCTTATCAAAGAGTTGCTGACCACCCGATGGTGTGGTGATGACGGATTTGCATTCCTGAATCGAGGTGTATTGACGATGCAGACCATCTGGCATCAAGTCAATGTAGTGAATCGCTTCATCCTTGGTGGCGTATTTCATATCACCGACCTCAATCCGGCGCAACCACTTCACCCAACTGACGCCCTGCACACCCGGCACAACCAGACGAATTGGGAAGCCATTCTCAGGGCGCAGCATCTCGCCGTTCATACTCCAGGCTACCATCACATCATCAAGCGCCATCTCCATCGAGATGGTACGGGTCATACCCGAGCCGTCGCCACCCTCGGCCAAAATATACTTGCCCTTCTTGAGATCAGCGCCACAAATATCCAAGAGTGTTGAAAGCGGCACGCCCGTGAACTCGCAGCATGACAACATGCCATGGGTATATTGCACGGTGGGTACGGCCACATTGCCCCACTCTAAGCCCGTGTTCGCACCGCACTCAATAAAGTGAATGCGCGATACTGATGGCAGTCGTAAGAGATCGTTCATCGTGAATACTTTTTCATTCTTCACGAGGCCGTTAATCATTAGGCGATGCTTATTAGGATCAATGTTGTACCAACCCTGATGGTGGCGCTCAAAGTGCAAACCATTTGGTGTAATGATCCCAAACAGCCCTTGCAGTGGTGTGAACGCAACCGATGCTGCCGATACGCGAGTTAATCCAGGTGACTCGCGACGGATTAAGTTCTTTTCATAAATGGATGGCGTGCCATAGGGCTCGGTGGCCACGTTCTTACCCAGAGTTGTTTGCCAAATTTGCTTCTCCAGAATCGCTGGATCGCCCTGGGGATTTGCAAGAGCCAGGCCGCTGCCTGCAGCACCTACACCACCGAGGGCCGCCATGAAACTCTTGCGCAGAAATCCGCGACGGGTCTCATCAGCACCATGTTGGTTGATTTCAGCAATTGCCTCTTGCGATAGGAAGTTCTCGGGTGCCTTCCGAATAAGATTCGGGGTACCGAGGGATTGCATGGTTTTGGTTCGTTCACTCATATTCATCAAGGATTAGATGGTTAAACAAAAATTCATCAGACTTACTCAAACAGTTCATTCATGACGCGGCCACAAACACGTTGGCAGATTTCTAAAGTGGCATCGTCGCAAATGGAATAAAACACGGCAGTACCAGCCTTACGGCGTGCGAGTATTCCAGCCTCATGCAGTGCTCCCAAATGGCGCGAGACGTTTGCTTGGCTGGATTTTGAGAACTCAATGACCTCACTAACGGATTTCTCACCTTCGCATAATGCATACATGATGCGGAGACGGGATGGTTCGGCGAGAACGGCAAAGAACGCAGAGACCTCTTTGAAAAGAGCTTCCATTTGTTCAGGGGATAATTGTTTTTTAGACAAGCCATCCGCGAAGCCCTGGGCCACAGAGTTATTAGTTAGGGATGATGGACTTGACATAAATATGCGTAGTTGCGCATATTACACCGAATATTTGTCTAAATAAATATACAGAGATACCCTGATTCGATCCGACTAGAATAGAGACTTCGTAGATATCCATACCAAGATTTATTCTAGAAACATTTTATAAGTAACTGATTTAAATAATAAATTGTTAGATACCCAAGCGATTTTCCTATCCCTGCAGTTGGCCTTTTGGACTTTGGTGGTCTTGATCCCCATCGGGATCTGGGTTGGCTATCAGCTAGCCCAAGCCGGTGACTGGAAGTCCTGGGCTGAGGCAGCGCTCGCCCTGCCCTTGGTATTGCCGCCCACGGTCTTGGGTTACTACTTCATCGTGGCATTTGCAGGCAAGAGCCTCTTTGGGGAGCCCCTCGTGTTTTCATTCACCGGTCTCTTGATTGCCTCCATCATCGTCAACCTTCCCTTTGCAATCCAACCCATCCAGCGGGCCTACGAAGCTATCCCTACCGAGATCAAGGAAGCAGCCAAGGTCAGTGGGCTAAGCACTTGGCAGCGCTTTCGCTTGATTGAACTACCCTTGGCCTGGCGTGGCATCTTAAGCGGCGCAGCAATGACCTTTGCCCATACCTTGGGTGAGTTTGGAGTAGTCCTCATGGTAGGCGGTGCAATTCCGGGAGAAACCAAAACTGCATCGATCGCAATTTACGACAAGGTGCAGACGTTTGATAGCGCAGGGGCCGGTGCTCTTTCTGTGATCCTGTTGCTGATCTCGCTTGTTGCCATTGCCATTTCCTATGGGGTCTTTGGTCGCAACACTGCTGGAGTGCGACGTGCTTAAGGTTCATCTTCAGCAAACCCTTCCCAATCCCCTCTCGATTCAGCTAGAAATCGATGCCGGTGAAGTTCATGCCTTAGTGGGCCCCTCTGGTAGTGGCAAGACGAGTATCTTGCGCTCCATTGCCGGCCTTCATCATCCTGAATTCGCTTATATCGAATGCGATCAAGAGGTCTGGCTTAATCGTGATCCAGCCCGTGGGCCTATGATCATCTTGCCACCCAATCAACGCTCATGCGGATTTTTATTTCAACAATACGCTCTATTTCCTCATCTCAGTGCTCTCGATAACGTATGCATGGCGCTATACAACACCATCAGCGATCCGCAAAAGCGTAGGACCGAAGCCCGGCGTTGGCTCGATGAACTCAATATTGGTGAACTTGGAGAACGCTTACCTAAACAACTATCGGGTGGGCAGCAACAGCGCGTTGCCCTCGCGCGTGCCTTAGCACGTTCACCCAAAATGCTTTTGCTTGATGAGCCTTTCTCAGCAATTGATATACCGACTCGCCAAAAGCTTTATCAAACGCTGGCCAAGCTTCGCAAGCAACTCAACATCCCCATCATCTTGGTCACGCATGATCTGCGTGAGGCCCATTTATTAGCCGACCGCATCACCGTGCTCGATCAAGGTGTGGGTTTACAGACCGCCAATCCACAATCCTTATTTACCAAGCCGCGCAATGCACGCGTGGCCCAGCTGGTTGGCATTCCTAATCTCTTTCATGGGGTATTTAATGGCGGCACCCTGTCGTGGGGCTCAAGCCCCTGGACCTTTCAAGTGATTGATAAAGGTCGCATTCCACCCAATGCGGAGGTGGCATGGGTGATTCCTCAAGAGGGGCTCAGTGTGTATTCTGATCCAGAGGACCAACGCATTCCGTGCCGCGTGAAAGCGATTAGTGCTTTAGGTCAAATTGCGCTGATTGAGTTCTCGATTGATGGTCTTGATGAATGCTTAAGCTGGGAAGCCTCGGTCGCAGAAGTTAAGCGTCTAGGTTTAACTCGGGATGCGCAGGCTTATCTGGAGCTCGATTGCAAGTTGATTCATATTATGCCGCTGCGCCCAATTAACGACCCGCGACGTTTTGTTGGTGTTACTTAATTACTTCTTTAAGCCGGCCAATAGATCGCGCTTGAGATCATCAATGTTCTCAAGACCAACAGCAATCCGGACTAGACCATCAACAATACCCGCGTCTTTGCGTGCTTGCGGTGTAATGCGGGCGTGAGTTGTGCTGGCCGGGTGCGTAATCGTGGTGCGCGTATCCCCAAGGTTTGCTGTGATGGAACACAAGCGTGTTTGATTAATGAGCTTATACGCTGCCTTTTTGCCGCCCTTGAGTACAAAGGACACAATCGGGCCACCCGCTTTTTGCTGGCGCTTTGCTAAGGCATGTTGCGGATGACTCTTCAGACCTGGGTGATACACGCGCTCGACTCCGGCTTGTTTCTCCAACCACAGCGCCAATGCCAAGGCATTCGCACTCTGCGCTTGCATTCTGAGCTCTAAGGTCTCAAGCCCTTTTAGAAATACCCAGGCATTAAATGCCGAGAGTGTGGGTCCGGCGGTACGAACAAAGGGAAATACTTTACCCATAACAAAATCACGGCTACCCACAATTGCTCCACCGACAACCCGCCCTTGCCCATCAAGATACTTAGTCGCCGAATGAATTACCACATCCGCGCCGAGGGCCAGGGGCTTTTGTAAGGCTGGAGTACAAAAACAGTTATCCACCACCAATAGAGCCTTGGCTTTCTTGGCAATCTTGGCAATGCCTGCAATATCAGCAATCTCCGTTAGAGGATTAGACGGAGTCTCTAGATAAAAGAGCTTGGTATTACTTTGCACCGCTGCTTGCCATGCCTTTGGGTCAGCAATTGCCACATAGCTTGTCGTAATGCCAAAGCGACTCAGAATCGATGAGAACAACTGGGTGGTTGCACCAAATACGGATTTTGAGCACACCACATGATCACCTGCCTGCAGATGCGCCATCGCTGTGGTCAGAATGGCGGCCATTCCAGAGGATGTGGCAATGCATGCCTCACCACCTTCGAGTGCCGCAAGACGATCCTGAAACATACTAACGGTTGGATTAGTAAACCGTGAGTAGATAAAACCTTGATCGGCATTGGCAAAACCATGCTCTGCCTCTTCGGCTGAATTAAAGCAAAAGCTGGAGGTCAAGAACATTGCTTCTGAGTGTTCTTGATAATCGCTTGAACGACGAGTACCAGCACGGACCGCTAGGGTCTCAGGTGCCAAGGTTTTGAGATTAGGTTTAGGCCGTATGGATTTTTTCATAACAGATCAAGTTTGACAGGTAAATGACGGGCTGTCACGCAGAGCATGCTGCAAATGTCCCAACTGTTGTTTAGTCTCCGTTGGCTAGATGCAAATGCAGTTGCGAGCGCGCAAAGTCACTGGGGTCGCTCTTGCGATCCTCTTCCTTGTTTGCAATATTACGCGCTGCCTCGAGTGCATCCAAATAAGCCTCGGTGATATCGCCCGTAATATAATGGCCATCAAAGCACGATGCCTCAAAATTTTTGATATTGGGATTAATGTCTTGGACCGCTTTTTTCATATCCTCAACGCTTTGATAAATCAGCTGATCGGCTCCGATGAGATCATTAATTTCGTCATGAGTGCGGCCATACGCAACCAGCTCACTGCGGGTTGGCATATCAATGCCGTAGACATTGGGAAAGCGCACTGGCGGTGCGGCAGATGCAAAGATCACCTTCTTAGCTCCTGACTCACGCGCCATCTGCACAATCTCATACGAGGTCGTACCGCGGACAATCGAGTCATCCACAATTAAGACGGTCTTATCTTTAAACTCAATGCGCATGGCATTTAACTTCTGACGCACAGACTTTTTGCGCACCGCTTGACCAGGCATGATGAAGGTACGACCGATGTAGCGGTTCTTAAAAAATCCCTCGCGATACGAGATGCCCAAGCGCTTTGCTACTTGAAGTGCGGCAGGTCGACTAGAGTCTGGGATTGGCATCACCACATCGATCTTGCTCACGTCGGTCTCCGCCCGAATCTTCTCGGCCAAGTAGTCACCCATGCGCATGCGCACGTTGTACACGGTCACCCCATCGATCGTTGAATCAGGTCGAGCCAAGTAGACGTATTCAAAAATACAGGGGTTGAGACTGGCATTCGGAGCGCACTGCCGCGTATGAAAGTTCCCGTCGAGATCAATGTAGATCGCCTCACCCGGCGCCACATCGCGCACAAATGTGTAACCTAAGCCTTCAAGTGCAACCGATTCCGAAGCCAACATCCATTCTGGCCCATCGGGTGTATCGACCTTACCAATGCATAGCGGACGAATCCCAAAGGGATCCCGAAAGGCCAATAAACCAAATCCAGCAATCAGCGACACCACTGCATAGGATCCCTTCACCCGCTTATTAAGTCCGGCGACGGCTTTAAAGATCGAGTCGTCATCTAAGGCGGCGCTATTGGTCTCTTTTTGTAACTCATCGGCAAGTACATTGAGTAAAACCTCCGTATCGGAGCTGGTATTAATATGGCGGCGATCACGATAGGCCATCTCACTGCGCAGCATGGGGGCATTGGTTAGGTTGCCATTGTGTGCCAAGATGATGCCAAAGGGTGCGCTGACATAAAACGGTTGCGCCTCCTCTTCACTGCTCGCTGAGCCAGCAGTGGGATAGCGTACCTGGCCAATACCTGCATTACCTACCAGACTGCGCATATTGCGAGTGCGGAATACATCACGCACCAAGCCATTAGCCTTATGCATCGCAAACGAATTACCACTCATGGTGGCAATCCCGGCTGCATCCTGTCCGCGATGCTGCAGCAGGAGCAAAGCGTCATACAAGAGTTGGTTTACAGGTCGATGCGAAATCGTTCCAACAACACCACACATAGTTAGCCCCTTGCCGATCGGGAACGATCGGTCATTGAAATTGCATTTAACTGCTTCGCCCAGCTTTCAGGCAACCACGAACGAATGAAGCCCGTGCCCTGCTCAAGCACTGGCCGAATCGCAGAAGCCTGCCATGCCTGCGTCTCCTGCGCCCCAGTGAGTGCCCCCAGTGTGCTTAATACAACCAGTACCAAGGCGCCCCGCACAAAACCAAACAGTAAGCCAAAGAATCGATCAACCAAGGTGAGCCCTGCGCTTGAGAGTAAGGACTGAAAGGCGCGAGCTAATAAACCTGCTGCAATGAGGATGGCAACAAAGATGAGAAGGAACGCAGCGGCTAAGCGCGCGGTCTCATTGGGAATAAATGCCGAGAGCCATTCGGTCGCCAAATAATTACAGAAATGGTAAGCGAGCCATGCAGCAGCAAACCAGGATGCGAGTGCAATGATCTCCCGAAAAAATCCGCGCCACAAGCCAACCACTGCTGAAACTATCAAGATGCCAATCGCAAAATAATCTAAGGTCGTTAGTTGAATGGCGCCGAGTGATTGCATGATTAACTCTTGTTCAGCTCAACGATGCGTGGACTTAAGCCAAGAGAGCGGATTCGTTTCTCGGCCGACTCTGCCGCCTCGCGTTCTGTAAATGGACCAGCTCGCAGTAAATAGAGCTTGACGCCCTCAGCGTTATTACGCGTCATCACATAGTACGGAATCTTGTTCTCTTTTAGTTTGGCAACCCAACCATTGGCACGCTCTTCGGAAGCAAAGGCCCCAATCTGAATCACAAACTTACCGTTCGCTGCCACCTTGGCATCGGCTGCGCCGGAGGGCTCTTTACTGGTACTCACCAATTCTTCACCTGGTGCTAAACCTAAACTTTTATTTGGGGCATTCGAAGTTGCTGGGGCTGGGCTAGCTGGTTTTGGTGCTGCCACCGGAGGGCTCGCGGGAGCAGGTGGTGCAAGTTCAGGTTTTGGTTCTGCTTTTACTTCCAATGGTGGCTTCTTATCGGGCTCGACGTTCAGTACGCCTGCTGCCGGATTAGGTATGTTGCTTACGATCTGCACCGTAATGTCATTGGCGACTGGCTTGGGTTGCTGATCCAAAATTTGTGGCAAGCCAATCACTGCAATCAGTACCAACGTGGCTGCACCAATCAAGCGATGGCGGGCACGTTGCTTTTCAGGGTCCTCCGTCAACGCAAGATCTTCAGTGCTTTCTTCGCTAGACTTTGCACGTTTTGGGAAGGTGCGGCGAGCCAGGGGCTCAATTTTTTGGGGGGCAGGCTTGCGTCGAAACAGATTCGATAAGAAGGTCATGGATCAATGTGCCTGGTTATTTCGATAAGCCATTACGCCTGCAACGGTATAGAAGGATCCGAAGACTGTAATTCTATCACCCTCACCTGCTTTATCCAACGCCGCTTGATAGGCGGCTCCGGGATTTGGAAACACTAGGGCTTCTTTATTGAGTGCCTGCAGGCGCTTTGCTAAATCGTGTGCCGAGGCTGCTCGCGGCGTCGGCAAATCGGTGCAATACCAATAATCAACAATATCTAACATGGGTTGAAGTACACCCTCAATGTCTTTATCGGCCATTGCCCCGAATACGGCATAGGTATAAGGGTGATATGCCATGGCCTCAATGCTCTGCGCTAAGGTTGCTGCCGCATGCGGATTATGCGCAACATCTAATACCACCGTGGGTCTGCCCGGCAGGACCTGAAAGCGTCCAGGCAACTCCACCAATGCCAAGCCATTGCGAATATCCTGAGCACTGACTGGTAAACGATCATGCAAAGCGATCAAGGCAGCGATTACTGCTGAGGCATTGAGAAGCTGATTAGCACCCCGCAATGCCGGATACCCCAGCCCACTAAAGCGCTTACCCCGTCCTAACCAGCCCCATTGCTGTTGATCACCCGTAAATGAATAGTCTTTGCCCATTAGCCAGAGATCTGCTCCGATTGCATTGGCATGATTGATTAAAGACGCAGGGGGCATGGGGTCGCCGCAGATCGCAATCGCCTTGGGTCGGAAGATGCCCGCTTTCTCAAAAGCGATTGCCTCACGGGTATTACCTAAATAGGCCATGTGATCCAGATCAATACTGGTCACAATCGCACAATCGGCATCCACAATATTGACTGCATCAAGACGCCCACCCATCCCAACCTCTAAGATGACGGCTTCAACCTTCGCATTGGCAAATAGATCCATGATGGCCAAGGTGGTGAACTCAAAATACGTGAGGGTTGGTGGATCACTCAATCGACAACGCGCTTGTTCAACTCGCTCAAATGCATTTAATAATTGGGCATCACTAACATCAGCCCCATTGATTCTGGCGCGCTCATTAAATCGTAAGAGATGGGGGGATGTGTGACACGCCACCTGATATCCAGCGGCCAGCAAAATGCTTTCTAGAAAGGCACAGGTGGAGCCCTTACCATTGGTTCCGCCCACTGTAATCACGGGACATGAAAATTGCAGTCCCAGCGATTCCTTCACCCGGGTAATGCGGGCGAGACCCATATCGATTCCCACTGGGTGTGCGGTCTCCAAGTGGGACAACCACTCGTCTAGGTTTGTGAATAGGATTGGTTGGCTCTGCTGAGGTTCAAGCACGACTTAGCTCGAACTATTGGTTTGCAGTAACTGCTTCGGTAACTTCTCAGCTGGGATCTTTTGCAATAAGGCGAGTAATTTTGCAAGCTCGGTACGCATCTGACGACGATCAACAATCATGTCGATACCGCCCTTTTGCATCAAAAACTCAGAGCGCTGGAATCCTTCGGGTAATTTCTCACGCACGGTTTGCTCGATCACGCGTGGGCCCGCAAAACCAATTAAAGCCTTTGGTTCAGCCATCACCACATCGCCCATGAATGCAAAACTGGCTGAGATGCCACCCATCGTGGGATCGGTCAATACGCTAATGTAGGGCAAACCTGCTTGCGAGAGCTTGGTCAGCATCGAATTAGTTTTAGCCATTTGCAGGAGTGATAACAAACTCTCTTGCATGCGTGCACCGCCGGTTGCTGTAATGCAAATGAAGGCGCATTTTTTCTGGATGGCTTCTTGAACGCCGCGCACAAAGCGCTCACCCACTACCGAGCCCATCGAGCCGCCCATGTACTCAAACTCAAAACACGCCACCACCGCAGGAATCGATTCAATCTTGCCAGCAATTACTACTAGGGCTTCTGATTCACCCGATGCGTCACTGGCTTGCTTTAAACGATCAGGGTATTTTTTACTGTCTTTGAACTTGAGAGCATCGACCGGATACACCGATTCACCAATCTCAACGCGTGGCTTGGGATCTAATAAGTGATCAAGGCGTTTGCGCGCATTAATGCGCATATGGTGTGAGCATTTCGGGCAAACCGAGAGATTGGCTTCAATATCGGTGCTGTAGAGAACCGCATCGCAACCACCGCATTTAACCCATAAACCTTCGGGGACGGTCTTCCGACTGGCCGGATCGCTTTGTTGGATCTGGGGCGGAAGTATTTTGTCAATCCAGCTCATAGCGGTATTGTAACGACCTTCAATCGTGGTCTAAAGCCTGTCGGATTTCATGGATAAAGCGCTCAAGTACCACCAACTCTTCACCCTTTTTTGCCTCTTCAAGTAATTGCACAATCCGACTGCCAATCACCACCGCATCGGCTGTTTTAGAAACTGCTTTGGCACTCGCCGCATCCCGAATCCCAAACCCAACGGCAACCGGAATTGGGGTCTCTTGCCGAATGAGGGGCAGTACACTCGCTACATCTTGCGTATTTAAGTTACTTGCACCAGTTACTCCACGCAGTGATACGTAATAGATGTAACCTGCCGCAATTTGTGCTGCGTGATGAATGCGTTCTTGACTGGAGGTGGGTGCTAACAAGAAGATTGGGTCAATACCTTCGCTGCGCATTTGCTTGGCAAACTCTTCGCATTCTTCAGGCGGGTAATCCACAATCAACACACCATCGACGCCAGCTGCTTTAGCGGCTTTTGCAAATGCTGCGTGACCCATTTGCTCGACTGGATTGGCATACCCCATCAACACCACGGGGGTGGTTTGATTCTTTTGACGAAACTGCTGCACATTAGCTAGGCATTGCTTGAGTGTCACTCCTTGCGCAAGCGCACGCTCAGACGAGCGCTGAATGACCGGGCCATCGGCCATTGGGTCTGAGAATGGGACACCCAACTCAATCACATCAGCCCCACCCTTCACCAAGGCATGCATCACATCCACGGTTAAATCGGGATGCGGGTCACCTGCCGTTACAAATGGGATCAAACCCTTTTTATTCTTGGCTTTGAGGTCTGCGAATACACCAGCAATCTTCGACATGAACTTAGCCTTCCGAACCGGTTGCTTGAGCAACGGTATGCATATCTTTATCGCCGCGACCCGAGAGGTTAATCAAGATGACTTTGTCTTTACTCAAGGTTGGTGCCAATTTGCAGGCATACGCCACTGCATGAGAAGACTCAAGCGCCGGAATAATGCCCTCAATGCGGCAGCAATCATGGAAGGCTTTTAATGCATCCTCATCCGAGATCGCCACATACTCTGCTCGACCAGAATCTTTTAACCATGCATGCTCTGGTCCCACGCCAGGGTAGTCCATACCAGCCGATACTGAGTGGGTCTCTGCAATTTGACCATTTTCATCTTGCAAGAGATAGGTACGATTGCCGTGAAGCACGCCTGGTTTGCCAGCACACAGCGCGGCGGAGTGATCACCGGTATTCATGCCACGACCTGCGGCCTCAACACCAACCAAACGCACATTGGGCACATCAATATAGGGATAGAAAATGCCCATGGCATTCGATCCACCGCCCACACACGCTAAGACATAGTCGGGCTGTCGACCAATCATCTCTGGCATTTGGACTTTGCATTCCTCCCCAATCACACTCTGAAAATCACGCACCATCATGGGATAAGGATGAGGGCCAGCGACGGTACCAATAATGTAGAAGGTGTTTTCCACATTGGTTACCCAATCGCGCATCGCTTCATTGAGTGCATCTTTGAGAGTTTTACTACCTGACTCGACTGGCACCACTTTGGCACCGAGCAACTTCATGCGATAGACGTTTTGGGCTTGGCGCGCAACATCGACAGAGCCCTGATAAACCGTGCAGTCCAGACCAAAGCGAGCACAGATGGTGGCGGTTGCCACGCCGTGTTGACCCGCACCAGTTTCGGCAATGATGCGCGGTTTACCCATGCGCTTGGCTAACATCGCTTGGCCAATCACGTTGTTAATCTTATGAGCCCCGGTATGGTTCAGATCCTCACGCTTGAGATAAATCTGTGCCCCACCCAACTGCTCGCTTAAGCGTTTGGCGTGATAGACCGGGGATGGACGACCCACAAAGTGTTTGAGCTCGTAATGGAACTCCTCAATAAATGCTGGGTCATGCTGATACTTTGCATAGGCTTCTTTGAGTTCGTTTAATGCATACATCAATGTTTCAGAAACAAAGATGCCGCCATAAGGGCCAAAGTGGCCACGTTCATCTGGTTTGTCGTACATAAGTACCTCGACTTGGTTTAACGCCTACGCGCTAGAAATGACTGCTTGGATTTGTTTGATCGGCGCTACGTACTGCATCCGCAAACTGCCTGATTAACACTGGGTCTTTTACCCCTTTACGAACCTCGACTCCGCTCGAGATATCAACCGCGCAGGGGTGCAGACGAGCGATCGCCTCGCCAACGTTGTGCGAGTTCAATCCACCACTCAAAACGACCCGATGCGCGTTTACGTTTGCCCATGTGTCCGGTATAAGGTTCCAATTAAAGGCGGTACCACTACCGCCGTAGCCATCAACTAGTGCATCTAGCAAAAAGCCGGCAGCATCCCCATATTGTAGGGAAAATTCTGGGAAATTGAAGGACTGGCCAATTCGGGCGGCTTTGATCCAGGGTAGACCACCCGAAAGCCGCCGACATTGCTCAGGGGTCTCGTCCCCATGAAATTGCCATAGGGTAATGGCGGCATTTGCCCGGATCTCCTCCATTTGATTGGGGGTAGGATTAACCACCAGCCCTACTGCATCCATCGAGGCGGGTAATTGGGTAATGAGGGTGCCGGCGTCTTCTGGGCTAATTGCTCTGGGGCTTTGGGGGTAAAAGACGAAACCCACCGCATCGACCTGAGCTGCCACTGCGGCTTCAATATCTGCAGGTGTGCGCAAGCCACAGATCTTGATCCGGGTGTGCGTAGGGGTGTAAGTTAGTAAGCCCATGGTTAAGATTGGAGCATAAGCTCTTTTGGAAAACCGGCATTGTGTAAATGCGGTGCAGGGATTGCAAATTCTTCTGGGTAGGCCGCCCGCACCAAGTACAACCCATCGGGGGCAAAGGTTGGCGCTGCTAAGTCCCGATTTCTGCCGGCGAGAACTTTACTCATCCAATCGCTAGATTGCCGCCCTTGGCCAATATGCAAAAGACTCCCAACGATATTACGCACCATGTGATGTAAAAAGGCATTGGCCCTGACCTTGAAATACACAAATGGTTGCAGATCGATGATGCTACATTCGTAGAGATGCTTCACAGGAGTCTTACTCTGACATTCCGATGCCCGAAATGATGAGAAATCATGTTCACCCACCAAGTACTGCGCGGCGGTTTGCATTTGTTTGATATCAAACCATTGACCGGCTGGTAGCATTTGATAGCCGTAGCGCTGATGCAAGATGGGCGAGCGTGTTGGCCCAGCCAGTAAGGCATAAATGTAGGTGCGCTCTTTTGCACTAAAGCGCGCATCAAAAGCAGCGCTTACCGGCTTTGCCCAGTTCACCACCACATCGGGTGGCAAGAAGGTATTGATCCCCCGCACCCATGACCAATCTTCGCGCTCCACCTGCGCATCAAAGTGCACCACTTGCCCAAGGGCATGCACCCCTGTATCGGTTCGCCCTGCTGCAGTGACTCGCACTGCTTGTCCGTCACCAATGAACTGACTAATGGCGGATTCAAGGGCGGCTTGAACGGTCGGTTGATTGGGCTGAACTTGCCATCCGCAATAGGCGCGGCCATCATACTGCACGCCTAGAGCGATCCGCTTCATTTAATGATCGTTGCGTTGATTAATCTGCGCCATCAGGCTGCGAGCGGCGATGGTAATCTGTGGATCGACCTGACTACTTACCAGCAGAATCTCTTCTAAGGCTTTGCGTGCTGCGACAAAGTCTTCAATCGTGATGTAAGCCTTGACCAAATTGAGCTTTACCCGCAAGGCGTCAGCATCGTGCTGTTTAGGTGAGTCTAGGTTGAGGTCAAGACTCGACAGAATGGCCGCCGCTTTGGGCGGAATCGCTGTAGGGCTCGCAGTGATCTTAGCCTCTTTGGAACCGGCCGGTGATTCATGGGATTGTGATTCAGCACGGCGAGTGTAGCGAGCCAGTGACCACAGCAGTAAGCCCGTGATACCAATTAACCCAACCCCTACTAAGGCTGGTCCCCATTGATCCATGCCTGACTTCGGTGCAGCAGAATCACTCGGGCTCACACCCTCTTTACGAGCCTCTAAGAGCTTTTGTAAATCAGCAATATTTTTCTCAAGCTCTGCTACGCGTGCCTTACTTTGTGCCAAGGCCTTTTCTTGGGCAACCATCTCCTCCACATAACGCCGCGTATCCGCCTCGCTGCCTGCACCGGGGCCAATGCGCAAGCGATCCTCGCCAACACCCGGTGTGGGGTTAGAGGACTGATTCGCTGCACGACTTGATACAGCGCTTTGACCCGATCCACCCTCCTGCTCAAGCCATGCTCGATTTGCCTCTTGTGCAAATTCTTTAGCCTGTGCGGGAGTAATGGAACCCAATAAAGTGGCATCGGGCTTGTTGAGTTGCGCACCGGCCTTTAAGCGATGGATACTGCCGCCAATAAATGCATCGGGATTGGCTTTATATAAAGCAAGCAAGGCTTCGTCCATATCGGCACTACCCAATTGCGGCCTGATTTGCGAAGCGATCTCACTCAAAGTTTGACCGGGTCGCACCGTTACCTGACTAACGTCGCCGACCATCAAGCTATAGGTCTTAGCAATACCGCCGTTCGTCCATTTGAGCCCTAAGATGATGTCAACAAAGGGGTCCTTCCCGGTTTCAATGGGGCTCTCGGTTTGCACCACGATCAGAAATTGCTCGGGCTGATTGCGCTTGAGAATAATCGACGGGTTGTAATCCAAAACGCGTGTGGAGATCCCCAAGCGCTCATAGTCAGCCTTGGTAACCGGATCAATTGCTAGCGACTCTAGATAGGGTCGATCTTCTAGACCCGTTCGCACCGGAATCTCAGCGCGTAATGACTCCTTGGGTTTGGACAAAATAATGGGCGATCCCAAGGTCACTGCCTGCGCACTTGGCCACATGAAAAAGATCACGATGGCCAGCACTAGCCAGTTAAATAGGGTTTGCAGGACGCAACGCCAAGGCATCTTAGATCTTTGTCTTAAGTATTAAGCAAAATGCGTAGCATGCGACGCAGAGGTTCGGCAGCACCCCATAGCAACTGATCGCCGACCGTGAATGCCCCTAGATACTCCGGGCCCATGGCTAATTTATGTAAGCGCCCAATCGGAATGGTCATAGTGCCACTTACTGCTGCTGGTGATAACTCACGCTCAGTAATCTCCCGCTCATTGGGAACCACCTTCACCCACTGATTATCAGCTGCCAACATCGTCTCAATCTCAGAAAGCGGAATATCTTTCTTTAACTTGACGGTTAAGCCCTGTGAGTGGCAACGCATCGCGCCAACGCGAACACAAATGCCATCAATCGGAATACTACCCGGCGACCGAAATGGCGGATTGCCCATGATCTTGTTGCACTCGGCTCCTGCTTTCCACTCTTCTTTGGTCTGACCGTGTTCAACCGGCACATCAATCCACGGAATTAAGCTTCCCGCTAATGCGGTGTTCCGAAAGTTGGTTTTGGGGAACTCTGCCGAACGAATGGTCTGTGCTACCTTGCGATCAATATCCAAAATCCATGAGGCTGGATTGGCGAGTTCGCTGGCAACGCTGTGATGCAAAGTGCCCATTTGCTCGAGTAACTCGCGCATATTGGCAGCTCCAGCACCAGATGCTGCTTGATAGGTCATGGCACTAATCCATTCCACATTGCCGCTTTTGAGAAGCCCGCCCATCGCCAGCATCATCAAGCTCACCGTGCAATTACCACCGATCCAGTTCTTACCGCCAGAGTCCAGCGCCCTATCAATGACCGGCCGATTAATGGGATCCAAGACAATTACCGCGTCGTTTTCCATGCGCAGCGCACTCGCTGCATCAATCCAATGCCCTTGCCAACCCGCTGCGCGTAGTTGGGGATAAATCGCCTTGGTGTAATCACCGCCCTGACAGGTCAAAATCACATCACAACGAGCTAAGGCCTTTACATCATTGGCATCCTGTAAACGGGTCTCACTTTTGGTAACCCGTTGGCCATTGATCAATGGCACCTCACCACCGGCATTACTGGTGCTAAAGAAAACAGGTTCGATGTGAGTAAAGTCGTTCTCGTCTTGCATGCGTTGCATCAGCACACTGCCAACCATGCCGCGCCAACCAACTAAACCAACTACAGGATTTGCTAAAGGGGTATATGCCATATTTAAGTTCTTTTAATGAATTAATTAACGAAGAGCAGCAACCACCGCATCACCCATCTCGGAGGTGGATACGCGTTTCATTCCAGCCGTATCAATATCGGCCGTGCGATAACCTTGCGCCAGAACGGTTTGCACAGCCTTCTCAATGCGCTCGGCTTCATTTGCTAAGTTGAGAGAAAAGCGTAACATCATCGCTGCTGACAAAATGGTGGCCAAGGGATTAGCAATATTCTTTCCAGCAATGTCAGGGGCTGAACCATGGCTGGGTTCATACAAACCTTTATTGTTCTTATCAAGGGATGCTGAGGGCAACATGCCAATCGAGCCCGTGAGCATAGCAGCCTCATCGGAGAGAATGTCTCCAAATAAGTTGCCAGTGACGATCACATCAAAGGACTTGGGGGCACGCACTAATTGCATGGCAGCGTTATCCACATACATATGACTTAACTCCACATCGCTGTATTCCTTTGCAATCCGGGTCATGACCTCGCGCCATAACTGGGAGGTCTCCAGCACATTGGATTTATCCACACTGCACACTTTGTGATTACGCTTACGAGCCGCTGTAAATGCTACGTGCGCAATTCGCTCAATCTCAGGTTCGCTGTAGCGCATGGTGTCAAAGCCCTCACGTGCTCCTGTAAAGAGCCCATCAGGAGCATTACGAATACCCTTGGGTGAACCAAAATAGATATCGCCATTAAGCTCGCGCACGATCAGGATATCGAGGCCGCCAACAATTTCAGGTTTTAGGCTCGAGGCGGCGGTTAACTCCTTGTAGCAAATCGCTGGACGGAAGTTTGCAAAGAGGCTCAAATGCTTGCGTAGACCCAAAATTGCTTGCTCAGGTCTTAACTCGCGCGCTAGAGTGTCGTACTTCCAGTCACCCACCGCTCCAAATAAGATAGCATCGGCTGCTTTAGCCAAATCCAGAGTAGCCGGGGGCAATGGATGACCCGCCACGTCATAGGCAGCTCCGCCAACTGGAGCGGTTTCCATCTCGAGGGGTAATTTGAGCGCTTCTAGAACTTTTACGGCTTGCGCAACGATTTCCGGACCAATGCCATCGCCCGGGAGAACAGCAATTTTCATCATGAACCTTTATGTAATGGCGCTAGCCCATTGAGCGCCAGGAGTGCGTCAGACTACGGGAGCTGGGTCGCAAGCCATGGCATGCGCAATATGCGTTCTGCCTCAAAAGCTTTTATTTTATCGGCATGCCGTAGGGTTAGACCAATATCATCTAAACCGTTGAGCAAACAATACTTCCGAAACGGGGTGACCTCAAAGCGATAACGACGCCCATCTGGGGCAATCACTTCTTGGCTCTCAAGGTCAATGGTAAGTTGATAGCCAGAGAATGCTTTGGTCTCATTAAATAGGTGGTCGACCTCTTGCTCCGATAAAACGACGGGTAAGAGCCCATTCTTAAAGCAATTATTGAAGAAAATGTCCGCAAAACTTGGGGCAATAATCGCCCGAAATCCGTATTGCGCTAAGGCCCATGGTGCATGCTCACGGGAGCTTCCACAACCAAAGTTCTTGCGCGCCAGCAAAATACCGGCCCCTTGGTAACGCGGCTGATTCAGGATAAAGTCAGGGTTTAGGGGGCGCTTCGAACAGTCTTGACCAGGCTCCCCCTGATCCAGATAGCGCCACTCATCAAAGAGATTCTGACCAAAACCGGTCTTCTTAATCGATTTTAGGAACTGCTTCGGAATAATCGCGTCGGTATCGACGTTCTCGCGATCCAATGGGGCGACTAGCCCCTGATAAACCGTAAATGCATCCATGATTATTTGACCGGTGTGACTGTAACGTCTTTGTTATTGGTATTTGTGCTTGGAGTACCCGCTGGATTAGGCGCAGTCTCCACGGGCTTCGCCTGTGGATCCATTTTTTTGCCCATCTCCTGTAAATCTTTACCAACGCCTGTCCACGTGTTTGCGCAGGCTGTAAGCGTGATCGTTGAAAGAAGAATCAATCCGGAGCGCATCAAAAGGTTCATATTCATATTCTAGGAAAGATTAAGCGATCTTGCGCACATCCACAAAATGCCCTTCAATTGCCGCAGCGGCAGCCATTGCGGGACTGACTAAATGAGTGCGGCCACCCGCTCCTTGACGACCCTCAAAATTACGGTTAGAGGTTGAAGCGCAGCGCTCTTCAGGTTCCAAGCGATCAGCATTCATTGCCAGACACATCGAGCAACCCGGCTCACGCCACTCAAATCCAGCGGCTTTAAAGACCCGATCAAGACCTTCGCGCTCGGCTTGTGCTTTCACCAAACCAGAGCCTGGTACCACTAAGGCTTGCTTGACATTGACCGCTACCTTCTTACCTAAACGCTCAACTACTTTTGCGGCAGCTCGCAAGTCCTCAATCCGGCTGTTGGTGCATGAGCCAATGAAGACTTTGTCTACATAAATGGTGTCAAGTGGCAAATTGGGTTCAAGCCCCATGTATTGCAAGGCGCGCTCCATTGCTTGACGCTTGACAGGATCCCGCTCGCGCTCCGGGTCGGGCACGCGACTACCAATTGGCAGAACCATTTCTGGGGAGGTGCCCCAACTAACTTGGGGGGCGATCTCTTCAGCCCGCAACTCAACCACGCGATCAAAATGGGCGCCGGGGTCTGAATGCAAGGTGCGCCAATATTGCAAGGCTTGGCGCAAAGCCTCACCCTTGGGAGCGTAGGGTCGCCCTTGGATGTATTCAATGGTGGTTTCATCAACGGCAACTAAGCCAGCGCGCGCACCGGCTTCAATCGCCATATTACAAATGGTCATGCGCCCTTCCATCGATAGCTGACGAATGGCCTCACCCGCAAACTCAATGGTGTAGCCCGTGCCACCGGCGGTGCCAATCTTGCCAATCACGGCCAAGATAATATCTTTTGCCGTGCTACCGGGTTGGAGACGACCTTCAACCCGTACCAACATGTTCTTACTCTTTTTCATGAGCAAGGTTTGGGTTGCGAGCACATGTTCCACTTCGGAGGTGCCAATCCCAAAGGCCAGTGCTCCAAACGCACCATGCGTGCTGGTATGAGAGTCTCCACAGACTACAGTCATCCCAGGCAAGGTAGCGCCCTGCTCAGGGCCAATCACGTGCACGATGCCCTGACGCTGGTCATTCATCTTGTACTGGGTAATACCAAAGCGATCACAGTTTTGATCTAAGGTGTCGACTTGCAACTTAGATACTGGGTCGGCAATACCCTCGGTACGATCTGTAGTGGGCACATTGTGATCAGAGACCGCGAGGTTGGCTGAGACACGCCAGACCGGGCGAGCGGCAAGACTCAAGCCTTCAAAAGCTTGTGGGCTCGTCACCTCATGAAGCAATTGTCGATCAATGTAGATGGTTGCCGTGCCGTCTTCTTCTGAATGAACGACGTGCTCATCCCACAACTTGTCATAAAGCGTACGCATAATTCCCTTTAAAGCAAAAGAAGCAATATAACGCTTATTTTCGCCCAGAAATGGGAGGAACGGCTCGAGGGCTTGCGCCGGTGAATAACTGACGTGGGCGACCAATCTTGTATTCAGGATCGGTAATCATTTCTTCCCACTGAGCAATCCAACCAACGGTTCGGGCGAGTGCAAAGATGCAGGTAAACATCTCGGTCGGAATACCAAGCGCCCGCTGCACAATACCGGAGTAGAAATCGACGTTCGGATAGAGCTTACGACCCACAAAATAATCATCCTCAAGCGCAATTTTCTCGAGGGTCATCGCGAGCTTAAAGAGTGGATCATTTTCTAATCCAAGCTCTTTGAGAACCTCATGACAGGTCTCACGCATGAGCTTAGCGCGGGGATCAAAGTTCTTATAGACGCGGTGGCCAAAGCCCATCAAGCGAACATTGGAGTTCTTATCTTTCACCTGAGCGATAAATTCACCAATCTTCTCCACACCACCACTTGCCTGAATCGAATTCAGCATCTCAAGGCAGGCTTCATTGGCGCCACCATGGGCTGGGCCCCAAAGGCATGCAATACCGGCAGAGATGGCAGCAAACGGGTTAGTACCCGATGATCCAGCCAAGCGAACAGTTGAGGTTGATGCATTTTGCTCATGATCAGCATGCAAGATGAAGATGCGATCGAGCGCACGAACCAAGACCGGATTGACTTTATAAGGCTCGCATGGCGTTGCAAACATCATACGCATGAAGTTGGCCGTGTACGACAGGTTATTGTCTGGGTACATAAACGGTTGGCCTATCGAGTACTTGTACGACATAGCCACTAAGGTCGGCATCTTGGCAATCAACCGAATTTGGGCAATCTCGCGGGCCTTGGCGTCACCATAATCAATTTCATCATGGTAGAAGGCCGCCATGGCGCCAACCAAACCGGTTAACACCGCCATGGGGTGCGCATCACGCCGGAATCCCCGCAAGAAGAACTGCATTTGCTCGTGCACCATGGTGTGATGCATCACCATGTCTTGAAACTCACGATTTTGTTTCTCGTTTGGAAGCTCACCTTTAATTAAAAGTTGGCACACTTCGAGGAAGTCACAATTCTTGGCCAGATCTTCAATAGGGTAACCCCGATAGAGTAATTCGCCTTTATCGCCATCAATGAAGGTGATCTTTGAGCTACACGAGGCGGTCGATAAAAAGCCAGGGTCGTAAGTGAACTTTCCAGTTTGACCATAGAGCTTACGAATATCGATCACATCGGGACCTTGGGTGCCCTTATAAATTGGCAGCTCGATATCGGGCGTACCGTCAGAGAAAGAAAGTTTGGCTTTGATGTTTGATTCAATCATGGTTTATTCCCAATCAGTCAATGCAATTCATTATCGTTGACGCAACATACCCAATACCGCTCTAGCAGGCTCAGAATCCATCGCCGGATTCAATTCTTTGCGAGCCAACAACAAATCCAGCAAATCATTGTCATCCAATTGCAAGAGCGTGGATAGCGCCTTGCCCTGCTCATCATTTAGTTCATGAGCGAATCGATGAAAGAAACGCTCCAGAATTAAATCGTTTTCCAACAAACCGCGTCGCGCTGCACTGCGAAGCTGATAAATCTGCTTAGCGTCAAGGCTCATACTGCCCGACGCACCATCAATTCTTTAATCTTGCCAATCGCCTTGGTTGGGTTGAGATGCTTCGGACAAACGTCAACGCAATTCATGATGGTATGGCAACGGAACAAGCGATACGGATCTTCCAAATTATCTAAGCGCTCGGCAGTTGCTTGATCGCGGCTATCGGCAATAAATCGATAGGCTTGAAGCAGGCCAGCGGGTCCAACAAATTTATCGGGGTTCCACCAAAATGATGGGCACGAGGTTGAGCACGACGCACACAGAATGCACTCATACAAACCATCTAACTCTTCACGCTCTGCCGGACTTTGCAACCGCTCTTTCTCGGGCGGCGGCATGTCGTTAATTAAATAAGGCTTGATCGAGAGGTATTGCTTAAAGAACAAAGTCATGTCAACGATCAGATCGCGCACCACTGGCAACCCTGGCAAAGGACGCAGAGTAATCTTCTGGGGCAAGGATCGCATGTTGGTTAAACATGCAAGACCATTCTTACCATTGATGTTCATGGCATCAGAGCCACAAACACCCTCACGGCAGGAACGACGATAGGAAATACTCTCATCTTGCTTCTTCAGCGAGATCAGGGCATCTAAGAGCATGCGCTCACCCTTGAGCTCTAACTCATAGCGCTGCATCCGAGGAGCCTTATCAACTTCTGGATCGTAACGATAGATTTCAAAGATACGGGTATCACTCATAGTCTTTATCCAAATATTAGAACGTACGCTCTTTAGGTGGAACCGACTCCACCGTCAGGGGTTTAAGTTGCACCGGCTTGTAATCCAATTGATTGCCTTCGTACCACAGGGTATGTTTCATCCAATTGGCATCATCGCGCTTCGGAAAATCATCATGAGCGTGCGCACCACGACTCTCCTTGCGAGCGGCTGCAGAAATCATGGTGGAGTTTGCCGTCTGGATTAAGTTGTCAATCTCTAGCGCTTCAATCCGCGCAGTATTGAAGATCTGTGATTTATCTTTCACCCACAGGTGCTTGGCACGCTCAGTGAGTTCTGCCATCTTGCGTACACCCTCATCGAGTAACTCTTGGTTACGGAACACACCAGCGTAGGTTTGCATGGTCTTACGAATATCGTTCGCAAGGTCTTGCGCATACTCACCCGATGTGCTGTTATCAAGCTTGGCAATCCGCTCAAGTGTGAACTCGCCAGCATCCGCAGGCAATGGTTTGTGCTCACGGGCTTTCAGGTTGGCTTGTACGACGTGATTGCCTGCGGCACGACCAAAGACCAATAGATCCAATAGCGAGTTGGTACCCAGACGATTTGCGCCGTGTACCGAGACACACGAGCACTCACCAATCGCGTAGAGGCCATTCACAATCGTATTGGGATTGCCATTCTTCGGAACCACCACTTGACCATGAATATTCGTGGGAATACCGCCCATTTGATAATGAATCGTTGGCACCACAGGGATGGGTTCTTTGGTCACATCCACGTTCGCAAAGTTCATACCAATTTCGTAGACCGAGGGTAAACGCTTCATGATGGTCTCAGCACCAATGTGCGTGAGATCCAACACCACATAATCACCATCTGGACCACAACCACGCCCTTCTTTGATTTCTTGATCCATCGAGCGCGATACAAAATCGCGTGGGGCTAAATCTTTTAGCGTGGGTGCATAGCGCTCCATAAAGCGCTCACCATTTTTGTTGCGCAGAATCCCGCCTTCACCACGACAGCCCTCGGTGAGCAAAACGCCTGCGCCCGCAACACCGGTTGGATGGAACTGCCAGAACTCCATGTCTTCTAGAGGCAAGCCAGCACGCGCCGCCATGCCCATACCGTCACCAGTATTGATGTACGCATTGGTAGACGCAGCCCAAATACGGCCTGCTCCACCGGTGGCCATCAAAGTAATCTTGGCTTCGAGGATGTAAACCTCACCGGTTTCCATTTCAAGTGCGGTGACACCCACGACATCACCCTCTGCATCCCGAATCAAATCAAGCGCGAGCCACTCAACAAAGAAATGGGTCTTTGCTCTGACGTTGCGTTGATACAAGGTATGCAACATGGCGTGCCCAGTTCGGTCAGCTGCTGCACAAGCGCGTTGCACAGGCTTCTCGCCATAGTTTGCAGTATGGCCGCCAAAGGGGCGTTGGTAAATGGTGCCATCGGCATTGCGATCAAACGGCATACCGAAATGCTCAAGCTCATAGACTACCTTGGGTGCCTCACGGCACATAAACTCAATCGCGTCTTGGTCACCCAACCAATCGGAGCCCTTCACCGTATCGTAGAAGTGATAGTGCCAGTTGTCCTCGCTCATATTGCCAAGCGATGCGCCAATACCACCCTGCGCAGCAACGGTATGTGAACGGGTCGGGAATACTTTTGATAAGACTGCAACGCTAAGTCCTGCTTCTGAGAGCTGCAAGGCTGCACGCATTCCAGAGCCGCCGGCCCCCACGATCACAGCATCAAAACGCCTGCGGGGAAGTGATTTTTTAATGGCTGTCATTTCTTACACTTTCCATAGGATCTGTATGGCATACGCAGCACAGCCGACGAGCCATAAAACGGTAATAACTTGTAGGCCCAAGCGAATGCCAACGGGCTTGACGTAATCCATCCAAATATCACGCACACCAATCCAGGCGTGATAGAAAAGGCTTAACAGCGCTAGAAGAGTCAGCACCTTCATCAGCGGATTGGCAAACAATCCTGCCCAACCGTCATAACTGGGATTGCCGTTCAGAAGATAAACGATCAATAGAACAACAGTGAATGCAACCATCACAATCGCGGTGACGCGCTGAATAATCCATTCTTTAAGCCCGTAATGGGCACCAACCACCAGACGCTTAGGACCAATATTATTTTTTGACATAGCGCGTGACCTAGAAGAGACCAAATGAACGCAGACCTAAAATCGCAGTCAGCGTGAGACTAATAACCATGACCGATACTGCTGAACGATTTGCGGCCGCCTTATCCACTCCGATCTCAAGATCAAGAAACAAGTAACGAATCCCGGCAAAGAAATGGTGCAAATAGCCCCAAATCAAGCCTAAGCAAATTAACTTCACGAGCGGATTACCCAGCAAGTTCGAGAAATAAGCAAAGCTGACCTCAGAGGCCAGGCTTTTATCGAACAAAAAGAGAATGAAGGGAAGAAACAGAAATAAGGCGGCACCAGAAATACGGTGAAGGATGGAAACTTTGCCGGGCCAAGGAAGTCGATATTGGGCAAGTTGTGCAATCCCGATGTTCCGGAACACTGGCCGCTGCTGGGCTGGATTTGAGTCCTGGTGTGAGTCACTCATAGCTGGTTGTATTCCTGACTAAGTAAGGGCCAAATTGTTAAATTGTTGTATTGCAACATATTCTATTAGAAACGTCAGACTTAGTGGACACTTTTTTGCATCCAATAGCCTAACTTATTGATTTTAAGTAATTTTATTAATATATCTTTAGGTGTTTATCCTTAATGCATTAGCTTAATTCGTTCACATAGTGCAACTTCGTGGTCTCGTAATACGCCATACGGACCTCAACCGGCTTATTGCCATAGGTGAAGCTACGGCGCTCAACTGATAAGAGCGCTGCGCCAGGGGCAAGATTGAGGTGTTTGGCCAACTCAGCACTGGCATTCACTGCCTTGATTTGCTCCTCGGCCCAGACCATGTGGGTATTGAATTCGCTTTCATAAAAGCCATACAAGGGTCCATGCCAACTACTCAAGCGCTCAAGGCTGATTCCCTCAAAACGCTTTGGCAAAAGGTAAATGGTCTCAAATACGGTTGGCTGCCCACCAAAGCGCTGAATCCTCTTGATTTCGATGACCGGATCACTGGGCTTCTGCTCCAAAAGCGAAGCAATATGTGCGTCGGCCTGGCGTGACTCGCAGCTCAGAAAAGCGCTCTTCAGAATCAGCTCTTTGCCATCATCTGGAACGAGGCGCAAGAACCGAAATTGCACGGCATCTTCGCGATGGCTAGCGACAAAGGTACCCTTCCCTTGGTGTCGCACCACCACATTCTCGGCTGCAAGGGCGTCGATGGCTTTGCGCACAGTTCCTTGACTGACCTTATAGCGCTCGGCCAGGTCCATCTCACTTGGGATTGGGCTCCCAGGCTGCCATTCACCGGCTTGCAAGCTCTCCAATAAGAGCTCTTTAATCTGTTGATACAGAGGGCTAAAGTTGGCAGATTGCTCTACGGATCGCATCGTAACTAATCGTGATTCTTTTATCTTATAAAAGACTTGGCTCTAGTGTAAATGTAAACTAATGGTTTGTAAGCAAGTTCATCATTAACCCTTTATCCGGAGTTTGTAATGGCAAAAGCCCCTATGCGTGTCGCTGTCACTGGTGCAGCAGGTCAAATTGGTTATTCCCTACTGTTTCGTATTGCCAATGGCGATATGTTGGGCAAAGATCAGCCCGTCATTTTGCAGTTACTGGAGATTCCAGATGAGAAGGCACAAAAGGCCCTCAAAGGGGTCATGATGGAACTGGAAGATTGTGCATTCCCTTTATTGGCCGGAATGACTGCGCATAGCGATCCAATGACCGCCTTCAAAGACATTGATGTGGCTCTCTTAGTCGGTGCTCGTCCACGCGGCCCTGGTATGGAGCGCAAAGATTTACTCTCCGCCAATGCGCAAATTTTTACGGCTCAAGGCAAGGCTCTCGATCAAGTTGCCAAGCGAACTGTCAAGGTATTGGTGGTTGGTAACCCCGCCAATACCAATGCCTATATTGCGATGAAGTCTGCACCTAGCCTGCCGGCCAAGAATTTCACGGCTATGTTGCGTCTTGATCACAACCGTGCCCTCTCCCAGTTGGCAAGCAAGACCAATAAAGCAGTCGCTGATATTGAGAAGCTCATTGTGTGGGGCAATCACAGTCCAACCATGTACCCCGACTATCGCTTTGCGACGGTCAATGGTCAGTCGGTCAAAGATCTGATTAATGATCCAGCTTGGAACAAAGATGTCTTTATTCCAACGGTGGGCAAACGCGGTGCTGCCATCATTGAAGCACGTGGCTTATCGTCAGCTGCCTCTGCAGCTAATGCGGCGATTGATCATGTGCGCGACTGGGTCTTGGGCACCAACGGTAAATGGGTCACCATGGGCATTCCCTCCGCTGGAGATTACGAGATCCCTGCTGAGATCATTTATGGCTTCCCCGTGACCTGCGCCAATGGTGAATACACCCTCGTTAAGGGTCTAGAAATTGATGCGTTCTCTCGTGAGCGCATGACCTTGACCTTGAATGAGTTGCTTGAAGAACAAGCGGGCGTTAAGCATCTTTTGGGTTAAGATCAATCCATTGGAGAAGTTCACTTTAGGAGATGGCATGCGCAAATTATCAAGCTCATTACTTCCAGTATTGCTTGTGGGTATGGCGCTTGGTGTTGCGCATGAAGTTCGTGCACAAGAGAGTGCATTGACTGTGCCGCATGTCTGGACCTGTAGCAACAATGAACGCTTTATTACGAGCGGCCCCGTTGAGAAGCTCGAGGTGCAATGGCGCTCCAAATCCTATGCGATGCTCAAAGAGCAGTCCCTGCCAGGTAGCATGCGATTTAAGAACTACGACAGCGGTCTTGATTTAGTGGTGATTGGCCCCAAAGCCATGCTGTTTAATATCAAAACGGGTGTTCGAGTAGCGGATGAATGCAAGACCGTAGCCATGAAAGAAGGTCGAGAAGCCCACCTTCTCGCCCTCGAGAAGTAATTAATTCAGCACGAATCAATGAAATAAGGGTTGCTGCGAAGGACTATCTTCGGGCATCTCGGCGTGAACCACCTCACCCTGCCGATCTGGAAATAGTGGCACCCCACAATCATCACACAACTCGGGTGTAAATAAGACGGCGTGTCGGAATACATCTTCCACGCCAGCGTCATGTAAGGCATCACAAATCCGTTTAATTGGACTCTCTTCATCTGAGACATCATTGAGTGCGTCACTTGCCACACTCTCGCGATCGTATAAGGGCCAAATTACCCCATAGATAATCTCTGAAGAACCCTTGAGGCTAAACGAGATACGGTACTCATCGGCTTGCTCTTCACCAAAGGCGCCGACCACACATGACAAGCCAGCGGGTAGCACCCCAAGAGTGGATTCTAAAAAGTTCACGGCTGCACGAATACTCAAGGGCCGCACATGTTTATCTGCCAAGCGACAGTTCGTAAAATACGCCTCGGGTAGGAGGAGCTCAAACTCACAACCGGGTAAGAGTTGGCATAGTGGGTCATACATGGCGCTTTGCCACTCTGCCAGGGCCACACCACGCTCTTGACGCTGAGGTCCATCCATTTGCCAGCGAAAGATCGGTTGCTGATGTGGCGCAATAATCACCGCCAAAATGAAGCGCGGATCGGCCAGAACAGCAATGGTCTCTGACATATCACGCAGCTCGAGCTTCATCTCACCACCGGATACAGCAGCATTCGCCAGGGTCTCAAGTAAGGTGCGAGTCTGGGTATGCGAATGAGGCATTTGATCAATGCTATAGAGCCAGGGCACGATGGCAAATTGCGTGCCCTCAGCAGCAACGGCTCGTTGTAATGCGCCCGCCGATGCTTCAATTAAGGAAACGGGCAAGGGCCCTGAAGGAATTTGATAACGAGTATGAGCCACAATGGGCATCGCAATCAATAATGCATCCCAATGCGTACCCTCATGCTCAAAACTCATGGACTCGGCCAATGTCTCGGCGGTATCGGCTAACACCTCAAAGGCAACCGTATTGATCCGAAAGGTTTGATCAAGCGCCGTATCAATCACCGATTGATGATGGCTCTTTAAAAGCTTGAGAAGACGGGTTCGTAAACGCTCTTCCCAAAACCGATCTTCAACCTGACTACCCGATGCTGCCAGCGAAATGGAATCGGCTACTAAGCGCTCGGTCTCAGGCGAGGTCCGTTGCGATGATTTAGAACGATGAACCGCCATAATGAATGAGCACTCCTGCTAAATGAATTTACTTCAGAATTTACTTCGCTTGTTCTGCACGACGAAATACGGGTTTATCCGGTTTCGATTCAGCAGCACTGTAGCGATAGCCTTCGGATTTAAAGTGCTTGAGCTCTGAGGGGTCAGTAATACGATTCTCCACCACAAAGCGCGCCATGAGTCCTCGTGCTCGTTTGGCATAAAAAGAGATGATTTTGTACTTGCCGTCCTTCTCATCCTGAAAAACCGGTGAGATCACTGGACACCCCAAAGCATCGGCTTGCAATACTTTGAAATATTCTTCCGATGCTAAGTTCAGTAAGAATGGTTTTTTCTGTTGACTCAGTGTTTTCTCAAGGGCTTTCGTAATGCGATCGCCCCAAAAGGCATACAAATCTTTACCGCGCGCATTTTTCAAGACAGTGCCCATTTCCAAGCGATAGGGTTGCATTAAGTCCAAGGGGCGCAAGACTCCATAGAGACCTGACAAAATCCGTACGTGCTCTTGCGCAAAGTCTAGTGCCTTCGCATCCAAGGATTTTGCGTCAAAGCCTTCGTACACATCCCCATTAAAAGCGAGAAGCGCCGGGCGACTGTTCTCGGTTGTGAATGTTTTGGACCAATCGCGATAACGTCCCACATTCAGCGCTGCTAATGGGTCTGAGATTCCCATTAATTTGCCCACCTGCTGGGGGGAAAGTTTTTTGAGATCCGCTATCAGCTTAGCGGACTCCCCCACAAAATCAGGCATGGTGTGTTTTTTTACTTTCAGCGGTGATTCGTAATCGAGGGATTTGGCAGGCGATAAAACAATTAACATAAATAATGGCTCGTTTAATAGTGCTTAGTACCCTATTCTAGTCACCTTCAATTATTTTGCAGACGCGCCAATCCGCTTGGCAATCGCGGCGCTGCAAATACCAGCCAGAACGGCCCATTCCAAAGAGATGGTTACGGTACCAACGCCAGTAATGACCATCGGGATCCATTCTTGTGCCCCCGAGCGAAATTCATGGCGAATCTGCCTAAGATCAATCAGGTTCCAGGCCACCGCTAATAGTAAGGCGGCAATCACCGCATAAGGCAGATGCTCCGCCAAAGGTGAAACAAAGATCAAGATCACTAATAAGAAGACCGCGGCACAAATTGCGGCGAGCGGCGTTTGCGCATTGGCAGCCAAGTTCACACCAGAGCGATTAAACGATCCACTCGATGGATAGGCTGAGAAGAAGGATCCACCCACATTCGCAAGCCCCTGAGCAATGAACTCCTGATTCGCATCAAACGAGTCATTGCGTTTCAGGGCTAGAGCACGTGCAATTGCCATTGCCTCGGTCGATGCCAACAGAGTCATTACCAAAACAGGCCCGAACAGAAGTTGCAGATGCTCTAGTGACAGGACTGGATACGAAAGTGGTGGCAATGCCCCAGGGATCGCACTCACCTTACGGATCCCAGAAAATTCGGTGAAGTACTGTTCCAGAACCAGCAGGGCAACACTACCCGTAATCACCGCAATCAGCATCGCGGGGATCCAACGATTGAGCGGTTTCCACAAACGCATGGTCACCAAAGTAATCAGTACTAGAGCCAATACCTGTGGTCGCCATTGGCCTTGATGAATCGCAATAATGGTTTGTATGATTGTGTCAAGCACACTCGTGCCACGCGCGATCTCAATACCCAACAAGGTTCCAACTTGGCTATTAATGATCAGTACAGCAGCGCCAGCAGTAAAGCCCACAATCACCGAGTGCGGCACTTTCTCAACCCACTTCCCTGCCCCACCTAAACCCAATGCAATCTGAATCACGCCAATCAGAAAACTAAGCGTGAGTACCAGCACTACGTAATGCTCGCTCTCCGGAATCGCGAGCGGCGCAATCAATGCCATGGTGGTTAGCGAAATTGCATTGGCTGGGCCGGTCACCATTAAGCGGCTTGATCCAAAGAGTGCGGCAATGATGCATGGGACCATCGCAGCATACAAACCATAGTGCGGGGGCATGCCTGCTAATAGAGCAAATGCAATCCCTTGAGGCAACACCACGATGGCGCCCGTTAATCCAGCGAGAAGATCCGCACGCACCACTCCCGGCTTCTGATATTCGGGTAACCAACGGGTAAAGGGCAAAGAGAACCGCAATTTATGAATGATCCTAAGTACTTAGAGTTAGCGTGGCACAATTTAGTTATGCCATCACCGCTTCTCCAAACTCCACATTCTAGCGATAGTCTTGCGCCCGAGGGCTGGTTTACCTCCAAACTACCGCAAGTTGGCACCACGATTTTCACCACCATGTCGGCATTGGCGGCTGAGCACCAAGCCATCAACTTAGGGCAAGGATTTCCGGACTTTCCTTGCGATCCGGCCCTACTCGATGCCGTCAACCACGCCATGCGTTTGGGTCATAACCAATATGCCCCCATGCCAGGCATTCTTGAACTGCGTGAAGCGCTTGCGCAGAAGATTGCAAGCCTCTATGGCCATCACTATGATCCGTACTCTGAAATTACGGTAACCGCTGGGGCAACCCAAGCAATCTTTACTGCAATTCAAGCTTGCGTTGGTCCCAATGATGAAGTGATTGTGATTGAACCCGCCTTTGATAGTTACTTACCAGCCATTCAATTGGCTGGTGGTAAAGCGGTGCCTGTGGCAATGGAGATTGTGCGCGATCGTGATGGACTCGTCGATGCTTATGCCTTGCCATGGGAAGCACTAGCGAATGCCATTAATCCAAAGACCCGTTTAATTATTACCAACACACCACACAATCCTACGGCTAGTATTTGGGATGCTGATGATTTGGAACGCTTATATAGCTTGGTCAAAGATACCTCGATCTTGATCCTGAGCGATGAGGTCTATGAACACATGGTGTTTGATGGCAAACCTCACGAGAGTATCGCGCGCCATGCAGCACTCGCAGAGCGCAGTTTCTTGGTCTCTAGTTTTGGCAAGACCTTTCATGTCACGGGCTGGAAACTCGCATTCATTGCCGCCCCCGCTGTACTCATGCATGAATATCGCAAGGTACACCAATTTAACGTGTTCTCAGTCAATACACCCATGCAGTACGCGGTTGCGCACTACATACAAAACCCCGAGCATTACCTGGGTCTTCCAGCGTTTTACCAAGCCAAGCGCGATTATTTCCGGGCGGGTCTTGCTAGCACCCCACTGAAGTTATTACCGTGTGCGGGTAGTTATTTTCAATGCGTTGATTACACCGCCTTACCGCGCAAAGAGGCCAGCCTTCCAGAAGCAGAGTTCTGTCGTTGGTTAACCACGGAGTTGGGTGTTGCAGCCATTCCAAACTCGGCCTTCTACGCCAATCAAACAGAATCAGGAGTCATCCGTTTTTGTTTTGCCAAACAAGAGTCAACACTGAAGACCGCACTACTTCGTTTACAAGCCTTAGCACCATAATCAATACCGATAAGAGAGCCATGATGAAAAAATCCATGATCGATGTATACAGCTGGGCCACTCCCAATGGCCATAAGATCCATATCATGATGGAAGAATGCGGCTATCGCTTAGATCGCGATTGGCGTGCCATTCCGATTGATATTGGTAAGGGGGATCAATTTAAGCCCGCTTTTCTGAAAATCAGCCCCAATAATAAGATCCCAGCGATCGTCGATCCCGATGGCCCCGATGGTAAACCGATTCATCTATTTGAATCCGGCGCTATCTTGCTCTATCTGGCTAATAAGACAGGACGCTTCTTGCCTAAATCGATTCGGGGTAAATACGAGACCATGGAGTGGTTGATGTTTCAGATGGGTGGCTTAGGTCCGATGTTGGGCCAAAATCATCACTTTCGTTTATATGCACCCCAGAAAATTGATTACGCCATAGAGCGCTATACCAATGAAGCAAAGCGTTTGTATGGTGTCTTGGATGAGCGTTTGAAGAAAAATAAGTTCATCGTTGGTAATGAGTACACCATCGCTGATATTGCTATCTATCCCTGGACACGTCGTTGGGATAAACAAGGGATGGATCTCAAGGATTACCCAAACTTCAAACGCTGGTTTGAGATGGTTGGTACGCGACCTGCAGTGCAACGCGGTGTTGAGGTATTAACCACTCTGCGTAAGCCTGAGATGGATCCGAAGGAAAAAGAACAGTTGTTTGGCGCAACTCAATATCAACGTAGGAAGCTAGCAAAATGACCATCACCTCGATTGGAATCATTGGTGCTGGCACGATGGGTAATGGCATTGCTCAAGTGGCCGCCAGCGCTGGATACGATGTTGTATTACTGGATGTTAGCGATGCAGCGCTCGAGAAAGGCTTGGCAGCACTAAGTAACAGCCTAGATCGCCTGATTAAAAAAGAAGTAATTAGTACTGAGCAAAAATCCCAAACCTTGGCGCGGATTAAGACCACTACGCAATACACCGATCTTGCTTCAGTCTCTTTGGTGATTGAGGCCGCCACTGAGAATCAAGCCATCAAAGAATCGATCTTGCATCAAGTCGATCAGGTAGTTAGCAAAGATACGATTATTGCGAGCAATACCTCGTCCATCTCGATTACGCACCTGGGTTCACTCAACTCACGACCCGAGCGTTTTATTGGGATTCATTTTTTCAATCCCCCACCCCTCATGGCCCTTATCGAGGTCATCATGGGCAAGCAAACCAGTCCCGAGACCCTGAAGGCTGTGCTGGCGATGGCCACACGTATGGGCAAGGAGCCTATTACTGTTCAAAGCTCACCAGGCTTTGTCGTCAATCGCATCCTTTTGCCAATGATCAATGAAGCCTTCTTTGTCTTGCATGAAGGAATTGCTAGCCCCGAAGATATTGATACCGGTATGAAACTTGGTTGTAACCACCCCATTGGCCCCTTAGCATTGGCCGACCTGATTGGTCTTGATACTTGCCTAGCGATCATGGAGGTGTATCACAAAGAATTTAAAGACGATAAATATCGTCCATCACCCTTACTGATTGATTTGGTTGCCAAAGGCCATCTAGGACGCAAGACTGGACGCGGAGTGTATGCCTACGACAAAAAGTGAGTTGCCAACGATTGTGCGGATCCTTGGGTACGCGGGACTCATTCCATTTATTGGGCTGGCGTTCATGGTGCAGCTAGCAGATAGTCCCAATGATCTGATCGCTCTTGAGTCATTGGTCGCCTATGGTGCAGTGATCGTCTCGTTTTTGGGCGCCTTGCACTGGGGCGCTTGCTTTAAGACCATCGGCGGGTCAACCCAAAATCGCTGGCTTGATCACAGCGTTTGGATATGGGGGATCATGCCAGCACTGATTGCGTGGTTGGCGATTCATATCTTTATTCCATTAGCGCTGCTCTTACTCGCAGCCACTTTGATCGTACAACGTGCGATTGATCAACGCACTTACGCGTACTATTTTGAGAACACTCAAATGGCCAATGCGTTCTTACGCATGCGCACCCACTTAACAGTGGTGGCTTCAGTGTGTTTGATCTGGGCGGGTCTAGCTAGCTTGATTCGTAATTACTAATCGAGTTTTTCTGATGCTAGTGCTTCTGGTGGGCAGCAGAAATAATTTTCTCGGTATACGCAATTGCTAATGCCGATAGCACAAACGTCACATGAATCAAGGTTTGCCAGAGCAAGGTTTTCTCATCGTAGGAGGAGGCGTTGATAAACGTCTTTAGCAAATGAATCGAAGAGATCCCAATAATCGCGGTAGCCAGTTTGACCTTTAATACTCCGGCATTGACATGCGAGAGCCATTCGGGCTGATCGGGGTGATCATGAAGATCTAAGCGTGAGACAAAGGTCTCCCAGCCACCCACAATCACCATCACCAAGAGATTGGAGATCATCACCACATCAATCAGTCCCAAGACGATCAGCATCAAGGCAGTCTCGGTCATCTCATTCGTTCCCATCATCGTGATGAGATGAATTAGCTCTAACCAGAACTGCCAAACATAAACACCTTGGGCGACAATGAGGCCAATATAAAGTGGGGCCTGCAACCAGCGGGACATAAAGATCCAGCGCGGCAATGGGCGCAATTTCTTTTCGAACACGAATTCTTTGTTTTCACTCATGGCGAGGATTTTAACGAAGTTTGTGTCATGGCCATGACGCTAGCGGCTTCCTTAAAAGTGCGAGAATATCAAGGCCATGCCCAGCCTATTTGACTCCAAACCCATTGCGCCATTGGCCGAGGCCTTGCGCCCCAAGGCCATCGATGAAGTGATTGGTCAAGCGCACTTATTGGGGCCTGGTAAACCATTGCGCTTAGCCTTTGAAAGTGGTCAACCGCATTCGATGATTTTGTGGGGTCCGCCTGGGGTTGGTAAAACCACGATTGCTAGATTATCCGCACAAGCCTTTCGTCACTCCTTCATTGCGATCTCGGCTGTCCTGGCAGGTGTTAAAGAAATCCGGGAGGCGATTGAGCAGGCGCATCATGACATGGCTCAGTTTGGTCGGCAAACGATTTTATTTGTTGATGAGATTCATCGGTTTAATAAGAGTCAGCAAGATGCATTACTACCGCATATGGAATCAGGTCTCTTCACCGTGATTGGCGCCACTACTGAGAACCCCTCCTTTGAGGTCAATGCTGCCCTTCTCTCGCGCGCTCAGGTCTATGTTCTCAAACCACTCACCAGCGATGAGTTAAGACAACTCTTAGTACGTGCCTGCGATCATGCTTTGCCAAGCATTACGCTTAGTGACGATGCGATGGCAACCATCGTGGGCTATGCCGATGGAGATGCGCGGCGCTTAATGAACTTGGTCGAGCAATTACAACAAACCGTCCGCACTCAAGGTATTACTTCTGTAGATCGGACTCTGATTGAGAATACCCTCAATCTCAATGCACGGCGCTTTGATAAAGGCGGTGATCAGTTTTATGACCAGATCTCAGCCTTACATAAATCGGTGCGCGGCTCACACCCCGATGCTGCGCTCTATTGGTTATGCCGCATGCTCGATGGTGGTGCTGATCCGCGCTATCTCGCACGTCGGATTGTGCGCATGGCGTGGGAAGACATTGGTCTAGCCGATCCACGGGCAATACAACTTGCCAATGATGCTGCACAAACCTATGAACGTTTGGGATCACCCGAGGGTGAGCTAGCCTTAGGGCAAGCCGTCGTTTATTTAGCAGTGGCACCCAAGAGTAATGCAAGCTATCACGCATTTAATGCGGCTCGTGCTTTTGTTGCAAGCGATCGCAGTCGTGAAGTGCCGGTGCATTTGCGTAATGCCCCAACCCAACTTATGAAAGACCTCGGGCATGGTCACGCCTATCGCTATGCTCATGATGAACCCCATGCCTACGCTGCAGGAGAATCGTATTTACCCGAAGGGATGGCAGAGCCGCGCTGGTATGAGCCAGTTGAGCGTGGCCTTGAAAGTAAGATTGCAGAACGCATGGCCTTCTTGCGTAGCTTAGATAAGCAGGCCAATAAAACGTAAGGTATGGCCCGTTTCTGAACTAACAAAATTACTATATACTGTATAAATATACAGTATATGAAATCCCCTGATTTAAACCCTCTGCTGTCTTCGTGCTTCGCCCCCATCCGGCGTAGGTCTTGCTATCGACCCCTGATTGCTGGGCGCGCACCTGCCGGGTTTCCGTCACCCGCGGCTGATCATTACGACAAGCGCCTTGATCTCAACGAACACTTGGTCTTGCATCCGGAGGCTACCTTCTTCTTGCGAGTGAAAGGCAACTCGATGATTGGGGCGGGGATTCATGATGGGGACTTATTGGTGGTGGATCGCTCGCTCGAACCCAGTCACGGTCGCGTCGTGATTGCAGCTCTCGATGGAGAGCTCACCGTGAAACGCTTACATCAACAACGCGGCAAGATTTTGCTCTGTGCTGATAACCCCGATTACCCCGCGATTGAGATTCGTCAGGGGCAAGAGTTGCAAATTTGGGGGGTCGTCGCGCACGTGATCCATAAGGTGTAGTTGTCTATGCGCCCTGTCTTTGCTCTGGTGGATGGCAATAATTTTTATGTCTCGTGTGAGCGGGTCTTTAACCCTCGCCTCGAAGGCAAACCCGTTGTGGTGTTATCCAATAACGATGGCTGCATCGTTGCCCGCAGCCAAGAAGCACGCGCACTCGGCATTCGGATGGGAGCACCCTTCTTTGAAGCCAAACATCTGATTCGCTCACATGGCCTCATTTGGCTCAGCTCCAACTACACCCTCTATGGCGACATGAGCGCTCGCCTCATGGCCGTCTTAGGAGAATTCGCACCTCATCAAGAAATCTACTCCATCGATGAATGCTTTTTAGATCTAACTGGCATCCCAAATGACTTGGTAGCGCATGCCCAGCAAATGCGTAAACGCATTAAGCAATACCTAGGACTACCAACCTGCGTTGGGATTGGGCACAGCAAGACCTTAGCCAAATTAGCGAACCATATTGCCAAGAAACGTTTGCACTATCAAGGCGTATTTAGTTGGTCGCATTGCAATCGCCTGGAGGCCGATGCCTTGATGGCCGATATTGAGATTGGTGAAGTATGGGGTGTGGGTCGACGCCTAAAGATCAAACTCGAGCAATGCGGTATACGGAGCGTATGCGACCTGAAATATGCCTCAACTAGTTTGATTCGTAAACGGTTTGGCGTCGTGCTTGAGCGTACCGTGCATGAGCTCAATGGCATTAGTTGCCTTCATTTAGAGGATACCGAAGACCATCAGGCGGTGCGTAAGCATCAAATTATTTCGAGCAAAAGTTTTGGTAAGCCCGTCCATGAGCTCGATGAGCTACGCCAAGCGGTGGTGAGTTACGTCACGCGCGCTGCCGAGAAACTACGCCAACAAGGTTCGTGGTGCTCCCACCTTCTGATTTATCTGCGTACCAATCCATTTGCACCCCATGATCCTCAATACGCCAAGAGTATTACCATCCCCCTATTGGTAGGTACGGATGACACACGCGTCTTGGCCAAATACGCTAGCGCGGGTATTGAGCGCATTTATCGTCCTGGCTTTGCGTACAAGAAAGCGGGGGTGATGTTGTTGGATCTACACCCAGCCGGTCAAGATCTTGGCGATCTTTTTTGCAATCCGCCACAACGCGAGCGCTCATCCCAACTCATGCAAGTGATGGATCGACTCAATCAAGAGTACGGCTCTAATACCCTACGCCTAGCAGCTGCTGGTTTACGTCCGCAGTGGACTATGCGCTCTTCCGAGCGCAGCCCCAACTACACTACGGCCTGGCATGAGCTTGCCCAAGCATGCGCCAATCGCTAATACAATGAAGCATCCATAACCATTGCAATTAAAGGAAACACGATGCGCAAATTTTGGCTCTCACTGGGTCTCGCTATTAGTATCACCACCCTCTCAGGGTTCTCATACGCAGGGCCCAAAGTAGAATTTAAGACCAATCTCGGTAACTTCGTTGTCGATCTTGACTCCGATAAAGCCCCTAAGACCGTCAATAATTTTTTGGCGTATGTAAAGAGCGGTTTCTATAACGGCACCGTATTCCACCGCGTGATTAATGGTTTTATGGTGCAAGGTGGTGGATTTACCACCGAGCTGGTACAAAAACCAACGCAGCCACCCGTGGTCTCTGAAGCGCAAAATGGTTTAAAGAATCAGATCTACACCATTGCCATGGCAAGAACCTCCGATCCCGATTCAGCGACTGCGCAGTTTTACATCAATGTCAAAGACAATCCAGGCTTGGATTTTCCGAATGCGATGGGAAGCGGTTATACCGTCTTTGGAAAAGTGATTTCGGGGACACAAACCATTGATAAGATTAAGCAAGTACCAACCGGGGTTGCTTCAACCCCACGTGGTCGCATGGCCGATGTACCCAATACGCCTGTCGTGATTGAGTCGGTCACCATCCTCAAATAAGCCAATGCTATTGTTAGACGATGTTGAGAGTAGTCGGGAGCAACCCACCAGTCGACTCTATCAACACGTCCAACAAGAGTGGTGTGCTAATCGATTTCATGAGTTAGATACTTGCTTTGATGGTATCGAGACCGCCCTAGGTCAGGGTCAATATGTGGTTGCACTCTTTGCCTATGAGCTCGGTTATTACTGGCAAGGAATTACATGTAAGCACCCAGAGCCACTGCCTTTACTCAGAGCATGGTCTTTTACTGAAGTCAGCAAACTCTCCAAAGAGGCGGTCGATGCGTTTCTACACGAACGCCTAGCGATGGAGTCAACACCAAGTGGCATCCTTAATCGGCACGACTCCATCAATCAAGTACGTTTTACTGAGGATATTGGGCGCATTCAAGCATGGATTGCAGCGGGCGATACCTATCAAATTAATCACTCCTACCGGGTGTATGGCGAAGCCTATGGCTCACCCCTGGCCCTCTATGCGCGCTTACGAGAGCGTCAACCGGGACGTTATGGTGCGTTCATTGAAGATGGTCATCAGGCAGTCTTATCGCAGTCCCCTGAACTGTTTATTCGGCGCTCTGGCGACACCCTAATTGCAGAACCCATGAAGGGTACGGCCGATGCCGCTTTAGCACAGGCAAATGAATTAGCGAATGATCCCAAGAATCAAGCGGAGAACGTCATGATTGTGGATCTCTTGCGTAATGATCTAGGGCGCATCGCACAAACTGGATCGGTTCATGTTCCAGCGCTCTTTGAGGTTAAGCAACATGGTCAGGTCTTACAAATGACCTCAACCGTGCAAGCAAAGCCACGAGCTAATCTTCGGATTGAGGATGTGCTGCGGGCCGTGTTCCCATGCGGCTCAGTCACGGGCGCTCCCAAAAAACGCAGTATGGAGATTATTCAGGCGCTAGAGGATCAACCGCGCGGCTGGTATTGCGGTGCATTGGGTTGGTTTGATCCCAACGGCGACTTTGCCATGAGTGTGCCAATCCGCACCCTACAGATAAATCAACATGCACAATCTGATTCATCGTCTTTTGTCTTAGGTGTCGGCGCCGGAATTACCATAGACTCCGATGCCAATACTGAATACCAAGAGTGTCAACTCAAGGCTACATTCTTAACAAGCCTGCCAAGCGGTGTAGGAATCTTTGAAACCATTCGTTTTGATCCTGGTAGCGACCTCACCCGAATTGCAAACTGGTCAAGGCATCTCGAGCGTCTGTCGAGCTCAGCGCGTGATTTAGGAATTCAATTTGATTGCGATGCTTTGCTAAAGATGGTGCAAGCGGCCGCAACCGATTTAGCGCACGATCACATCCATCGTGTGCGGATTGATTTAAGTGCAACTGGCCAACTATCACTATCGCATTCCGTGATTGAGATGCTCCCCGGTCCTGTTCAGTTGTTTTGGGCTCATGAGATTTTGCAAGGTGATTACACACCACAGCAACTCACCATGCAGTCGCATCACCCCTTATTGCGTCACAAGATTAGCGAGCGTGTGATCTACGATGCCGCTTGGCACAAAGCAGTTGAGCTAGGTGGCTTTGATGCCTTATTTATCAATGAGCATGGTCATGTTACCGAAGGTGGTCGCACCAGTATCTTTATTCGGGAGAATGTGAATGGTCCGTGGCTCACACCACCGCTATCTGCAGGGGTACTGCCAGGTGTGATGCGTTCGGTCATCTTGGCCGATCCGAGCATGAATGCCCGCGAGGCGAACCTGACTATTGCTCAGGTAGTAAACGCTAATGAAATAATGCTATGCAATGCTTTGCGTGGAATGATTCCGGCTCATTTATGAACTACTGCTCCTCTTGCGGCTCCAATGTCCGCCTGCAAATACCGCCTGACGATACGCGCATGCGTCATGTCTGCGCGCAATGCGGTGAGATCCATTATCGTAATCCGCGCAATGTGGTTGGCACCATTCCCATTTGGGAGAATCAAGTCCTTCTCTGTCGACGTGCGATTGCACCACGACATGGTTACTGGACTCTGCCAGCAGGCTTTCTAGAGGTTGGTGAGAGCACTGAACACGGCGCTGCCCGCGAGACCCTTGAGGAGGCTGGTGCGCATGTCGACATTGGCCCCCTCTTCTCGCTTTTGAATGTAGCGCATGTCGAGCAAGTTCACCTGTTTTATTTAGCTCAGATGCGCACGCCCCACTTTGAAGCGGGTATCGAGAGTTTAGAGGTCGGCTTATTTACCGAAGCACAAATCCCTTGGTCAGAACTTGCCTTTCCAACTGTGAAGCAGACCTTGCAGTGGTATTTTGATGATCTCCGTGGCGGCGGCATTTTGCAAGGCCGTACGCGCTCGCGTGATATTTTGCCCGGTGAGCGCATTGAGTAAGTTGTTTCACTGATCATGAGTACTATCCCGTGGCTTGGCCCAAGCGATCCATTCCCTAACCCACTCACTCAGCCCGATCCCGACCCGGAGGTGCCGGGGCTATTAGCAGTGAGTGAACGCATCTATCCTGGACAGTTGGAGCGCGCTTACCGCAGCGGTATTTTTCCCTGGTATTCCGATCATCAGCCCGTCTTGTGGTGGTCACCTGGCCCACGCATGACCCTCAATCCCGCGAATCTCAAAATTAGTCAGTCATTACGCAAAACAATTCGTGCATGCTTGGATGATCCGAGCATGACATTGCGGGTTGATCATGATTTTCCGGGGGTGATGCGCGCCTGCGCCACCACCGAACGCCAGGGCCAAGATGGCACGTGGATTACCCATGAAATCATGGATGCATACACGGCATTGCATGAGCAAGGTCATGCCCATTGCATTACCTTGGAGCGGAATCACCAAGCCATTGGTGGCCTGTATTGCGTCTCTTTTGGGGCGATGGTGTTTGGCGAGTCGATGTTTTCCAGGGTTCGCGACTCCTCCAAGCTCGCTTTAGCAGCCTTGTGCGCATGGTGCTACGATCATGGTGTGACCTTCATTGATTGCCAACAAGAGACCGCCCACCTTCGCTCCTTGGGGGCCATGCCCATTAGCCGCCCCGAGTTCCTGAGGCATGTAGAGCGTGCTGTGCTTGCTCCAATCCAAGGAAAATGGGCGATGAATAAGTTCATTCTAGAGAGATACCTGCGATGAGCCGCGTTCACGAACTACCAATTACGGCGATTCAGTTTTATGCCACAGCGCCCTATCCATGCAGCTACATTCCCAAGCAAATTGCTCGCTCGCAAGTTGCTACTCCTACCCATTCCATCGGCGCCGATGTGTATAGCAATTTGGTAAATGCGGGTTTTCGTCGTAGTGGCTCGTATACCTATCGACCCTATTGCGATCATTGCAAAGCCTGTATCGCAACACGCATTCCAGTGGCCTCCTTTACACCGAATCGTAGTCAACGCCGCACTTGGCAAAAACACGCCGGATTGCAAACTCAGGTCTTAAGCCTTGCGTTTACTGACGAGCACTACCAGCTCTATCAGCAGTATCAATCGACCCGTCATCATTCCAGTTTGATGGAGTATGACAACCAGGAGCAATACACACAGTTCTTATTGCAAAGCCGGGTTAACTCGCGCATGGTGGAGTTTCGGGATGGTCCGAATGATCCACACCCTGGTCGTCTGCGCATGGTGAGCATGATTGATGTGTTGGAGCAAGGCATCTCCTCGGTTTATACCTTTTATGATTCTGGTGAAACGGGTACGAGCTATGGCACCTATAGTGTCCTATGGCAGATTGATCAGGTTATGCAACTGGGTCTACCCTATTTATATTTGGGCTACTACATTGCACAAAGCCCTAAAATGTCATACAAGATTAAATTTCAACCACTAGAAGGATTGATCAACGATCAGTGGCAACGCTTGTTGCCGGATCAGCATACTGATGATTAATACCTACCCGCTTGTTCGTCCCCTGCTGTTCTCGCTTGACCCCGAAGAGGCTCATGATTTTTCCTTCGCACAATTAGATCGCCTAGAGCGCTGCGGACTTCTGAAGGCCTTGATTGGCAAACCCATCATCAAGCGGGTTGAGCTCTGTGGGTTGCAATTTCGCAATCCAGTGGGTTTGGCCGCCGGCTTAGATAAAGATGGTAAGCATATCGACACACTTGCAAGCCTTGGTTTTGGGTTCTTAGAGATTGGCACAGTCACTCCCTTGCCACAGCCCGGCAATCCTAAGCCGCGCATGTTTCGTCTACCAAGCGCGCACGCCCTAATTAATCGCATGGGCTTTAATAATGATGGAGTCGATGCCTGTGTTGAACGCGTCAAGCGTTCACGGTTTTATCAAGAAGGTGGCGTGATTGGTCTTAATATTGGTAAGAATGCCAGCACACCCATTGAAGATGCTGCCAATGACTACATCACCTGCATGCGAAAGGTCTATCCAGTAGCAAGCTACATCACCGCCAACATCTCATCACCCAATACTAAAAACTTACGCGATCTTCAGGGTGAAGCGATGTTACGCCAGTTATTGCAAGCGCTTCACCAAACTCGCGAGGATTTAAGTAATCAGTTCGGCGTGCGTAAGCCACTCTTTCTAAAAATTGCACCGGATCTCGAGGTAGCCGACCTCAGGCTGATTGCGGATCTCTTAATTGAGTTTGAGATCGATGCAGTAATCGCTACGAACACCACCATTGCTCGCACCGGTGTAGAAGAGCTCGAGCACGGTCATGAAACGGGTGGCCTCTCAGGGTCACCGGTCTTGGCGCGCTCTAATCAAACCATTCATGATTTATTTCAGGTACTTCACAACCGCGTTCCCATTATTGGGGTTGGTGGCATCCTGTCTGCTGAGAACGTCAAACAGAAGCTTGATGCAGGCGCTAGTTTGGTGCAAATCTATACTGGGCTCATCTATCAAGGCCCTAAACTAGTTGCAGATTGTGTGCGGGCCTTCCCTTAAGGATTTCATTTGCTTCTCAGTTGTTGAATTGTCCGGCTTGATTTACTATTAGATTTCACAATACGCAATGCTGTAAAAACTCATTACAATCATTGATATGGATAGCAAGGCAAACAAAAACTCCGGTGATGTTGGCAAGACGGCGATTCAGGTCGTTGAACGCATGATGAACCTGCTTGATTGCTTGGCCGATCAAGAAGAAGCGAGTAGCCTCAAACTGCTCTCTCAAAAAACCGGCTTACATCCATCTACCGCACACCGTATTCTCAACGATATGGTTGCCTGTCGCTTAGTCGAGCGCGGTGATGGCGGTACCTATAAATTAGGCTTGCGACTCTTGGAACTCGGTAATTTGGTCAAAGAGCGCTTATCAGTTCGAGAGGCCGCTCAACTGCCGATGCGAGCCCTTCATAAGCTCACCGGTGAAACTGTCAACCTCTCGGTTCGGCAGGGTGATGAAATTGTCTACGTCGATCGTGCTTATAGCGAGCGCTCTGGGATGCAGGTGGTGCGCGCCATTGGTGGTCGCGCGCCCTTGCACCTGACCTCTGTTGGTAAATTATTTTTGGCGGTGGATGACCCCAATCAAGTACGCGCCTATGCAACCCGCACGGGTCTTGCTGGTCATACACGCAATAGCATCACTCAACTAGCCAAGCTCGAGAGTGAGCTTGGTAGTGTTCGCCATGTGGGCCACTCGCGGGATAACGAAGAGCTTGAACTTGGAGTGAGTTGCCTCGCTGCCGGGATTTTAGATGATACGGGCAAGTTGGTGGCGGGTTTATCACTTAGCTCGCCAACCGATCGCATGCAACCCGATTGGCTTAAGGCCTTACAAGAAACTGCGCTGCAAATTTCCAAAGGTCTGGGATATAAACCCCAAGCGGTCTCCAAGACCGACTAGTTTCTACATTGTGAGGCGGCGAATCGGCTTTGGCTCACCAGGCTGATAGCTTTCAATCCAATCGCGCACCCGTACTGCATCGGCAAAACGCGATTGGGTTCCAACCGAATCCAAGAACACCAATAGTATCGGCAGCCCATTCACCTTGGCTTGCATCACCAAGCACTTACCAGCCGCACTAATGAATCCTGTTTTTTGCAAGCCGATTTCCATATCACCCGCGCGCACCAGACGGTTGGTGTTCAGAAACACCTGTGGGCGCTTATTAATCACCAAGGTGGTATCGGGCCATACGGAGAACTCCCGAATCAATTTGTAGTTATACGAAGCAACCAGCATTCTGGCCAAGTCCTCAGCGGTCGATACATTAGTAGCTAATAAACCGGTTGGATCGGTAAAGTTAGAATGGGTCATTCCCAAAGAGTAAGCCTTGTGATTCATGGCCTCGACGAAGGCCTTCGCACCGCCTGGATAATTACGAGCCAATAAATACGAGGCGCGGTTCTCAGAGGACATTAGTGCTAGGAGAAGCGCTTCCTCACGGGTTAGCTTGGTCCCCAAGGACAAGCGAGATTTGGCATAAATCTTCACATCCTCTTGGGTAATCGTGAGAACTTCGTTCAGTGGCGCATTGGAATCAAGCACCACCATTGCGGTCATGAGCTTTGTAATGGACGCAATTGGCAAGCTGACATCGGGATTTTTCTCAAAGAGGATTTCTTTGGAATGCTGATCCACCACCATCGCCACACTCGACTTGAGATTGAGATCATCCGGTTGGTTGCGCAAACCCATCGCGGTCGCAAACGATGGGCGACCAGCTGCTGGCGGGGGATTCTTGGGGCGATTAACCGTAGTTCGCACCTGCTTGGGATTGGCGGACTTGGGCTTTTGGGCCGCGGCGGGCTTTTTTGCTTGCGTGCTCTGTTTAGGTTTGTTCGCTTGGGAGCTACTTGAAGACTGCGCCAAGGCTGGCTCAGTAACACCAAGAGTGATGCTAAGAATACCAAGGAGAAGAATCTGGAGGGGGCGTCGGGCCCTTGTCTGCTGTTCAGACAAATGACGAGTAACTGAATTAATAAACGCTTGAATCAATCTCAATATAAATCCCAGAATTCAGTACAGTTACATAATAATAACTGGATTAGCGCTTGGCTACTATTTTTCCTTGGTAGTTCACCAAAATCACTGCGGTCATGGTGAGCAATAGCCCCGCTAGCATCATGAGAGTCAGGGGTTCATCAAATAGTATCCAGGCCATCAAGGCTGTGGTGGGTGGTGTTAGATATAAGAGACTCGTAACCTTGGTGGCAGCACCCTTACGAATCAAAATAAACAATAAACTAATTGCACCAATCGAGGTGGGCAAAATGCCCCAGAGCAAGGCCCCAATCACTGGCGCATTCCAGACAATCTCACGGGTCTCAAAGAGCAAGGCAACAATCAAGCACAAGAGAGCTGAGATCGAAAACTGAATCATCGATCCGGCCCGAAGATCAAAATCTGGGCAGTATTTTTTCTGGTAGAGCGTACCAAAGGTAATGGCAAATAAAGCGGCAATCGCAAAACCATAGGCACTCATCGGAATATCCAAAAAGCTGGTTTTATCGGCTACCACCAAAGCCACACCACCAATGCCCAAAACCAAACCAAGCCATTGGCGATAGTTAACCCGCTCGGCAACCCATGAAGCACTCCACGCCGTTAAGATGGGTTGCAATCCCACAATCAATGCGATCAGTCCAGCGGTCATTCCCAAGCGCACCGCGCTCCACACCCCCATCACATAGCCAAATTGCAATAGCACTCCAGCGACTGCAATATGGATGGTCTGGGAGCGATTGGGCCAGATGGGTTTCCAGAACAAAATGATGAGACCCATCACGAGCAATACACCAGTAAAGCGCAGGAATAAAAATGTGGCGGGCTCCATGTACGGCATGCCAAAGCGCGCAATGATGAAACCCGTACTCCAGATAAACACAAACAATGGCGCGGCAAATGCCTCAATCGGAGTGGCTGACTTCATGAAAAGGGTTAAGACTTGGAAATACTCATTGTATGCTGATGCGCACTTGCAATTTGGATCGTTTGATAATGAATTTGCACGGTATCCTCAATTGGATTGGCGTACCCTCCTGCCATCGCAATGGCGATAGGGATGCCCCGCTCTCGCACAAATGCCATGACGCGTTGATCACGTAGCGCTAGCCCCTCTTTTGTGAGTCTTAGACGACCCAAACGATCACCCTCAAAAGGATCAGCCCCTGCCAAGTAAATTAGAAACTCAATCTCCTGCTGCGATAGAAACGCGATGGCCTGCTCAAGTACCTCTAAATAGATGGCATCGTCACTACCATCGGCCAAGGCGATGTCTAGATCACTGCTGGTCTTTGCAAATGGATAGTTCTTCTCGCCATGGATCGAGACCGTGCAAATCGCTGGATCGTGTTGCAAAATCGCCGCCGTGCCATCGCCTTGATGAACATCGAGATCCAGTATGCCAATTTTTTGAAGACCGATTGGGTCCTTTATCAACACCCGCGCCGCAATCGCAGCGTCATTGAAAACACAAAAGCCCGAGCCCTTATTGCGATACGCATGGTGCGTACCGCCCGCCAAGTTGACTGCGACACCCTCCGCGATGGCTGATTGGCATGCGGCAATTGTGGCGCCCACCGAGCGGCGGGAGCGCTCCACCATTTTCTCTGACCAAGGAAATCCGATTTCTTTCTGTTCTGCCTCGGTCAGGGTTCCACCAATTACGCGTTGCACGTACGATGCATCATGGGCCAGGAGCAGTTCGGTATCGCTCGCCCGTGGCGCTTCAAGCAATTGAGTATTTGAAAGATCAACAACCAAATCTCGCAGCATTTTGTACTTCGCCATTGGAAACCGGTGCCCTGTGGGCAACGGGAGCACAAAGTGATCGCTGTAGTAGGCTTTCAAGGAATCTAAGGTTTCTTATATAAGTAATTGATTATATTGGATTATTAATATTAACCTTACGGCTAATATTTTTTGTTGCAACGCAACATAAGTTCTTCTATAATCAAGGGTAAGATGATTAAAGCTAGTCTCCCCTATTTAACTGAAGGAGTCCATGATGAACTTAACCCCTGAACAAATTGCGGCCGCCCAAAAGGCCAATCTTGAGACCCTTGCCGGTCTAACTAACCAAGCCCTTAAAAGTGTTGAGAAACTCGTTGAGCTCAATATGCAAATTGCCAAGAATAGTTTGAGCGAGAGCATGAGCAATGCCAAGAAAGCGCTCGAGGTTCGTGACGTACAGCAACTCATTACCCAGCAAGCTGAAATGATTCAGCCAATGGCTGAGCGCATGATGAACTACGGTCGTGATCTTTATGAGATTGCACAAGATAGCTCGCATGCTTTTACTAAAACCGCCGAGGCAGAGTTCGCCGCTAACCAGAAAAAAATGCAATCCATGGTTGATGAGTGGACCAAAAACGCTCCAGCCGGTTCAGACGCTGCCGTTCAAATGATGAAGCAAGCGATCGCAGCAGCAAACAACAGCTATGAGACCAGCCAAAAAGCGATCAAGCACGCGATGGAAGTTGCGCAAGCGAATATGCAAAATGCAGCTGATACCGTGACCAAAGCCGCGAGCAAGGCAGCGAAGGCTTCCAAAAAGTCATCTGAGTAATTTACAGAACGTAGGAAGTCAAAACCCCGCTACGGCGGGGTTTTTGCTTGGGACTCAAAAGTAGTAAATCTTTTTTGTACGCTATTTCTTCTTTGCGGGTGGCAAATCGGTACACGATCCATGGTGTGCTTCTGCCGCCAATCCTACAGACTCTCCTAGGGTTGGATGCGGATGAATGGTCTTGCCAATATCGACCGAATCGGCCCCCATCTCAATCGCTAGGCACACCTCACCAATCAGATCGCCCGCATTGGTTCCCACAATGCCTCCACCAATAATGCGGTGAGTGTTGGCGTCAAAGAGCAATTTAGTAAAGCCTTCGTCACGACCATTGGCAATCGCCCGTCCACTAGCGGCCCAAGGAAATAAGCCTTTTTCATAGGCAATGCCTTGTGCCTTGCACTGTTCTTCAGTCAGCCCAGCCCATGCTACCTCTGGATCGGTATAGGCGACCGACGGAATTTGCTTAGCATCAAAGTAAGACTTCTGACCAGCCGCGGCCTCTGCTGCAACATGACCTTCATGCACAGCCTTGTGCGCCAACATGGGTTGTCCAACAATGTCGCCAATCGCAAAGATATTGGCTACATTGGTTCGCATTTGTGCATCGACAGGAATAAATCCGCGCTCGTCAACCTGCACACCGGCAGCACCTGCATCAATCTTCTTACCATTGGGGGTGCGCCCTACTGCTACCAACACAAGGTCGTAACGTTGTGGGCTGCCTGGCGACTTCTCACCCTCAAAATAAACCTCAATGCCATCCGGCTTGGCCTCTGCACGAACCGCACGGGTTTTGAGCATGATGTGATCGAAGCGATGCGCGTTCATTTTCTCCCAAACGCGCTCGAGATCACGATCAGCCCCAGCCATCAAACCATCCATCATCTCCACAATATCGATGCGAGAACCGAGTGCGCTATAGACGGTGGCCATCTCCAAACCAATAATGCCGCCACCAATTACCAACATACGCTTTGGAATACTCTTTAATAGCAATGCGCCCGTACTATCCACCACGCGGGGATCCTTAGGCATAAAGGGCAAAGCAATGGGTTGACTACCAGCGGCAATAATGGCTTTCTGAAAACGGATCACTTCTTTTTGGCCCGATAGATCTTGTCCACTTCCTGTGCATCCATCAACTTCCACATGATGCGCATCCAGAAAACGTCCAAGACCTCTCACGACATTGACCTTACGCATCTTGGCCATACCCGCTAGCCCACCGGTTAACTTGGCAATCACGCCCTCTTTGTGCTGGCGTAATTGATCAAGATTAATTTTGGGAGGCGCAAATTCAATGCCGTGCTTGGCCATATGCTTAACCTCATCCATCACGGCTGCGGTGTGCAACAGTGCCTTGGACGGAATGCAACCCACATTCAGACAAACGCCACCAAGGGTTGGGTAGCGCTCGACCAAAATCACATTGGCACCCAAGTCTGCACTTCGAAATGCGGCACTATAGCCTCCAGGGCCAGCGCCCAAGACGAGCACCTCGCATTCATGCTGTACCTTACCCTGATACGCACCAGCTGGAACCGGAATGGCTGCGGGTGGCGCTGGTGGTACTGGTGGTGCTGATGATTTTGTAGTCGCTGGAGTAGCTGATGAAGCCGTACCCGATACTTCAAGCTGACCAATCACCGAACCCTTACTCACCTTATCGCCCACCTTCACTGCAAGGCTCGTGACAATACCCGCTTGATCCGCGGGGACCTCCATGGTGGCCTTATCGGATTCCAGAACAATCAGTGGCTGCTCTTTCTCAATGGCATCACCGACTTTCACCAAAACTTCAATGACTGGTACATCAGAGTAATCCCCAATATCAGGTACTACGATCGCATGTTGACTCATCACCTTCTCCTACAAAACAGCGCGACGGAAGTCGGCGAGTAACTGCGAAATATAAACATTAAAGCGCGTCGCTAATGCGCCATCAATCACGCGATGATCGGCTGTGAGTGATAGTGGGCAGATTAATCTAGGAACAAAAGCTTTGCCATCCCAAACCGGTTTCATGGCAGCTTTGCTAACGCCCAGAATCGCTACCTCAGGAGCATTAATGATGGGCGCAAAGTATGTACCACCAATTCCACCCAGGGATGAAATCGTGAAACTGGCTCCTTGCATTTGCTCGGGCTTTAACTTGCCCTCACGGGCAAGCGCTGCGAGTTCTGCGGTCTCTCTGGCAATCTCGAAGATCCCTTTTTGATCCGCATTGCGAATCACTGGCACAACCAGACCATTGGGGGTATCGGCTGCAAAGGCAATATGGAAATACTTTTTGAGGACGAGATCATCACCATCGAGTGAGGCATTGAACTCGGGGTACTTCTTCAATGCGGCTACGGAAGCCTTAATTAAGAATGCGAGCATCGTAATTTTGCTACCCTGCTTCTCATTCTCTTTATTGGTCTGAACTCTAAATGCCTCAAGGTCGGTAATATCGGCATCCTCATGATAAGTAACCGCCGGAATCATGACCCAGTTGCGCGCCAGATTAGCGGCCGAGAGTTTCTTAATCCGGGAGAGCGGTTGACGCTCGGTCTCACCAAATTTACTAAAGTCAACCTTAGGCCATGGCAAGAGATTAAGGCCTCCTAAACTGCCGCTTGTACTTTGACTTGCTGGTGTCGTTGCACCAGTCATTACAGATTTAACGAAGGCCTGCACATCTTCTTGTGAAATGCGCCCTTTGGGACCTGTGCCTTTGACCTGCGCGATCGTCACACCCAACTCACGGGCAAACTTACGAACCGATGGGCTGGCATGGCTTGCGCCATCGATCGAGCTTACTGGTTCAGCTCGTATAGAAGCTACGGCAGGTATCGCTGCTGGTGGGGGTGTTGGTGAAGATGCCACCGGTGCCGGGGCCGCAGGTGCAACTTGCGCTGGTGGAGCTGCAGAGGCAGCAGGCGCGGACGCGACCGCATCACTTGCCTCCAATAAAAGTACGACGCCACCTTCGGAGATGTTGTCTCCCACCTTGACCTTGACCTCTTTCACCACTCCTGCATGGGAGGATGGCACATCCATGGTGGCCTTATCGGACTCGAGCGTGATGAGGGATTGCTCTTTCTCAACGCGATCACCTGGTTTGATATGCACCTCAATCACCGGCACATCCTGATAGTCCCCAATATCGGGGACCTTGATTTCAAGTAATTGACTCATGATGGCCTTACATCTTCATGGGATTAGGTTTATTGGGATCAATTTGGTACTTGGTGAGCGCTTGTGCAACCTTACTGCGATCAATCTTCCCATCATCGGCCAAGGACTTCAGTGCGGCGACCGTAACCCAGCGACGATCCACCTCAAAGAAGTGACGCAGTTGCTCGCGAGTATCCGAACGACCAAAGCCATCGGTTCCCAACACCTCATAACGACGACCCAGGTTCTGAATCGCTGGGCGTATTTGCTCTGCAAACATACGCATGTAGTCGGTGGCAGCAATGACTGGACCCTGATGATCTTTTAGTAAGCGCTCGACATGCGATAGCTTGGGGGTGGCAGTTGGGTTGAGTAAATTACTGCGATTAATTTGATTCCAATCCCGCCCAAGCTCGTTCATGCTGGGGCAACCCCATAGATCCGAGGCAATTCCCCAATCCTGGTTTAACAGTTCTGCCGCAGCAATCACTTCGCGGAAGATGGTGCCACTGCCGAGCAATTGAACGCGCAATGGATTTTTTGCATCACCGATCGATTGCAACTTGTACATTCCTTTAATGATGTCTTGCTCAGCACCCTTGGGCATCGCTGGGTGAGCGTAGTTCTCATTCATTAAGGTGATGTAGTAATAGACATCCTCTTGCTCGGTCAGCATACGACGCATTCCATCCTGAATCACAACCGCTAACTCAAATGCAAATGTTGGGTCATAGCTCACACAGTTCGGAACCGCTGACGCCCAGATCTGACTATGGCCATCCTCGTGTTGCAAGCCTTCACCGTTCAGAGTCGTGCGACCGGCAGTACCACCAAGAAGGAATCCGCGACTGCGCATATCCCCGGCAGCCCATGCCAAATCACCAATCCGTTGGAAACCGAACATGGAATAGAAAATGTAGAACGGCAACATCGGCACCCCGTGGGTGGAATACGATGTCGCGGCTGCAATCCAGTCGCACATGCCACCCGCTTCGTTAATACCCTCTTGCAGAATTTGTCCAGCTTTATCTTCTTTGTAGAACATCAACTGATCGTGATCTTCTGGGGTGTAAAGCTGTCCGAGTTGATTCCAGATGCCAAGTTGGCGGAACATGCCTTCCATACCAAAGGTACGCGACTCGTCAGGTACGATGGGTACAACTCGGCGACCAATGGTCTTATCGCGCACGACTGTATTTAGTAAGCGTACAAAGGCCATCGTAGTTGAGATCTCACGGCCTTCGGTCGTTGCCTCTAAGAGCGGTGCGAAGGCATCGAGTGCAGGGACTGGCAAGCTCTCAGCCTTTGCACGGCGCTGTGGCAGATAACCACCCAGCTCCATGCGACGTGAGCGCATATATTCCAGTTCAGGGCTACCCTCAGGGAACTTTACAAAAGGCATATCAGCCAATTGATCATCGCTTACCGGAATCTCAAAGCGATCCCTAAAGCGCACCACATCGTCATGGCTCATTTTCTTGGCTTGGTGAGCAATGTTCATACCCTCACCTGAGCCACCCATGCCATAGCCTTTAATGGTTTTGGCCAGAATCACAGTCGGCTGACCGCGATGGCTCACCGCTGACTGAAATGCGGCATAGACTTTATGAGGATCATGGCCACCGCGATTCAGGTTCCAAATATCCTCATCACTCCAGTCAGCCACCAAGGCTTTTAGTTCTGGAGTATTAAATACCTTCTCACGCACATAGGCGCCATTTTTGGCTTTCATGGTCTGGTACTCACCATCCACTATCTCACCTAAACGTTGCATCAAGATGCCATTCTTATCGCGAGCAAAGAGTGCATCCCAATGACCACCCCAAACCACTTTGATGACATTCCAACCAGCGCCTCGAAACTCACTTTCAAGCTCCTGAATAATCTTGCCGTTACCACGAACCGGTCCATCTAAGCGCTGCAGGTTGCAGTTCACCACAAAAATGAGATTGTCGAGTTTCTCGCGGCCCGCCATACCGATGGCACCAAGCGACTCGGGCTCGTCGGTTTCACCATCGCCTAGGAAGGCCCACACTTTGCGACCTTCGGTCTTGGCAAAACCACGATCCTCGAGGTAACGCATAAAGCGTGCTTGATAAATGGCCATGATGGGACCTAGGCCCATCGATACCGTGGGGAACTGCCAGAAGTCAGGCATTAACCATGGATGGGGATAACTTGAGATCCCTTTGCCATCCACCTCTTGGCGGAAATTATTAAGTTGCTCATCGCTTAGGCGGCCCAACATATAGGCACGCGCATATACACCGGGTGCCGAGTGGCCTTGAACAAAGATTAAATCGCCGCCATGCTGTTCGGAAGGCGCATGCCAGAAGTGGTTGTAACCAACGTCATATAGAGTGGCGGCCGATTGGAAGGAAGAGATATGCCCACCAACGTTCGTGTTCTTATTGGCACGCAATACCATCGCCATGGCATTCCATCGAGTAAATGATCGAATTCGATGTTCGATGTTTTGATCCCCCGGAATCCGCGCTTGGATCTCTACCGGGATCGTATTGATATAGGGTGTTTCTGCATGAAAGGGTTGATCAACACCATTCACTCGGGCGTGTGCAATCTGTTGATCAATGAGATACGCAGCACGATCAGTGCCTTCATGCTTTATCACGCCATCGAGTGCTTCTAACCACTCTTTGGTTTCAATTGGATCAACATCCGATTGATTCATTTGACCTGCCACTTGCTCGGGTACAGCTGCCATGGTTTGCCTCCGTTTTAATCTGTGACGAGGGATTGTGTCCCCCTATGGCTAATATTCTAAGAATAGGTGACGATTGTGACAATTAATTTTCCACATTCCGGTAATCTTTATCACTATATGGAATAATATTGCAGTGCAAAGCCCTTTATATTAGGAACTTCCTCTAATTAGAAAGACCCTTGGATTGGCAACTGGGAACTCCCTGCAGGTAAAGCTCTACGAAGCATTTAAACGGATGCCTTCGATCCGGCGCTTTATTGGTTCGCGCCTGGTCTATACGCCACTGATGGCGATTGTGATCTTTTTGGTGGTGATGGCCATCATTCTCGGAACACTGCAAGTTCAAGAGCGCCAACAACAAGAGGGTTCCCTCTTTCGTGAACTAAGTTTGGTGAAGCAACGGATTCAGCTGCGCTTTATCAATAACAGTGAAACCTTGCAATCCTTTAGTCGGGATCTCGCCCAAACCCAAAATGATCGCGTGGCACGTGACAAGGTCTTAGCTCAAATCGAGTCTTTTGTCTTAGGCAACCCCGAGATATTGCAGCTCATCTGGTTAAACGATAACGAGTGGCGGCAATGGATGGTCCCTCCCCCTGCTCGCAATCATGAGTGGTTTGATATCGTGCCCCAAGCAACTGATATTGATCGAGAGCTAAAGAAAGCTCTGTTCTTAAGTCGTGAGACCAATCGACCCGCTTACAGTCAGGTGATCAGTATCACTGTTCCTAAAGACGACCCAATGATGAGTGAGCGTCAATCGGTTTTTTGGGAGGTCATTTCAATTTTCAAGGATGGAGAAGCCACGGGCGCACTCGCAGTGATGTACTCGAGCCAGGGGATCTTGCAATACATTATTCCACCTGAGCTAAAGAGCCAGCACCGCTACTCCTTAATTGGTAAAGATAATCGGGTACTCGCCATCTCATCCGATCGTGACACACCGACGCGCTCACTCAGTAATGAGACCAGCCTCGATTTTGGAGTGCTCGGCCCCAACATCATGTTGCGCGTGGATACCTATCCGCCACCAACCGACCTCACCTTTCGGATGCTGCTGGGTGTTGTGATTGGCTTATCCGCCTTTGTGGTCTGGAGCTTATGGTCGGTTCTAAAACAGATGCAAGTGCGTCAACTCACCGAAGCCAACTTACGCACTGAGAGTAGCTTTCGTAAGGTGCTGGAAGACTCCATGCCGGTTGGGATTCGGGCGCATGATATGGAGAAACGCATTACCTATGTCAATCGCTCATTCTCAGAAATGACCGGCTGGGCTCAAGAGGAGTTACTTGGATTAAAGCCACCCTTCCCATTCTGGCCAGCCGAGCTCCACGAAGAGTTGATGCAAAAAATGGCTGGTGCACTTGAGGGTAACGTCAAGAGCGGGATCGAAGGTACGATTCAGCGCAAGAATGGAACCCGGATTGCAACTCGCACCTTTATCGCTCCATTAATTAACGATAAGGGCCAACAAACCGGTTGGGTGACATCGGTAATTGATATCTCAGAACCCAAAAAGATCCGGGAAGAGTTAACCGCAACCCAAGAACGCTTTGTAACGGTCCTTGAAGGCTTGGATGCCGCGGTATCGGTGGTCTCCATCGAAACTGGCGAACTCCTCTTTGCCAATCGCTATTACCGCGAGCGCTTTGGTGATACTGCCAAGGGGCATATTGACCTAACCGGCCATGAAATGGATCCATCCTCCATCTTTCATTTTGAAGGCGATAACGTCGATGCCTTAGCAGGCTTGCCTGCCTCTGCCTTAAAGCAATCCAATGAGATTGAATCGGAGGAGATTCAGTTGCGCGGTGATACAACCCATTGGTATGAGGTGCGGCGTCGTTATATTTCGTGGGTAGATGGTCACTTGGCACAGTTACTTATTGCTACGGATATCACGCTGCGTAAGAACACCGAGGAACTTGCACGGCAGCAAGAGGAGCGTATGCAATTTACAAGTCGTCTTACCACCATGGGTGAGATGGCTTCCTCGCTCGCACATGAGCTCAACCAGCCGCTCTCTGCCATCTCGAACTATTGCATGGGAATTGCCAAGCGACTGTCGAGCACTCAAAACCCACTCTCCAATGAGCTAGTCCCTGCACTAGAAAAGGCGAGTGATCAAGCCCATCGGGCAGGAACCATCATTTCGCGCATTCGAAGCTTTGTAAAGCGCAGCGAGCCGCAAAGTAAGTTATGCAACATTGGTGACATCATTGCCGACTCTGTTGGCCTTGTGGAGATTGAAGCAAATCGACACCGCCTCAAAATTGTTGCTGAGATTGCTCCTGACATTCCGCAGGTGGAACTTGACCCTGTGCTGATTCAGCAGGTCTTGGTCAACCTCCTGAAAAACTCCTTAGATAGTCTGCGCGAGGTCTACCCCCTCTCTTCACGCTGGTCGGCCCCACCAGTAAAGATTAGCGCTGACCTTGAGACCAGCACATTCCCCAGCATGCTACGGATTCGGGTGACTGACGCTGGGGCTGGCATTCCCGAGTCCGTGATTAATCGCATGTTTGAGCCCTTCTTCAGTACTAAATCCGACGGTATGGGCATGGGCCTTAATATTTGCCGCTCCATCATCGAGTCCCACCATGGTAGGCTGTGGGCCAAGAACCATATGGATACTGAGCACACCCGCTTAGTCGGCTGCACCTTTACAATTCTGTTACCGTTGGAATCCAGTCAAATAACAAAGACGTCAATAGGAAATAGCAATGAACATGAGCAATCCACCGAAAACAACCCAGGCTGAAGTCGTTTATGTGGTTGACGACGATGAGGCAGTACGCGACTCCCTGACATGGCTACTGGAGAGTAATGGCTATACCGTCCGTTGCCATGCAAGTGCGGAGCGCTTCTTACAGTCTCTCCAAAATACCGATAAGTCAACGATCTCCTGCCTGATCTTGGATGTGCGCATGCCCGGCATGTCGGGCCTGGAACTCCAAGAGCGTCTCATCACCGAGAACTTACCAATGCCAATCTCGTTCATCACCGGCCACGGTGATGTCTCGATGGCGGTATCCACCATGAAGCGTGGTGCGGTTGACTTTATTGAAAAGCCCTTTAAAGAAAATGAACTGTGTGCGCTAGTTGAGCGGATGCTGACCAAGGCACGCGTTGATTTTGCACAGGCCGATCAACGCAAGAACACCCAGAGTCTCTTGAGCAAACTCACCGGTCGTGAGCGGCAGGTTTTGGAGCGCATTGTGGCGGGTCGTCTAAATAAACAAATTGCCGATGATCTGAGTATCTCCATTAAGACAGTTGAAGCACATCGTGCCAACATCATGGAGAAGCTCAACGTCAATACCGTGGCAGACCTGCTGCGTCTAGCACTCTCTTAATCATTCGAGTAAGCGCGATGCCAGCCCAACTGATTGACGGCAATCTTCTCTCGAAAAAACTTCGGGCAGAGATTGCAACCCGCTCGGCCATTCTGACCGCCAAAGGTGTCCGGCCCGGATTAGCTGTGATTGTGGTGGGAGATGATCCTGCGAGCCAAGTCTATGTCCGCAATAAAGTGAAAGCCTGTGAGGATGTAGGATTTCATTCGGTGCTGGAGCGCTACCCCGCCGAGCTTGATGAGGCCCAACTCCTGGCCCGGATTGCAACCCTCAATGCCGATCCTAGTATTCATGGGATCTTGGTGCAATTACCCTTGCCCAAGCACATCGCTGCTGATCGTGTTTTAGAGGCAATTGCCTCCGAGAAAGATGTGGATGGCTTTCATGTGGCCAATGCTGGCGCCCTCATGGTCGGCGCCCCACTCTTTAAGCCCTGTACGCCGTATGGCTGTATGAAGATGCTCGAGAGCATTGAATACCCCCTGCGCGGTGCGCGCGCGGTCGTGATTGGAGCATCCAATATTGTCGGCAAGCCTATGGCAATGCTTCTACTCCAAGCAGGTGCCACGGTCACGATTTGCAACAGCAAGACCAAAGATCTCAGTGCACACACTAAAGAGGCGGATATCCTCGTGGTTGCAACGGGTAAGCCCAAAATGATTACGGGCAATATGATTAAACCCGGCGCCGTAGTAATCGATGTAGGCATTAATCGCCTACCTGATGGCAAGCTCTGTGGCGATGTGGATTTTGATACCGCCAAGTATGTAGCGGGCTGGATTACCCCTGTACCCGGTGGCGTTGGCCCCATGACCATCACCATGCTCCTCATGAACACCCTAGAGGCAGTTGAGCGCAGTACTAAGCCGGTGAGTAAGCTTAGTTAATTGTTGTTTAGGGGAATACCGGTTTTTCTGCATTCGGGTAAGCTATCCCCATGAATGCTCCAATCAATCCCCCCTCCCTCGATTCCCAAAATCCCCTTTTATCCTTTGGTCGGGGCATTGCCCAATACGATGCCGTGCGCCCAGAGCAGATTGCTCCAGCCATTGAGCACTTGCTGAGTGTTTGCGAGAGTGCGGTCGCTAAGGCGGTGGATGCAAAAACCCCTGCAACCTGGCTGGATTTGGTGGAACCTCTTGAAGATGCTACTGAGCAATTGGGTCGTTCATGGGGCGTGGTATCGCACCTCAATGCGGTCGCTGATACCCCAGAACTTCGTGCAGCCTATGGTGCGATGTTGCCCAAGGTCACCGCCTTCTTTGCCAGTCTTGGTCAAAACTTAGCCCTCTACCAGCGTTATAAAGAGTTAAGAAATAACTCCTCATTTGAAGCTCTTAGTGTTGATCAAAAGAAAGTGATTGAGAACTCCTTACGCGACTTTCGTTTAGGAGGTGCTGAGCTACCCGATGCTGATAAGCCACGCTTTGCCCAGATTCAGGATGAGCAGGCGATTTTGGCCAAAGCATTCTCAGATCACGTGCTTGATGCCACCGATGCCTTTGTGCATGTGGTGACCTCGATCGACGATCTAGCTGGACTGCCTGAGGATGTGATTGCGGCAGCGGCTGATACCGCTAAACAAAAGGGGTTGGAAGGTTGGGCGTTTACCCTGCACTTTCCATCCTATTACCCAGTCCAACAGTATGCTGAGAATCGCTCACTGCGGCGTCTCATGTATGAGGCATACGTCACTCGTGCCTCTGAGTTAGCTCCGCAATTTGTTCGTGGTCAATTGGAGTGGGATAACACCCAAAACATGATCGATCAATTGCGCCTGCGGGATGAAGAAGCCCGGATGCTCGGTTTTGCAAACTATGCGGCGCTCAGCTTAGCCCCCAAGATGGCGCGCGATGTGGCTGAGGTCGACTCCTTCTTAAGCGACTTCGCCCAACGCGCTAAGCCATTTGCACAAAAGGATTGGTTAGAGCTGCAAGAGTTTGGAAGGAAGTCCTTAGACCTTCAAGAAATTGAGCCATGGGATATGGCCTTTGTATCCGAGAGGCTCAAGCAAGCGCGTTATGCGTTCTCTGAGAATGAACTCAAACAGTACTTTCCTCTGCCAAAAGTTTTAGAGGGATTGTTTAAGGTAATCCAGACCCTATTCTCAGTTAGTATCCGCCCTGCATCACTGCCCACGTGGCATCCTAGCGTTCAGTCGTTTGAGATCCTAAATGGTCAGCAGCAAACCATTGCTTACTTTTATCTAGATCCCTATGCGCGTCCTGGTAAACGGGGTGGCGCATGGATGGATGATGCGCGCGGCCGTCGTGTGTTCAGTAATGGTGAAGTGCAAGCTCCGGTCGCATACCTAGTTTGTAACTTTGCTGCACCGGTTGAGGTCAATGGCCAGATGAAACCGCCCACCATTACCCATGATGATGTCATTACCCTCTTTCATGAAAGCGGTCATGGCCTTCACCATCTCCTTACACAAGTGAGCGCATTGGGTGTCTCTGGCATTAATGGTGTTGAATGGGACGCCGTTGAATTACCCAGCCAATTTATGGAGAACTTCTGCTGGGAGTGGGAAGTACTGCAGGGCATGACCGCTCATATTGATACGGGCGAGTCCTTACCCCGATCCTTATTTGACAAAATGCTGGCCGCCAAGAACTTCCAAAATGGCTTAACCACCATGCGTCAGCTGGTGTTCTCCTTAACCGATTGGCGTTTACATTCGCGCTTTGATGCGAACTCTGCACAAGGTCAGGCGGTCTTAGATCTGGCCCGATCGATCAATAACGAATACCACGTGATCCCCCAAGCATCGATCTCGCGCTGGCCAAATACCTTTAGTCATATCTTTGCGGGCGGTTATGCGGCAGGCTATTACAGCTATAAATGGGCTGAGGTTTTATCAGCCGACGTCTATGCAGCATTTGAGGAAGCCGCCAAGATTAAGGGTACGGTCTTAGATCCAGAGACTGGCATTCGGTATCGTCAAGAGATTTTGGAGGTGGGCGGTAGTCGTCCGGCTGCTGAGTCATTTGCGGCGTTTCGGGGGCGTCCGCCACAAATTGATGCGCTATTGCGTCACGGTGGCTTAGTGACTGCGCATTAATTTATTTAGCAATCTCCACAATCACTGGGGCATGATCCGATGGCTGCTCCCAGCCTCTGGGAGTTTTATCAATCGTACTAGCCGTGCATTTTTCTTTAAGAGCGTTGCTAAGCAGTATGTGATCAATGCGCAAACCCGCATTACGACGAAATCCCATCATGCGATAGTCCCACCAGCTATAGGATTTTGGGGCTTGCTCAAACAGTCGGAATGAGTCGCACAATCCTAACTGAATGAGTCTCTGAAATTGCTCACGCTCTTCTGGGGAAACTAGGTTTTGCCCTTCCCAAGCTTTGGGGTCATGGACATCCTGATCCTCTGGCGCAATATTAAAGTCCCCCAGCAGAGCTAGGCGTGGATATGCTTCCAGCTCATCACGCAACCAGGTTTGTAAGGCTTGTAACCAAGCCAATTTGTACTGAAATTTATCGCTCGCCGGGTCTTGCCCGTTGGGCATATAGGCACTAATGATGCGGATCGGTTGCGCTTCTTTAAATGAAATTGTGGCAGCAACAATCCTTTGCTGCTCGTCTGCGAAATTTGGGATGTTCTTGGTGACCTTTAGAAAGGTCGTTTGGGGATCGGTGCTGATGGCACTGAGCGCGGCTTTGCGCACCACAATTGCGACCCCGTTATAGGTTTTTTGACCATTGGTGAGGCTTAAGTAGCCCGCTTGCTCCAACTCGTGATGAGGGTATTTATCATCGGTGAGCTTGAGCTCTTGAAGGCACAAAGCGTCGATTGGGCGTTGTACTTTTTCTTGAGTTTCTAGCCACTGAATTACATGTGGCAGACGAACCTTTATGGAATTAACGTTCCAAGCAGCTAAGCGGATACTCGAATGACTAGACATCACTGGATTGTAAAGGCCAGCGATGTCGACTTAGGCTTCGATCTGCAACTCTTGCAGTTTACGAGTAATGGTATTGCGCCCGATCCCTAAACGGGTTGCTGCCTCTACTTTGCGACCGCGCGTGACCTCAAGCGCCGCACTCAAGACCGAACGCTCAAACTTAGCTAAGAGATTATCAAATACCTCGTCTTGGTTCTCTTGCAGCATCTTAACCGCCAAGCGATGTAAGTTGCTCTCCCAATCCCCGCCCCGTTGACCAATGCTGGCTTCTAGACTTGGAATTGAAGTGGCTATTGATGAGCTTGTGCTTGAGGCAGGAGGATTGGCCGATAGCAGCAAATCCTCGGGGAGATCATGAACCCCAACAATGGTGGAGGGTGACATCACGGTCATCCAATGGCAGAGGTTCTCGAGCTGACGGACGTTTCCGGGAAAGGACATTTGGCTAATTGCCTTAATAGCCTCATCTGATAGGCGCTTGGCTTCAACACCTAAAGACTTCGCACTGGAGATCATGAAGTGCCGTGCAAGTGTAGGAATGTCCTCCGAGCGCTCGCGTAGTGCGGGCAAACGGATCCGAATCACATTTAAGCGATGCAATAGATCTTCCCGGAATAATCCTTGCGCCACACGTGCCTCAAGGTTCTGATGGGTCGCTGCAATAATGCGCACATTGGCCCGAATCGGATCATGCCCACCCACACGGTAGTAATGCCCATCCGATAACACCCTTAAGAGTCGGGTTTGTAGATCAAATGGCATATCACCAATCTCGTCTAAGAAGAGTGTGCCGCCTTCAGCCTGTTCAAAACGTCCACGCCGCAGGGCTTGTGCTCCTGTAAATGCTCCCCGCTCATGACCAAACAACTCCGACTCAAGTAGGTCTTTGGGAATGGCCGCGGTGTTCAAGGCAATAAATGGCCCCTTGGCCCGTGGGCTGTGCTTATGCAGTGCGTGTGCCACCAGCTCTTTACCCGTTCCAGACTCACCCGTAATTAGCACCGTGACTTGCGACTGGGATAAACGTCCGATGGCTCGAAAGACCTCTTGCATGGCAGGCGCTTGACCAATAATCTCTGGGGCCTCTTGAAGCCAGGCATTGGATTCTTTATTGGGACCTGGTGAGCGTTTGCCTTCGCTTACCGCCCGATGAATCAACTCCACCGCCTTATCAATATCAAAAGGTTTTGTAAGGTATTCAAACGCCCCACTCTGAAACGATGAAACCGCCGACTCCAGATCGGAGTAGGCGGTCATGATGATGACCGGCAAATGCGGGTGGCTCGCCTTCACGTGCTGTAACAGATCGATCCCATTGCCACGCGGCATACGGATATCAGAGATCAATACCTCAGGGGATTCTTTTTCAAGGGCATTGAGCACATCATTGGGATTACTGAAACTTCGATGCGGGATCTTCTCGCGACTCAGTGCCTTCTCGAGGACCCAGCGAATGGATTGATCGTCATCCACGATCCAAATTGGTTTGTTCATGCCGCTATCTCCTGCTTCCGATAAGGAATCTGTATATGAAAATCTGTATAGCCTGGACGACTCTCACAGGCAATAAAGCCCTGATGCTGCTGTACAAAGGTTTGCGCAAGGGTTAAACCCAGACCACTGCCGCCCTCGCGTCCCGAGACCAAGGGAAAAAAGATCCGCTCCCGAATCTCATCAGGGATGCCCGGACCGTTATCGATCACATGCAGATCCAAGGCTAATCGATGGCGTTGCTTTGCAATCGTGACTGAGCGCGCCACGCGGGTTCGTAATTCAATCTGCGCAGTACCTCGACGAATCTCATCGGCCAAGGCTTGAGCAGCGTTGTGCACAATATTGAGGACCGCTTGAATCAACTGCTCTTGATCACCCAATATATCGGGCAAGCTGGTATCGTAGTTCCGAATAATCTTTAAGCCCTGAGGGAACTCGGCCAATACTAGGCTACGAATGCGTTCCAAGACCTCATGAATATTAAGTGGCTCCATCGCATGCGCTTTACGATGCGGCGCAAGTAAGCGATCCACCAGTGTTTGCAGGCGATCCGACTCTTTAATAATGACTTGGGTGTACTCACGCAAGCCCTTCTCCGGTAACTCAAACTCCAGCAGTTGTGCTGCCCCCCGAATACCACCGAGGGGATTTTTGATCTCGTGCGCAAGATTACGCATGAGTTGTTTATTGGCTTCAACTTGATGCGAGACGCGCTCGTCACGCTCACTGCGCAATTGTTGATCGATTGGGAACCACTCCATCATCATGAGGGTTGGATCCTCTAACATTGCAATCACCACATGCACGGCGAGTGGCTCGCGATAGATTTTTCCGGGAACCGAGTACAACACTAACTCTTGGCGCTGAGCCGCAGCGCGGCCTGCAAAGACCTCATCAATCATGTGATTTAAGGATTGGTTATCACCAAAGAGGTCATACAGGGTTAAGCCTTGCAAGCTCTTGCGGGATAAATCCAAGGATGCCTCGGCAGCAGCGTTGGCATAGGCTAAATCTTTTGTGGCGCCCACAAAGACCAATACCGAGTTTGGCATTTGGTCGAGCATGCTGGAAACAAATGGGGCAGCGACTGGCGCACCAGTAACCGCCCCTTTACTTAATGGATTACGCAACATAGCGCGCGCAACCAATCAAATAATTACAGCGAGTAATACATATCAAACTCGATCGGATGCGTGGTCATTCTAAAGCGGGTGACTTCTTCCATCTTCAGATCAATGTAAGCATCCAACATCGAATTTGTGAACACACCACCACGGGTCAAGAACTCGCGATCCTTATCCAAGCACTCCAGAGCTTGATCCAAGCTATGGCACACGGTTGGGATCTTGGCATCTTCTTCAGGTGGCAGATCATAGAGGTTCTTATCAGCTGCCTCACCTGGATGAATCTTGTTCTGTACACCATCTAAGCCCGCCATCAACAAGGCAGAGAATGCCAAGTATGGATTTGCTAATGGATCAGGGAAACGGGTCTCAATCCGACGACCTTTTGGATTAGCAACGTATGGAATACGAATCGATGCCGAGCGGTTACGTGCTGAGTATGCCAACTTCACAGGGGCCTCAAAGCCTGGAACTAAACGCTTATAGGAGTTCGTGCCTGGGTTGGTAATCGCATTGAGTGCACGAGCGTGCTTGATGATGCCGCCGATGTAATAGAGTGCAAACTCAGACAATCCCGAGTAGCCGTTACCTGCAAACAGGTTCTCACCGTTTTTCCAGACCGACTGATGCACGTGCATGCCTGAGCCGTTATCACCAACCACTGGCTTTGGCATAAAGGTTGCGGTCTTGCCATAGGCGTGCGCTACGTTCTGGACGACATACTTTTGCCAAATGGTCCAATCGGCGCGCTGAACGAGCGTGCTGAACTTGGTACCTAATTCATTTTGGCCTTGACCAGCAACTTCATGGTGATGCACTTCCACAGGAATACCCAAAGACTCCAGAATCAAGCACATCTCGGAGCGCATGTCTTGGAACGTATCAACAGGTGCAACTGGGAAGTAACCACCCTTCTTACCAGGACGATGGCCCGTGTTACCACCCTCAATATCAGCACCGGATGACCATGGTGCCTCTTCAGAGTTAATCTTTACGAAGCAGCCCTGCATGTCGACATTCCACTGCACGCCATCAAATACAAAGAACTCAGGCTCTGGACCAAAGTAAGCCGTATCACCCAAACCAGAACTCTTCAAATACGCTTCAGCGCGCTTAGCAATCGAACGTGGGTCGCGATCATAGCCCTTACCATCGGATGGCTCGATCACATCACAGGTAAGAACCAAGGTTGGCTCTTCATAGAAGGGATCGACATACGCTGCGGTTGGATCTGGCATGAGTAACATGTCCGACGCCTCAATACCCTTCCATCCAGCAATCGACGAACCATCGAACGCATGACCACTCTCAAATTTATCTTCATTGAATGCGGAGATGGGAACCGATACGTGCTGCTCTTTTCCCTTGGTATCCACAAAGCGGAAGTCCACAAAGGTACATTCCTTTTCTTTGACTAATTTCATTACGTCTGCGACAGTTTTGGTCATGCAACTCTCCTCGATGAATAGATAAAGCGTTTTTCAACAACATGGTTTTAGCCATGCCAATTCCGATTTAATACATGGAATGAACTTTACTCGTGCAGGATTGCACGATTTTGACATTTTGCACTACTTTGGTGAATAAATCGTGATTTAGGTAATTAATGCACTAATTATGTGCAAAATTGATGATTTATTGGTGAATAAAGACCTCAAAACCAAGGTCAGCTGTGCCTGATTTGAGCTTTTCAAGGGCCATTGGCACGATATCCGCATCACCCTTCACACCCAACTCAATATGCCGCTTAGCAAATACGCCACCCCGAATCGGATCGCCCACCGAAGGCAAACTAAACACTTTAATTCCTTGGAACTCAGACTCAACCGATTCCATGAGTGGGGTTAAGGTGGATTCAATCCCGCTGGGCACAATAAAACTTTGCTCAAGCCAGTTGGTTTGATGAAAATGATCACGGTAGTGCTCATCCAAACACCAGGCCATCATCGGCGCAGCCATCACTGGAAACCCTGGAAAGAAATGGTGCTCACGAATCCGAAATCCCGGAATCTGGTTATACGGATTTGGAATAATCTCGCTACCCACTGGAAACTCACCCATCTTAAAGCGATGTTGGTTCTCAGGACGATTGAGATCGGCTTTCATGGGATCGCCCTCGGCACTCGCAATAATGCGTGCCGTAATAAGCTCTTTGGCTTGCGGATGCAAGGCAAGTTCAACCCCTAATGCGCGAGCAGCGGCCTGACGAGTATGGTCATCCGGTGTTGCACCAATACCGCCAGTACTGAAGACCACATCGCCACTTGCAAAGGTTTCTTTAAGAGTTTGGGTAATCTGATTGGGGTCGTCCGCCACATAACGAGCCCATGATAAATGCATACCCCGCTCACCGAGTAACTCAATCATCTTGCTCAAATGCTTATCACTGCGGCGGCCCGACAGAATCTCATCGCCAATGACGATTAAACCAAAGCGGCGCTCCTTAGCCATCAATCACTCCTGGATTTGATGAATTTGCAATCAAAGTTGCCGAGGTATCAATCGTGTTCAATTGCTCCTTCTGACGCAATTGCTTGAGCGCATGCAATAAGAAATGACTAAACCAAAGAGCGGAGAAGATAAAGATCAGTGAGTAGATCCACAGTGCCACAAAGGATACAAATGGAAAGAGGACTAAAGCCAATACCGAGGTGGCCCAAAAGAATGTAGGAACCGCACCAATCATCCCTGCGACCACGCCCATTCCCAAAAGAGTCCAGCGATGCTCCTCCAGTAATTGATTACGCTCTTCGGATGTTGCGTGATCTAGTAAAACATCATAGGCCATCAAACGCATCGTTAACCAGCCCCACAAGAGCGGTGGCAGAATCGCAAACAATGGGGGGATCCACCATACCGGTAGGGTCAGCATCACCAGAGCCAAGCAAATCAGTGCGGACCATAGGGTATAAAAGAAGCTGCCAACCAAGCTGCCGCCCTTGATTCGCATGATTCCTTCGTAGGCTTTTTGTTTAGCGACCGAATCAACCACGGCAGGAACGGTCGAGAATGCAATAAAGACCAAGAGGCTTATAGCAATAATTGGGATCAATAGAATGACTAAGAACAAGGGTGCAATCCAAGCGCGTGCTTCATCAAAGCCAACGTACTCGAGGCCCGATTGAATCCAACTGGTGAAGATCGATGCAGTTAAGAAGGTCCGCAATATTTCCAGTGCAGGCGACCAAATGAGCCAAATCACCACACCCCAGAAGATCGACACGATTAGAAACGGGCGAAAGCTGAGCCACAGCATTTTTGGGTGCATGGTACCAACCAATGCCAGACCCAGTGAACGAATTAAATCAGACAATCGTGCTCCTTCATCTGTTTAGCTGATCGATTTGGATTTGGTCTCTGTTGACCGAGGCAGATCCAATAAATAACGCAAGGAGTGCGTGAGGCCCTGCCATTGCTGTACCAAAAGGTTATTTGATACCTCAAGATTACGAACGCCCGTTGGAAAGACGCGCTTCTCAAACACGGCCGTACCGAATGCCATATCCCACCAAGGAAATAACACCCCAAAATTACAACCACCCAATACCCCAGGCTTACCCGGCGCATCATGGCCATAGCCTACAGCGTGGTGATAGCGATGAAACATGGGCGATACCAATAGATACTTTGCGAGCCCAAGATCAATCTTCAGATTGGCATGCTGCCAGCTTTGCACTAACTGTCCGACCACCACCAAGAAGATAAATTGCCCTGGCGGCACACCAAAGATTAAAGCAAAGAAGGCAAAGACCAATGCACGCATCGCATCATCGATGATGTGATTACGATCATCGGACCATGCGGTCATGCGTGTTTGGCTATGGTGCAAGGCATGCAACTGCCACCACCAATGAAAGCGATGCGAAGCACGGTGATACCAGTAATCAATGAAATCGAGAATGACCAAATAGATCAGAAAACTAACGATGGGTATGGTGGTTACACCGGGGATCCAGCCCTCGACATTAAAACGCTCAAAGCGCCAATCGTGCAAGACACCCGAGAGGTAGAAAAAGAGGCTTGAAAACAAAATGAAGAATATCCCATGGAATAAACCAAGGCGGTGAATCAGGGTATAGAGAATATCCGTCCGCACATACGGTCTTGCATTGTTCTGAGATTCAGCAGGGTTGATTCGCTCCCAGGTCCGAAACACAATGGCAATGATCAGAATCTGAATCACACCCAACATAAACCATTCGGTACCGTCAAACAGATCTTCCGCCCATGCCATCGCGCCGGTATGGAACAAAATGGGCTCGACCATTTGCGTATACAACCAGGTATGCAAATCAGCGTAAGCGTCTTGAATCGATTGAATCAGGCTCATGCCTCTATTATCGTCAATTCGGGATTAAGGCGAAGCAGAAGCCGCGTTTCTTCCAGTTCTCAATGAGGGGCTCCAGAACCGCAGGCGCCCAAGGATCTTCGCGGGACCAAATCCCCAAATGGGCAATGGCAATATCGCCATTCTTGAGGCCTCGACTAGCCTTCTCTAGTAACTTTGCGTTTGGAAAACGCTTTGAGTCCAACTCATCGCCCAGAAAGCCGCTGGGAGACCAAGCAATGTGACGATAGCCACAACGTTCTCCCATGGCAATTAATCGGGGTGAAGTTTTACCGCCCGGTGCCCGCCAGATGGGATCAATCGGCTTACCTGTGAGCTCCTGAAAACGCGTGCTCACTTTGGATATTTCGTGGCAAAGTTGGGCTTGATCAAAACGAATCGCTTTGCCAGCATTTTTGCCAAACTGGGGTCTTAACATTACATCACTCTCACCAACATCTTGGACCCAATAGCTGTGATCGTAGGTGTGACTACCAAAACGATGGCCTTCTTGAAGCCTTGCTTGCCAATACCCCTTCCATGAATCGTCCAATGAATAACCGCCCTGTTTGGTTTTCTCATTGGCTAAGAAGAAAGTTGCTTTAATGTTCTGTTGCTTGAGCACTTGGGCGATGTACTCGGCAACCGCCATATTGCCAGTATCAAACGTGAGATACGCCGTGTTTTTACATGTACTCGTTTGAGCAGATACGAGGTGGCTCCAGAGAATGCATGCGGTGATGAGTGGATACCGAATCATGCGCATGCCAGACACCCTACTCCCACTTAGCGCGGGGATAGAAAAAGACACCGTGTGGAGAACGCCCCACCGGAATCACATCAATCAGTTTCATCGAGGGCACATCAATCACGCCCACTCGTTTTGAGAAACGCAAGGTGACCCACAAGGTTTTACCATCCGGGGTTAATTCCATATCGTCAGGCCCTGCCGGCAATCCCGTGACATCACCAATCTTCTCAAGGGTTTGCATATTTAATAGGCTAATTGAGTTTGCTACACGATTGGTGACAAACACATGCTTTTTGTCACCCATGGGTCGAAAGTTATGTGCTCCGTTACCTGTTTTGATGCGTTTAATCTCTTTTTGATTCCGCCAATCAATCACCTGCACATAATCCGCCCCAGTAATCCCCACCAATAAGTACTGATCATTTGGTGTCATCCACAAGCCTGCAGGAACCGGTCCCGTTTGCATCCGCCAGACAATTACTTGCTTGTCCAGATCAATCGCTACTACCTCGGCCGAATCTTGCAGGGTCACAAATGCCAATTTGCTATCGGCAGTAAAGGCAATATGACTGGGGGTCTTCGCAGCAGGAATTGATTTGGCTAGCTTGAAATCCGCACTATTCGCAGCATAGACATCAACACGGTCTAAACGATTAGCAGCCGCCACAAACCATTTATTGTTCGGTGAGTAACCAATTTGATAAGGATCAATAATTTTGGGGATCCGCCCTGTAATCTCACCGCTTAGCGGGTTCAATAAGGCAATATCGTCACCCACCGCATTGGCGACGAGAAGGGTTTTCTCATCCGGGGTCATCATCAAATGATGCGGCTCCTTGCCAACGTAAAAGGTTTTGGTGACCTTGCGGGTTTGCATATCGATGAGGCTCACGGTTGCTTCGCCGGAGTTCAGCACGATCGCGAGCTTGGGTTCAGTGGGGGCGGCAAACGCAGCTGAAATCCCCAGCAATGAGGCTAATAAAGTAAATATGAGTCGTTGAATAATTTGCATAGCGTGATTGTAAGGCCGAGCCTTGCAGGCATAGGCCTAATAACTCTAGGCCTATTAACGCAAACTAGCCAAGACCTTTTCGAGTCGTTTGACCGACATTGGCATGGGGGTCTTGAGCTCTTGGGCAAATAAGGCAACCCGTAACTCTTCGAGTTGCCACCGGAACTCACGCAAGCGCGCATCGTGCTCATCATTCATGCCAACGGTACTTTTACTCTCTTGCATCATCCTCTGCCAAGGTCGTGCGACCGATTCCCAATCGCGTTGGTTTTGGGCATCACGGCTGGCATTACTGCGCAGCTTTTCAATTCTTAGCCCAATGGCCTTAAGGTAGCGCGGTATATGAACCAAATGCTCATAAGGGGTTTGCTTCACAAACTGCGCATGAATCAATCCCTGCAATTGCGAGCGCATATCTTCATAGGCACTACTGGATAGGGCTTTGGCAGCAATTAATTTCTTATGCAACTCGGCATACTCTTGCAGGCTGGTTAACACGTGTTTCGCGATCTCACCAGCAATCAACATGAGGCGGGGCTTACCCTGTTTTAGTGATTCTTCAAACTCTACTTGATTGGTTGGTTGCTGGTGTTGCAGCATGGCCCGCTCTATAGCCATCATGCCAATCTGCTCAACGAGCTCCTCAATCGATCCTATTTGGATAAAGAGTAAGCCGATTTCACGCGCATGCGGCAATTGTTTATGCAAAGCCTTGGTATGCTCTTTTAAGACCAAGCTGTATAAGCGACGCAAGCCTTGCCGATGAATTCGTTTCGCCTCCGCTGGGTCATCAAATACCTCCAGCTCTACCGCTGTCTTACGATCCACTAATGCCGGATAGCCCTGGATGGTTTGGTTCCCACGAGTCATGGTGACGGTCAGCGCTAGCTCACCAAAATCCCAAGCCTGATAACTGCCCTTCTGAATCGGAAGCCCTTGTGCTTGATTCGTTTGTACCGTTCTTATATTGGCATCAGCAAGGCTCTGGAAAGCGTCACGTGCTATCGCGCCATACTCACTGCGTAAGCGATTTAAATTACGCTCTAACTCCAGTTGCCGGCCATGTTCATCGATCAAACGAAAGTTCATGAAGCAATGGGCTGGTAAAGTCTCGGGTCGAAAGTCGGTGCGCTTGATCTCTATCGGGTTCTGATTGCGAACAAAACGCATGAGTCGATCGATTAAATCGCCCTTCCCAAAACTGTTGTTGTCTAAGTGTTCTTGAACAAATTGTTTAGCACTCTCTGGTAACGGGATGCAATGACGGCGGATCTTTTGTGGCAAGGACTTCAGAAGTAGCTGGACTTTCTCAACACAGAGGCCTGGTACGAGCCATTCTGCTTGAATCCCATCGACTTGATTTAAAACGGTGATGGGTACGATTAAGGTGATGCCATCTTTAGGACTACCAGGTTCAAAGTGATAACTGGTTTGCAAGCTCACGCCATTCATAACAATTGTTTTGGGGTAGCGGTCGGCACTGATTCCCGCAGCTTCATGGCGCATCAGATCTGATTTCTGGAGACGCAGACTCTGGTCCTTTTGTTCCAGCTTGGCACGATCTTCCTCAAGCCAGGCTTGAAGACCGCTACGACTATAGACGTTTTCAGGAATTCGTTCGCGATAGAACGCACACAGCAACTCATCGTCCACCAATACATCAGGACGGCGTGAGCGATGCTCGAGCGCCTCGACTTCCCGAATTAGCTGACGGTTGTGCCAAAAGAAGGCAAATAATTTACCGTAACGACGTTTTGCTTCCGCTTGGGTCTCACGCTCCAAAGCTGGGGTGTCGACCTTACCAAACATCTCCCCTTCGACCAAGGCTTTCTGAATAAACAAGGCATGCGCCTCGCTTTCATCGTGCGGCGCATAGGCCACTCGTCGACCATGGTAGACAGGCAAGCCATACAGTGTGGCGCGCTCAAAGGCTAAGACCTCGCCGCGTTCCTTATCCCAAAAGGGATCACTCAATGATTTCACTAGACGATGTTTTGCAACTCGCTCAATCCATTGAGGCTCGATCTTGGCCAAGGTTCTTGCGTATAAGCGAGTGGTCTCTTGGATCTCACCCGCCACAAACCATGCGCCTACTTTTTTACCCAGGCTCGATCCGGGCCAAATGAATAAACGAATACCCCGAGCCCCGAGATAATCGCCGGCTTTATTGCCCCGTTGATCGCTTGCATCTTCATCGCGCTTGCCAATGTAGCCCAGCAGACCAGTAAGAAGCGCTGTATGGATTTGTTCGTAGGTTGCTGGGGTTTGATTCTCTTTCCAACCTTTCTCCGCGAGCAAGACATGCAATTGCCCATGCACATCGCGCCACTCCCGAAGTCGCCTAGGTGAGAGAAAGAAGCTGCGGCATTGGTTCTCTAACTGGCGATTGCTTTGCTTGTGTTTAAGAGCCTCCTGATACCAGTTCCATAGTTTCACGAACGACAGAAACTCAGAACGCTCATCGGCAAATTGCAAGTGGGCTTGATCAGCGGCACTAGCGAACTCCATGGGTCGCTCGCGCGGGTCTTGGCAGGCCATGGCCGAGGCAATAATGGTGAGCTCTTTGAGCGCCTGCTGCTCACGCGCAGCCAGCAAGATGCGTCCAATGCGAGGATCTAAGGGGAGCTCGGCTAGGGCCTTGCCAATCGCACTGAGTTGAACACGGTGTTGACCCTGCACGTCTGGCTCGGTGGCACTCTCAATCGCACCTAATTCTTCTAAGAGCTGCATGCCATCGACAATCGCGCGACCCAAGGGTTTATCAATGAATGGAAACTGCGCAATATTGGGTAGGCGCAACGCGGCCATCCGCAAGATCACAGCAGCAAGTGAGCTACGTAAGATTTCAGGATCGGTGTATGCAGGTCGTGCTTGGTAATCCTCTTCGCTGTAGAGGCGAATGCAGATACCGTCGGCTACACGGCCACAACGACCCGCGCGTTGATTAGCAGCTGCCTGAGAAATCGGTTCCACTTGAAGCTGTTCAACCTTATTGCGATAGGAGTAACGCTTGACGCGCGCCAATCCTGAGTCAATCACATACCGAATGTTCGGTACGGTCAACGAGGTCTCAGCCACATTGGTGGCCAACACAATCCGGCGGCCATTGCCAGTTTGGAACACTCGCTCTTGCTCGCTCACCGCTTGCCGTGCAAATAGACTCAGAATCTCTGGATGAAAGCGCTGTTGTAAAAATGGATCCTTTCTAAGCGCCTCGGCACACTCCCGAATCTCCCGCTCACCAGGCAGGAATACTAGGACATCGCCAGCCCCTGCAGCACCCTCACGCCACACATCGCCAATCGCTTTGCAAACGGCCTCGGGGATCTCAAGGGCCTCTTTTTGGCCATCAACTTGCAATGGCGCATAACGTTGTTCCACTGGAAAGAGTCGACCACTCACCTCAATCACCGGAGCGGCTTGGCCTTGAGTTGCAAAATGATTGGCAAATCGTTGCGCATCGATCGTTGCTGAGGTGATGATAAGCTTAAGATCGGGTCGCTTAGCAATCAGTTGCTTTAGGTATCCCAATAAGAAATCAATATTAAGGCTGCGCTCATGGGCCTCATCAATGATGATGGTGTCGTACTTTTTAAGGAGGGGATCAGCCTGGGTCTCGGCCAATAAAATCCCGTCGGTCATTAATTTGATCGACGCTTGGCTACTAGTGTGGTCGGCAAAGCGCACTTGATAGCCCACGTCTTCGCCTAAGGGTGTACCCAGCTCTTGGGCAATACGTTTGGCGGTACTTGTGGCGGCAATACGACGTGGCTGCGTATGACCGATTAGTCCACCCTGATGGATTTTGCCTCGACCCAGGGCCAGGCATATTTTGGGGAGCTGGGTAGTTTTGCCTGAACCCGTTTCTCCGCACACAATGATCACAGGGCTTGCCAGTAAGGCTTTGGCGATTACCTCGCGCTGCGAAGAGACCGGCAAACTCTCTGGGAAGGTGATGGGTTCACCCCGCAGTGAATGCCAAACGATCGCGCTCGACTCGCTCATGGTCTAACCCAGAGCGTGGTTTTAAGGAATTGGCATCCATGATTTATTTGGTAACTAAGCGCTTGCACCCTATAATTTTCGCATTATGTCCGCGCTTCCATCCTCCTCCCATTCTGCTCACTTTCCCTTCGTTGGCTGGCTACGCGAGGTAGCGCCCTATATCCACGCCTTTCGTGAGAAAACCTTTGTCATTGCATTTGCTGGTGAACTAGCTCAAGACTTCGATCAACTCGAGAACTTGATTGAGGACATTGCCATGTTGCATGCCATGGGCATGCGCATCGTCCTGGTTCATGGCATTCGTCCCCAAATCGATGAGCAGCTGTCTTTGCGCAAGATCAAGAGCAAGTTTGGTAAGGGCCATATGAGCAGTTATCGGATTACCGATGCCCCCGCCCTCGAGTGTGTCAAAGAGGCGGCTGGTGAACTGCGTCTGGATATTGAAGCGGCCTTTAGTCGTGGCTTGCCCAATACCCCCATGGCGGGATCCCGCATCTCGGTGATCTCGGGCAACTTTATTACGGCCATGCCGATTGGTGTGGTTGATGGTATCGACTACCTCCTCACTGGGCTTGTTCGTAAGGTTGACTCCGAATCGATTCGGATGTCCCTCAATAGCGGTAAGTTGGTATTGCTCTCGCCACTTGGGTTCTCACCAACTGGTCAGGCGTTTAACTTATCGTTTGAAGATGTGGCTGCTGCCACTGCTGCGGCTCTCAAAGCCGATAAGCTCATGTTCTTAACCCCATTCCCAGGATTACAAGATGAGGAAGGTCATCTGGTTACTGAGCTCTCGATTGCCCAACTGCAGCACTATCTCCAGCTCTACCCTGACCTGCCGAGCAATATGCGCAACTTCTTGAACACGGCCATGCGCGCGGTGCGCTCTGGTGTGAGCCGTGCGCATTTCTTGCCCTGCGATCGGGACGGTGTTTTGCTCGAAGAGTTGTTCACGCACGATGGCGTGGGCATGATGCTAGCCGCCTCCGATATCGAGAACCTCCGTGAAGCAACGCAAGACGATGTGGGTGGTATTTTGCAACTCACGCTGCCACTCGAAGCAGAGGGGATTTTGGCTGCGCGCGGTCAAGACGTGATCGAGCGCGATATCGCTAGGTTCTCGGTCATCGAGCACGATAAGGTCTTGTTTGGTTGCGCCGCCCTCTTTCCGTTTCCCAATGGCGTGGGTGAGCTTGCTTGCCTGGTGGTCGATCCGAACTCTCAAGGTTCGGGTGATGGTGAGCGGCTACTAAAGCGCATTGAAGCGCGTGCTAAGCAAGAAGGCATTAAAAAATTATTTGTTTTAACAACCCGTACAGAGCACTGGTTCCTCAAGCGCGGTTTTGTGCGCGCCACCGTTGACGATCTCCCAGAAGAGCGCAAGCAGATCTACAACTGGGATCGCAAATCCATGGTGCTCACCAAGAAGATTTAATTCCCCGCATTTAGAGGTGCAATACCGACTCAGGTATGAGTGCCTATAATCAAAGGAATTAGTTCAATCGAGGTTGATATGGCACGAATGGTTCAATGCATTAAGCTTAATAAAGAAGCCGAGGGCTTAGATTTTGCTCCCCTACCTGGCGATCTAGGTAAAAAGATCTGGAATCAGGTGTCTAAAGAGGCTTGGGCTGACTGGTTGAAGCACCAGACCATGCTCATTAATGAGAACCGCCTCAATATGGCCGATCCCCGAGCCCGCCAATACCTTCTCAAGCAGGTCGAAAAATATTTCTTTGAAGGCGGTGCGGATATGGCAAGTGGCTATGTGCCGCCTTCGCAGTAATTGCGTTTAGCTAAAACGTAGAGTTTCCACGGTTTCCCTTTTACCCAAAAGCAATGCGTCTGCTCTGCGTTTGGCAAAGAGTCCGACGCTAATCACGCCTGGGATTTGATTGATTGCTTCCTCAAGAGCGATTGGATCTTCAATAGATAAGCTATGGATATCTAAGATCCAAGCCTTGTTATCGGTAAGGTACGGCTGCCCCTCGGCTTTGCCGGATTTGATCAGCCTTAATTGAGCTCGCCCACCCAGTGGGGCAAGCGCCTTACTAACCGCCGTTTGTGCCAAGGGAATAATCTCGACTGGAAGAGGAAAGTGACCTAGCTGCTGCACCAGTTTGCTCTCATCGCAAATGCAGATAAAGTCTTGGGCCATGCTCGCAATGATCTTCTCGCGGGTTAAAGCACCACCACCACCTTTGATCATATGACCCTCTAGATTAATTTCATCGGCGCCATCCACATAGATTGGCATGGGGTAGGATTGCTTTGCAATGTCATCGGGTAATTGATTGGCGTCCACCACATGAAAGCCCAGTTTAATCAAGCGCTCCGTGCTTGCCAGTGAACTTGAGATGACTCCCGCAAAATGATCGCAGTGTGGCGCAAGTAGATCAATAAACCAATTGGCGGTTGAGCCCGTCCCAATCCCCAAATACTGCCCCTTGGGCATCGCATCAATGACATAGTCTTTGGCGGCCTGGGCAACGCGTTTCTTGAGATCGTCTTGGTTCATGAAAGCAATGATACAGAAGGATATTCGCTATCATATGCCATTACCTTATGGACACATTAGCCCAACTCAAACGCTATACCACCGTGGTTGCTGATACTGGCGACTTTGAGCGGATGCGCGCCTTTGCTCCGCAAGATGCAACCACCAATCCATCGCTCATTCTCAAGGCGGTCTTACTGCCGGAGTATCAAGCCTTGGTTGCATCGGTGCAGCGTGATCATCCCAAGGCCTCCCCTACCCAATTAATTGATCGGATCTTAGTGGCATTTGGGGTGGAGATCCTGCGCATTGTTCCGGGTCGGGTCTCAACCGAAGTTGATGCACGTCTATCCTTCGATACCGCTGCCACCATTGCGAAGGCCAAAGAGATCATGGCGCTCTACGCGGCAATGGGCATCCCCCGCGAGCGGGTTTTAATCAAACTCGCTAGTACCTGGGAGAGCATTGTGGCAGCTCGTGAGCTCGAGCAAGAAGGCATTCATTGCAATATGACTCTGCTTTTTTCTGTGGTGCAAGCGGTGGCATGCGCTGATGCTGGGGCAAGATTGATTTCCCCATTTGTGGGGCGCATTAGTGATTGGTATAAGAAGTCCTTAGGCGATCAATGGTCTCTCGAGCAATACGGGGGCGCCAATGATCCTGGGGTGCAATCGGTGCGTAGCATCTATACCTATTACAAGCACTTTGAGATTGAAACCGAGATCATGGGAGCGAGTTTTCGTAATACCAGCCAGATCTTGGAGCTTGCAGGTTGCGATCTCCTCACCATTAGCCCTGAACTCTTGGCTGAGCTGCAAGCCAGTAATGATTTGGTGATTCCTAAATTACTAGTTCGGGATGCTAAATCAGCCAGTGTGGAGCGCTTGAACTTGGATCAGGCAAGCTTTGGGAAGCTCTTGGCAGAGAACGCCATGGCTTCTGAGAAACTCCAAGAAGGCATTCGCGCCTTTTGTGCTGATATTGAGAAACTCGAGGCCTTGCTAATTCGTTGATCACTTCTTCGGTGATTTGACCTGCAATCGCTGCCGGCGCGCCTCATAGAGCGTCACACCCGTGGCTACCGAGACGTTCAAGCTCTCGACTGCCCCTTGCATCGGAATATGCACCAATTGATCGCAGGTCTCGCGGGTTAAGCGCCGCATACCCTCACCTTCCGCCCCCATGACGATCGCAGTCGGTCCTTTGAGGTCAATGTCGTAGATCGATTCATCGGCCTCATCATCGGTACCAATGATCCAAATCCCCAGCTCTTGCATCTCACGCATAGTTCTAGCAAGATTGGTCACCGTAATGATTGGGATCACCTCGGCAGCGCCACTAGCAACCTTACTCACGGTGGCATTGATGCTAGCTGAGCGATCCTTAGGAACGATCACACCATGCACCCCTGCACCATCGGCTGCTCGTAAGCAGGCACCTAAGTTATGGGGATCGGTAATACCATCGAGCACTAAGAGTAAGGGTGGATCATTTTTAGCATCCAAGCTATCTAATAGTTCTGGCAAGGTTCTCGCTACAGAGATGCCCTCTGCCATCGCCACGATCCCCTGATGACGATCGTGACCAGCAAGGTTATGTAAGCGCTCGGCATTGGCAGTGTACAAACGCTTGCCTAAAATGGGTTCTGCTTGCTTAATGAAGTCCGCCATGCGACGATCGCGTCTAGCAGGGTCGTAGTACACCGACTGAATACTTTGCGGATCAACCCGCAAACGCGTCTGCACCGCATGAAATCCCAACAATAACTGCTTCATTTGCGTTTGCCTTTATGACTCTTGCGACCGGTACCCTGACCCATCGATGGCTGCCGCGCAGTCTTACCAGTTTTTGTCTTTGATTTCTTACTGGCGGTAGTAGTTTCCCGCTTAGGTGCTTTCTCCGCAGGACGGGTTTTCTTGTGAGCCGCTTTTTTACTGGGACGACCCGAGTCATTGGCCAAGACTGCTGATTTAAATCGTGCACCATCGCGCTCATTACTGCCATTGGCTTTCACAAGACTGAACTCAATCTTGCGGGCATCGAGATCCACCCGACTCACCAAGACGTGCAAGCGATCGCCAATCCGATACCGAATCCCTGTGCGCTCACCCCGTAACTCTTGGCGGGCCTCATCGTATTGGTAATAATCGCCGCCTAACTCAGTAACGTGGACCATGCCTTCCACAAATAAACTCTCAAGCTGCACAAAGAGGCCAAAGTTAGCCACTCCGGTAATCGTGCCCGCATACTCTTGACCCAAATGGTCGCGCATGTAATAACACTTAAGCCATGCCTCCACGTCGCGTGAGGCCTCATCGGCACGGCGCTCGTTCGCAGAGCAATGCACCCCAAACTGAGCCCAGACGGCCAGTGCCGCACCTTCCTTGGATCCTTTGGTGTTGCCTGCACGTTTAGACCTTCCCTTCGCATCCTGCTGTGACTGCTTCACGGCAGCGGCATTGGCCCGACCTTGCCCCTTACGAGGCATGGTGAGGTTCATGGGTACATCCTCTGGCAAATGCGGATGGTAGGCTTTTTTACTCAAGATCGCTTTGATCGAGCGATGCACTAAGAGGTCTGGATAGCGACGGATGGGGCTTGTGAAGTGAGCATACGCGGGGTATGACAGACCAAAGTGGCCCTCGTTCTCTGGTTGGTAAATCGCTTGTTGCATCGACCGCAGAATCAACATCTGCAAGGTGCTGGCATCGGGCCGGCCCTTAATCTCTTTCATGAGCTTTGCGAAGTCTTTGGGATGGGGCTTCTCGTTTCCGGTCAGGTGTAAGCCTGTGGTTCGCAATACCTGCTTGAGGGTCTGCACTTTCTCGACCGAGGGTTCGCCGTGTACTCGAAAGAGACTCGAATGCTCATACTTTTGCAGAAAATTAGCGGCGCAGACGTTCGCGGTCAGCATGCATTCCTCAATCAAGCGATGGGCGTCATTGCGTAATCTGGGCTCAATGCGCAAGATCTTACCGAGCTCATTGCTAATGATCTGGGTCTCAACGGTCTCAAAATCAATCGCCCCACGCTTCTCACGAGCAGCAAATAATATTTTGTAGAGATGGTAGAGGTGATTCAACTGCTCATTAAACTGCGCAAAGCGTACTGCCTCAGGTCCACGAGTATTACTTAAGATCTCCCAGACGGTATCGTAGGTGAATCGTTGTGCTGAGTGCATCACGCCTTGGTAAAACTGATACGCCAGAATCTCCCCTTTTTGATCCACCACCGCATCACAAACCATGCACAAACGGTCGACTTCGGGATTGAGGGAGCAAAGGCCATTGGAGATTTTCTCCGGCAGCATCGGAATCACTCTGCGAGGGAAATACACTGAGGTAGCCCGCAGTAAGGCGTCCTTATCGAGTGGATGACCGGGCTTCACATAATGCGCTACATCAGCAATCGCCACAATTAAACGCCAGGCTTTGGTCTGACCATACTGCACTGGCTCGCAATAGACAGCGTCATCAAAGTCTCTGGCATCGGCGCCATCGATCGTAATGAGTGGGATATCACGCAAATCAACCCGACCTTTGAGGTCTTCTTGCGTTACTTCATTCGGTAATGCTTCAGCTTCTTTTAAGGCGGCGGGTGAGAAGGTATGGGGCACGCCATACTTACGAACTGCAATCTCGATCTCCATACCAGGGTCATCGATCTCACCTAAGACCTCTACGACTCGACCAACGGCCTGGCGATAACTATCGGGGTAATCAATGATCTCAACACTCACCACCTGGCCCAGTTTGGCCATGCCTTGCCCACGCGGTGGAATGAGGATGTCGTGACCAATGCGCTTATCTTCAGGCGCCACAATCAGAACACCGTTCTCATTGAGTAGACGGCCAATCACCAAGCGATTGGCGTGCACCAGCACTTCTACAATTTGACCTTCGGGACGACCGCGGCGGTCGGTACCTAATACTCGGATCGAAACCCGGTCACCATGCATGACCCGGGCCATCTCTCGCTCGGCTAGGAAAATGTCCTCACCCCCATCATCGGGCACCACAAAGCCAAAGCCATCGCGGTGACCCTGTACCGTGCCCATGCGATCGCTATCGCGGGTGATGGGTTGATCCGATTTACGCATGCACGGCTTTCGCAATTAAGGTCATTAGAGTGATTTGACCACAATGTGATGACCGCAACCTATAATGGAGGAATGCCCAAATGGCGAAATTGGTAGACGCACCAGCTTCAGGTGCTGGCGATCGAAAGGTTGTGGAGGTTCGAGTCCTCTTTTGGGCACCAAAATCACTCGCTAGACTGTTCGTGTAGAGATACACAATCTGTAAGGCAGCAATCGGCGCCATACATCTTCTGTTAAAAGTAAAACCTTTTATTTATGCAGCCTTTGCAACTCGCTCCTTTTTAAGGGAACGTTGCCCCTCTTTTTGTTTGGGCTTTACAGGGTGATGTTTTTCCAATGCCTCAAGGGCGACCATCTTCAATTCACCATCAACAAAGCGTTTTAATGCTTCACGCATCAGTGGTTGATAGCCCATTTGGTATTTTTTGCCCAATAGCTTGAATGTATCAATCAATTCCTTATCCAGTCGAATTGAAATCATTTGCAAACCAAGGGCTTCATCAATTTGGTCGCCAATTTCTTTTGAGGCTGCTGTTGCATACTTTTTATCCCTGCCTAACTTCCCACTTTCCCAGGGATCTTGCGCCATCTTGCTATTTTCTGTCCTATCCTTTGTGGTCATCACTTTCCTCTTTAATCGTAATTATTTACATTTAGTAACTTTTAGATATTGTATTGTATATACTAATTTCTTCATCATTCGGTGGAAATGCACTTTTAAGATGCACCATCCCATCAATAAAAATACAAACAACCTTTATTAGCATTCCCCTGTCATTTTCAGCAATAAACCACTCACTTAGGGGCTCGGTCTTATGTTCTGGCCTAGTTTCAATTAAGTAAGATCGTTCCCGATTTCTAAAGCATTGTTCAACATCGATTCGTCTTAAGCCATGTTTTTTAATCAATTTTTCTTCTGTATCGGGGCTAATGATTAGATTTTTCATGTTTACCAAAGTTTTGTATATACAAATGGTAAACCAATACAGAAAATTGAGCAATACAAGTGTGTTTGAAATGATCAACTGTGCGATCAAAGATCTGCGTACCCTGACTTAGGGACCGCAGATAGATCTTTAAGAATCAGAAACAAGCTTGAGGTCGAAGCGTAAATTAGTTGTGTCGATCCACAACCTTTTAAAGATTGTCTCTGGCCTCAATACCAGTCTGGAAAAACTATATTTAATGAGGCTAGGTTATTGAGGGCTATGCCTCAAATGGGTGCTGCAAGAGGATGGTCTCATCCCGCTCTGGTCCAGTCGAGACCATCGCAATCGGTTTGCCGCAGATCTCTTGTACGCGTTTGAGGTAGTCTTGAGCGGTCTTGGGTAATTTGTTCCAGTCTGTAATGCCCACCGTACTCTCAGTCCAGCCCTTAAAGTCCTCATAGATGGGCTCGCAACGCGCTACCGCTTCAGCACCGCGTGGCAATACATCCAAGGTCTTGCCATCCAGTTTGTAGCCCACACAGAGACGAATGGTCTCAATACCATCAAGCACGTCTAATTTGGTTATGCATAAGCCAGAGAGTCCATTAATTTGGATGGAACGTTTCAGTGCAGCCGCATCGAGCCAACCCGTGCGTCGTGGCCGTCCGGTCACTGATCCAAACTCTTTACCAACCTCAGCCAGACGAATGCCCACGGGATCTTGCTTATTAGGATTCTCATGATCATAGAGCTCGCTGGGGAATGGCCCTGCACCCACTCGAGTGCAATAGGCTTTGGTAATGCCCAAGATGTAATGCAATGAACCAGGTCCCACGCCAGAGCCAGCAGCCGCATTACCAGCAACGCAATTGCTGGATGTCACAAAGGGATAGGTGCCATGATCGATATCAAGCAAGGTACCTTGGGCACCCTCAAAGAGAAGGTTCTGGCCCGCTTGCTCAGCCGCATAGAGTGCACTTGAGACATCAACTACCATCGGCTTAATCCGGTCGGCATACGACATGGCTTCATCGAGCACACGATTAAAGTCCAGGGCATCCACTTTGTAATACTGGGTCAGTGCGAAGTTGTGATAGTCCAGGTTCTCGCGTAACTTGGCTGCAAATTGTTCGGGATAAAAGAAGTCTTGTACCCGCAGTGCACGCCTAGCTACTTTATCTTCATACGCAGGACCAATTCCACGACCGGTCGTACCAATCTTATCGCTGCCACGTTTTTTCTCACGAGCATGATCAATCGCTACATGGTACGGAAGAATGAGTGTAGCTGCTTCGGAGATTTTTAAGCGTCCTTGCACATCTAGGCCTGCGCTTTCAAGCTCACCAATCTCTTTAAATAGAGCCTCCGGTGAGAGCACGACACCATTGCCGATATAGCAAATGACTTGAGGATGCATGATCCCTGAGGGAATCAGGCGCAAGATGGTTTTCTTGCCACCAATAATGAGTGTGTGTCCGGCGTTATGTCCACCCTGAAAGCGTACGACGGCTTGTGCGTGATCGGTGAGCCAATCAACCACCTTGCCCTTCCCTTCATCGCCCCACTGCGTGCCAATCACGACAACATTACGACCCCGAGACTTGCTCATATCCATTCCACTTCATTTTTTATTGATTTAGCCTAATTGTAGTGATCAAGCCACTAGGCACGTGATTTTAGTTCCCAGCCAGAACCCTGCTTAATAAGCTCGCGTTGGCACTCAAACTCCTCAGAATGTGCGTCATCCCCTTTGTAAACCTGGATCACCACCTCACCCTCGGCGCGTAACTCAGCAATGCGACGGTTTAAAGCAGGGTCGTCCGACCATGGCGCCAGAATAGCCTGGCGCTTGATGGAAATCGTCGATAGGTCGGCTAGCGTAAGCAGGTCAAGTGAGAACCCCGTGGCAGGACGTGAGCGACCGAAGGCTTGGCCCACATGGTCATAGCGACCACCGCGCGCAATCGGCTGAGGTAGACCATCAACATAGGCCGCAAACATCACACCGCTGTGGTACTGGTAGCCACGCAAATCTGCGAGATCGAGTGAGAGCTCGAGTTGGTCAGATAAGCGACTGATCGCCTCAATCAAACGCTCAAGGTCTTTGAGAGACTGCTCAATGATGGGCTGATTGGGCAATGCCAAGGGACCAGAACGGGCGTTGGCCAAGACCTCGGCACATGTTCCATTGAGTTGCAATAATGCCAATAAAGGCTTGCTAATGGAGGGCGCAAACTGGCTCACCCATTGAGCGAGACTGGGCCGGTCTTTGGTTTGCAATAAGGTGTAAAGGGTCTCGGTATCGGCATGACTTAATACCAAATCGCCCAAGATTCCTTTGAGTACACCAGCATGCGAGAGATCCAAATAGATCTTGCCAATGCCAGCTTGACTGAGTGTTTTCAGAAGAAGTTGGATTGCCTCGAGATCGGCTTCCCATCCCGCATGCCCATAAATCTCGGCACCCAGTTGCAACTCCTCACGTGAGGTCGAGCCTGGTGGTGTGCGAACGCGTGCGACCGACCCTGCGTAGCACAGACGGGTTACACCCTCACGATTAAGAAGGTGTGCATCAATGCGTGCTACTTGAGGTGTGATATCAGCACGCAAGCCTAGGGTACGACCAGAGAGTTGATCAACGAGCTTGAAGGTCTGCAAATTAAGATCAGACCCCGTACCAGTCAAGAGTGAATCCAAGAACTCCAGTAATGGAGGACTAACTAGTTCATAGCCATAGGACTGATACAGATCGAGCGAGCGACGCCGCAAAGCCTCGATCTTGCGAGCCCGGGCTGGCAATACGTCAGCAATATCCTCGGGCAATAACCAACGGTTCATGGTGAACTCGATTAGTTCTTCTTCTGCATGAACCGGAAGAAGTCGTTACTCGGCTCGATCACCATCACGTCTTTCTTATCCTTGAACGAATTGCGATAAGCTTCAAGGCTACGATAGAACTGAGCAAACTGTGGATCACGGTTAAACGCATCTGCGTATAAAGCGGTGGCACGCGCATCGCCCGCTCCCTTAATCCGCTGAGCATCACGATAGGCCTCTGCCAAGATCACATCACGTTGACGTTCCGCACTCGCCCGAATCTTGTCAGACTCCGCCGCACCTGTGGATCGCAACTCATTTGCAACGCGCTTACGCTCGGCTTCCATTCGGCGATAGACCGAATCACTGATCTCGGCAAGGAGGTCAATCCGCTTGAGGCGCACGTCCACGATCTCAACACCAATGGCTTTGGCATCGTCCTCGACTTTCTTCTGGATGCCTTGCATTACCTGATCACGCTGCTCAGAAATAATCTCGCGGATGGTTCGTTTAGTGAACTCCTCGTTTAACGCCGAACGAATCAGTTGGTTCATGCGATCTGTTGCTAGGCGCTCATCGCCACGGAAGCTCACGAAGAACTTGAGGGGATCAATAATGCGCCACTTCACATACGAATCCACCAAGAGGTTTTTCTTCTCAGCGGTGATGAAGCGTTCCGCATCGGGGTTATCAATCGTCATGATGCGACGATCAAAGAAGATGACATTTTGGAATGGTGCAGGCAACTTGAACTGCAGGCCAGGCTCTTCAATCACTCGTACGATCTGACCGAAGGCAAAGACCACTGCGAACTTACGTTGATCCACCACAAAGATACAAGAGCTAATCAAATAGAAAGCAACGATTAGACCCAGAATAAGACCAAGGAGACGATTAGGCATGATAACTTTTTCCTCGATTCTTAACGTTCACGACTACGCAATCCATCCCGCTTCTCGGGCGCACGCTCCGCAGGAGATGGTGCCGCATTAGGGGCAGGACTTGACATGGCATTTGGTGAAACGACGCCAGGCAGTGTGGCGCCCTGTACTTGGGCGGCCTGCTGTGCTTCTGTGGTTACTTGATTAATGATCTTGTCGAGCGGCAGATATAGCAAGCTATTGCTTTTCGTAGTATCCACCAAAACCTTCGAGACATTGTTATAGATTTCCTTCATGGTGTCGATGTACATCCGATCGCGGGTCACCTGTGGCGCCTTCGCGTACTCGCCATAGATTTGTTTAAAGCGTAAGGCATCACCTTCAGCCATCGCCGAGACTCTGGCTCGATAACCCTCAGCCTCCTGAATTAGACGAGCTGCGGTACCTTTGGCGCGCGGCAGGATGTCATTGGCGTACGCCTCACCCTCGCTCTTAAGGCGCTCGCGGTCTTGTCCTGCCTTCACTGCGTCATCAAATGCAGCCTGAACTTGCTCAGGCGGTTGCACGTTTTGCACGGTCACGCTGGTGACAAAGATACCCGTTTTATAACTATCCAAGATGTTCTGAATTGCCATCGCAAGATCGATTGCAATCTTCTCACGGCCCTCGTATAACACCGTATCCATCTTGCTACGTCCCACAATCTCGCGCACCGCGGTCTCTGCCGCTTGAATCACAGCCATGTCTGGATCGCGATTATTAAAGAGGTACTCCATCGGATCTTTTAAGCGGTACTGAACTGCAAAACGTACATCAATGATGTTCTCGTCTTCGGTCAACATCGAGGAATCTTTTTGATTGGTGCCCTTAATCATGACCGAACGACCGATCTCAACTGAACGGACGGCTGACAAGTTCACGGTCTCGGTTGATTGAATCGGCCAAGGCATCCGCCAGTTAATACCGGGGCGCGCCGTGTAGTCGTACTTACCAAAGGTGAGAACGACCCCCGCTTGACCTTCCTGAATCATAAAGAATCCACTAAAGAGCCACACCAGGGTCACAATCACCAAGGCGCCCAAACTAGCCGTCTTGGGATTAAATCCTTCGACATTAAATTGGGGTGGCTTACGACCACCGCCACTTGGTGGCTGACCACCACCCGATGGCCGCTTCTTGCCACCAAAGAGATTATTTAACTTGTCATTGAAATCACGCCAGAGATCATCCAAATCCGGTGGACCACTATTGGGTCGACGATTGCCTTGGGGTTGCTGGGCTGGATCATTGGGCTGAGCTTGATCACCACCCTCTTTAGGATCTTTATCCCCTTTGGGTGTCTGGTAGTTATTTCCCCAGCCAGGATCGTTGACTGAGAAAAACCCTCTAAAGTAGTCACCTACTTTATGGAGTGTTTGGCGAATAGTTTCGGGTCGAATGGAAATCAAAATCAGCGGTTTCTGGTCTATCGGTTAATGGTTGGAGCAGATCGCCATGCGCCTTGCGATGTTGGACGTCAGCGTGCTCAACCTTTAGTTTATCAGTCCTGTGCGCAAACTCGCATAGACACTCGCGCAGGAGGTCTAAACCCATGCCGGCTTGAGCGGATATAAAGACCCTATAGGGCACTCCATCGATATCACGCTCAATCTGGGCGCCCTTCGTAAAGGTCTGAGGCATCAAATCAATTTTGTTCATGACCTCTAAGCGCGGGATGCCGTCTGCCCCAATTTCTTTGAGGACTGCCTCGACTTGGGCCTGCTGTTCCTTGGCAACCGGGCTACAGGCGTCGATCACATGCAAGATCAAATCGGCATGCACCGTTTCGTCAAGCGTGGCCCGAAAGGCTTCCACCAGTTGATGGGGTAGCTCACGAATAAATCCCACAGTATCAGAAAGGACAATTTGTCGCCCCTCTTCTAAATGAACCCGTCGGGAAGTGGTATCCAAGGTGGCAAAGAGTTGATCAGCGGCATAGGTGCCAGCTTTGGTGAGCGCATTAAATAAAGTGGACTTACCGGCATTGGTATACCCCACCAATGACACCGAGAACACCTCATTGCGAGCGCGCGCCCGCCGTTGAGTGCGCTGCTGACGTTGCAACTTTGCAAGCTCTGCTTCTAAACGTTTTGCTTTCGTGGCGAGCATACGGCGATCCAACTCCATCTGGGTCTCACCCGGTCCACCACGCAGACCGATACCACCCTTTTGACGCTCTAAGTGACTCCAAGCGCGCACCAGCCTTGACATGCGATAGCGCACATTAGCCAACTCCACCTGGGTCTTACCCAAATGACTCTTTGCACGTTGGGCAAAGATATCCAGAATCAACCCAGTGCGATCGATCACGTGCTTACCCAGATGCCGCTCAAGATTACGTTGTTGGGTTGGTGAAATCGCGTGATTGACGATCGCGAGTTCAGCATCGTGTTCCTTCATGGCCCGAAGCAACTCATTGGCTTTACCAGAGCGAATGAATAAGGATGGATCGACGCTGCCGCGGCGACCAATCACCGACGCGCTTGGAATGGATCCTGCGCTCTCAGCCAAGAGTGCAAGCTCGGCCATGCTTTCTGGGAAATCGTCTTTGCCAGTATCAATCCCAACCAATACCGCGCGGACCTCCTCGACTCCGGTGTTATGCAGCTGGAGCGTCCTCATCGTCTGCCCTAAAGCTCACAGCTCGGGCGGGTACCACGGTCGATATCGCATGCTTGTAGACCATTTGGGTCACGGTATTACGCAACAGAATCACGTATTGATCGAATGACTCGACATTGCCTTGCAACTTAATGCCATTGACCAAGTAGATGGATACTGGAATATGCTCTTTGCGCAAGGCATTGAGAAAGGGGTCCTGCAGCAACTGGACTTGTTTGGTATTCATACTGCTCCTTAATCGTTTTTTAAGTTAGGGAGTCTTGCTTTTGTATACAACACTGATGTTTTCTATAAGGATATTAACCTTAAATAATGGATTTCTCTATTTGTGTGACAAATCCTACTTACGGCGTGGTTTTTCATCCTTGACATAAGGGTTTGCCGCAGTCCGGAACTCAATCCGCAAAGGGGTGCCGCGCAACTCAAAGATCTCCCGAAAGCGCCCCTCGAGATAGCGTTTATAGCTATCGGTGATGCCGTGCAAGGCGCTCCCATGAATAATCACAATCGGCGGGTTCATGCCGCCCTGATGGGCATAGCGCAGTTTGGGTCGACCTTTGGCCACCCGTTTGGGCTGCTGATGAGCCACTGCATCGATCATGGCGCGGGTCAGTTTAGGCGTCGAGAGCTTCGCCATTGCAGCTTGGTAGGCCTTATCCACATCCTTAAATAGCTCTTTAATCCCAAATCCTTTTTTAGCCGAGATGGGGTGCACATTAGCAAAGTCTAGAAAGCGAAGTTTTTGGGCAATCTCAACCCGAGCACGTTCTTTCACGTAGGCATCAATCCCATCCCATTTGTTAACAGCGACTACTAATGCTCGCCCTGCTTCCACAATGTAGCCAGCAATGTGTGCGTCTTGCTCCGAGATATCCTGTTGGGCATCGAGCATCAAGATCACCACATTGGCATCGTTAATTGCTTGCAGAGTTTTGACCACCGAGAACTTTTCGATCGCTTCAAACACCTTGCCACGCCGGCGCAGTCCTGCGGTATCAATCAAGACATAGGGTTTGCCATTGCGTTCAAACTCGACTTCAATGGCATCGCGCGTGGTGCCCGGGAGATCAAAGGCAATGACTCGATCTTCGCCAAGCAAAGTATTAATGAAGGTGGACTTCCCGACATTGGGTCGGCCGACCACGGCAATCTTCATGGGTCGCGTGCCGTCGGCAACGGCAGCATCATCAGGCTCGGGTTCGGGGATCTGCAGCGGATCAAGAGCCTCTTCAATTAAAGCCCGCACGCCATCGCCATGCGCAGAGGAAATGGGTTCAGGTTGACCTAAACCCAGTTCATGAAAATCCGCTGTGACCACGCTGGCAGACATGCCCTCGGTCTTATTCACTGCCAAGATCACTGGGCGTCCGGTCTTGCGTAAGAAATCGGCAATGACGCGATCCTGCGGTGCAAGTCCCAATCGACCATCAACTAAAAAGATCACCAGATCCGATTCAGCAACTGCTTGCTTGGTTTGCTTGGCCATCTGGGCCATGATGCCGGTCTTGGCAACCGGCTCAAAGCCGCCCGTATCAATGCAAATGAACTCACGATCCCCTACTCGACCGTTGCCATAGTGGCGATCACGGGTGAGTCCTGGAAAATCTGCCACTAAGGCATCACGGGATTTAGTGAGTCGATTAAATAAAGTGGATTTACCGACATTGGGTCGGCCCACGATGGCAATAACGGGTTTCATGAGTGATTGGTCTTAACGCGGACGATACGCCGCAATCTTGCCACCTTGAGAAGCAATGATGATCACGCCACCGGCTGCAATGGGTGCTGCTGTGACCGGTGAGCTGTCGTGACGAATGCGCGAGACCATCTGACCGCTATTTTGATTGAGGAGATGCACATAACCTTGTTTATCACCCATCATGACCACACGCCCAATCGCTAGTGGCTCACCAACGTCGCGCCACGTTAACTGGGTGTTCTCCCAAACCTGTACGCCATCGCTTGCGCGGTAGGCATACACATGGGATTTTTCATTGGCAGCAAACACAAACTCCGTACTTTGGGTAGTGCCGGTATAGCTTGAGAAATCCTTCGACCACACTAAATTACCGCTGCGCAGCTCTGCACACCCAATCTTGCCTTGATAGGAGACCACGCAAAGACGCCCTTCTTCTATGCTGGGTCGACTGGTGACATCGTTTAAGCGCTCGATCTCCGAGAAGCCCTTCGGGAAGGAAACGGCAGATTCCCAGATGAGACCACCGTTGGAGAGCGCAAGCGCTCCAAAGCGACCACCCCCAAATCCAGTGACCACCGCATCATTGCCTACTAGGAGCATGCCGTAGCCAACGCGCAGCGATAAGGGAGTCTGCTGGCGCTGATAGATCCAACGTCGTTTCCCGGTCGCTGCGTCCAGACCAATAAAGCGATGGTCCAAAGTACGGATTACCACCACACCGGCGGCGACGATTGGGTCAGAAAGCACCTCGCTTCCAATCAGATGCTTCCAAATATTCTTACCCGACTCATCGTAGCCATAAGCAGTACCTTCCGTGCTCACCACAACCGTGGTCTTGCCATCCGACCCTGGGCCAATCGAGAGCTTCTCGGGAACACTCACCTCCCACACCACACGTCCATTCTGAATATTTAACTTACTAAGAGTGCCACGGGCGGATGCGGCAAACACATGATCGTCAGCAACCACAGGGCGGAAGTTAGCGGGGATAGAACTACCAACACTCGTTGACCAGACCTCAGCAAGCTCCACTTGATTACTGACATTGACGAGCTCAGCGGGTTTACGAACTTTGGATGAGCCAGAACAGGCAATCAATGCAAGTGAAAGAGATGCGATGGCGCCCCAGCGCAACAGTTGCACTACATACCCCCTACGGCATCAATCTTCACTTTCAATAAACCACGTGCGTCCTCAGGAAAGGCTCTATCGCTTTGCATGATCTTCATTGCCTTGAGATACTCAGTGCGCGCCTCCGGAATCTTCTTTTGTACCAAATACCAATCACCGCGGCGCTCGATCCATAAGGGCTCAAATCCTTTGACCGATTTCTCTTTGAGGAGTTGATCGGCCTCTTTCAGGCTGGCTTCCGTCCCTTGATCAATTAGGAGTCCTAAGAGTCGCAATTGCGCGAGTGCTCGAAACGAATCATCGCTGGCTTTATTGGCGGTCCACTTCAAATATGCTTGGGCTTTTGCAGGGTCATTACTATCCATTGCAATCTTGGCAGCTACCAGATTGCCCATGGCAGCATACGTGGTGCTGCCGTATTTCTTTTGCAGATCATCGGCGGCGAGATAGGTTTTGTCCTTCTCGTTCTTGGTTACTGCATTAATCAGGGTCTCGTATAACTTACCCGCATCGGCTGCTTGGCTGCGCTGATACCAGCCCCAAAGATTGAAAGCAGCATAGGCGAGCAATGCCACGGTAACGACACCGATGATGTAATTACCATAGCGGGCCCAAAACGATTTAAGGTTCGCTAGGTTCTCTTGTTCTTCGAGGTCAAGTGCCATTCCAATACTGCTTTCTTCAATTGTTTAAACGCTTATTTTATGCTGTGTGACTAAGAATCCACCAAAGCATCCACCACGGCCACCAATAAGCCAGCTAGTGGTACGGCATGTTGCTCACCCGTGCCACGTAGATTCTTTAACTGCGCCTCATCACGGGCGAGTTCATCAGGACCAATAATGAGAGCCAATTGCGCACCACTGGCATCGGCTTTCTTCATTTGGGATTTAAAGCTGGCACTCTGTCCATCGGGTGGGCAATGCAAAATCACATCGATGCCAGCACTACGCAGCGCCTCTGCGGCAATCATGGCTTGCACCAGAGTATCGCCGCCTTGATGCAAGACATACACATCGCATACGGGTTCAGCATCAGGAGCGCTTTTCGAGATCGCCATCAGATCGAGCACACGCTCCATACCCATCGCCCAACCGCAGGCTGGCGCACTCTTGCCACCCATGCGTTCCATCAAGGGATCGTAGCGACCACCACCAGCGATCGTGCCTTGGGCACCCAATGCTTCGGTAGTCCACTCAAACACAGTGAGGTTGTAATAATCCAAACCGCGCACCAGTCGTGGGTTGATCTTAAATGGAATGTTGTTGGCCTTCAAAAGCGTTTGTACTACTTCAAAGTGGGCTAAGGACTCTGAACCCAAAAACTCCAAGAGCTTGGGGGCGCCCTCAATCAGAGCCTGCATCGCTGGATTCTTCGAATCCAAGATCCTCAATGGATTGGTTTGCAAACGCCGTTGCGAGTCCTCGTCCAATTGGGCCTGGTGTTGCGTGAAGTAATCAACGAGCGCTTGGCGATGCGCGGCGCGTTCGGGTGCTTCACCTAAAGAGTTGAGTTCTAAACGCACACCTTGCAAACCCAGTTCATCCCAAAGCCGCTGGCCCATCAAGATGATCTCAGCATCGATGTCTGGGCCTGCAAATCCAAGCGCCTCAATCCCAAATTGATGAAACTGCCGATAGCGACCGCGCTGGGGACGCTCATGCCGGAACATCGGGCCCGTGTACCAAAGACGCTTGGGGCCGTCATAAATCAGATTGTGTTCAATCGTAGCGCGCACGACCGCCGCGGTTCCCTCGGGTCGCAGTGTGAGTTGCTCTCCATTGAGGCGATCTTCAAAGGAGTACATCTCCTTTTCGACAATGTCGGTCACCTCACCAATACCGCGTTGGAAGAGTGCAGTGGACTCCACAATCGGTGTACGAATCTGTTCATAGCCGTAGGCTCGGGTGAGATCCGCTAAGGTGCGCTCGAGATAAGACCAAGCCGCTGCATCCTTTGGCAGCAGATCGTTCATGCCGCGGATGGCATTAATTTTTTGCATGGTAATTGGCTTTGACGTACTCGTCGACAATTAGTTGAAATTCTTCGGCGATGCCCTCACCGCGTAAGGTTTTAACCTTCACACCATCGACAAAGACTGGGGCTGCGGGGCTCTCACCAGTACCTGGTAGAGAGATGCCGATATTGGCGTGCTTACTCTCGCCTGGACCATTGACGATGCAACCCATCACTGCCACGTTCATGTTCTCCACGCCGGGATGGGTTTTCTTCCACACCGGCATTTGTTGGCGTAGATACGATTGGATCTTGGCAGCGAGTTCTTGGAAGGTGGTGCTCGTGGTGCGACCGCATCCAGGGCAGGCAATCACCATCGGCGTGAAATTGCGTAATCCCATGGTTTGCAAGATCTCTTGGCCAACGATCACCTCGTTCTCACGCGGCGCACCAGGATCAGGAGTTAAGGAAATACGAATCGTATCGCCAATCCCTTCTTGTAAGAGTACTGCGAGTGCGGCAGTGGATGCCACGATGCCTTTGCTACCCATGCCCGCTTCCGTGAGCCCGAGATGCAAGGAGTAATCACAGCGCCGTGCGAGATCGCGATAGACCGCAATGAGATCTTGCACACCACTGACTTTGCACGAGAGCGTAATCTGATCAGGGTTCATGCCGAGCTCAACCGCCTTACTCGCCGATTGAAGTGCCGACTGAATCAACGCTTCAATCATCACCTCTTGAGAGGTTTTGGGAGTGGCCAGCTTGGCGTTCTCATCCATGATCTGAGCGAGTAACTCTTGATCGAGACTACCCCAGTTCACCCCAATGCGGATTGGCTTGTCGTAATGGCAAGCAGCTTCGATCATTTGTGCAAATTGCGGGTCGCGCTTAGCGCCCTTACCCACGTTGCCAGGATTAATACGGTACTTCGATAAGGTCTTGGCGCAATCGGGATAGTCTTTGAGTAAGGTATGACCGTTGTAATGAAAGTCACCAATCAGTGGCACCTTCACATCCATCTTATCAAGTTGCTCGCGGATATAGGGCACTTGTGCTGCGGCTTCTGGGGTGTTCACGGTAATACGCACCAGCTCCGATCCGGCACGTGCCAACTCCTTCACCTGAATCGCGGTTGCAATCGCATCCTCGGTGTCGGTATTGGTCATCGATTGCACTCGCACCGGGGCGTCCCCACCAACCGTCACGCGGTTATCACCCCACGCTACCACCGACTGGCGCGATACGCGGCGTGGTAATGGTCCGAGGGGTAATGGGGGTAAGCAATTATTTTTCGTCATTATGGTATCCAATAACGATCATTATCGTCCCTGAAACTGAATCACCTGCTCATTGAGTGCTTGCATACGCTCAGCACGGCGAGTTCGATCAATCACATCGCCTGCCAACTGTCCGCAGGCAGCTGCGATATCGTCACCGCGGGTCTTACGCACGGTGGTTACCAGATCAGCATCTTGCAAAATTTGGGCAAACTGTTTGACCCGCTCAGCGGGTGAGCGTTTTAAGCCTGAGGCTGGGAATGGATTAAAGGGAATGAGATTTAATTTGCAACGCAAGCCCTTTAGGAGTTTGATTAATTCTTTGGCATGCTGGTCTTGGTCATTGACGCCATCGAGCATGCAGTACTCAAAGGTAATGAAGTCGCGCGGTGCAAATGGTAAGTAGCGATCGCATGCGGCGATTAGTTCTTTTAGAGGATATTTTTGATTGAGCGGCACGAGCTCATCGCGCAGAGCATCGTTGGGTGCGTGCAAGGATACGGCCAGAGCCACCGGGCAATCCTGGGCCAAGCGATCCATCATGGGGACCACACCCGAGGTAGAGACGGTAACACGGCGGCGTGAGAGTCCATACGCATGATCATCGAGCATTAAACGCAATGCCACGAGCACCGCATCGTAGTTGAGCAAAGGCTCGCCCATGCCCATCATCACCACATTCGTAATGACACGACCCTGCGCTTGCTCCGCACAATCATCATCCAGCCTGCGAATCGCATGGGGGTCGTCCCGCAGATGATGCTCAGCAAACCAAAGTTGTCCAATAATCTCGGCCGGGGTCAGATTACGGGCAAAGCCTTGGTGACCGGTGGAACAAAATCGGCAGTTGACAGCACAACCCGCCTGTGAGGAGATGCACAATGTGCCGCGATCATCCTCAGGGATATAGACCATCTCAACGGCATTGCCAGCCCCCACATCCAGTAACCACTTGCGGGTGCCATCACCGGCTTTCATATCCTGGATGACTGGCAGACTAATCACATCTGCTTCTTGGGCGAGTTGATGACGAAAGGATTTGGCTAGATCGGTCATCAGCGCCACGTCACTGACGCCGCGCTGATGCACCCACTGCAAGAGCTGCTTCGCCCGAAAGGGCTTCTCGTTTAATCCCGCAACGTACTCTGCCATCTTGGCAGCATCAAAATTGAGTAAGTTCGTGCGGCTTGAATTCAATGGTGAATTAACGTGCGTAGATGTTCATGCCAGGGAAGAAAAAGGCGACTTCCACTGCAGCGGTCTCTGGTGCATCGGAACCATGCACGGCATTAGCATCAATGCTATCTGCAAAGTCAGCGCGGATCGTTCCCTTGTCGGCTTTCTTGGGATCGGTCGCGCCCATCAGCTCACGATTTTTAGCAATCGCGTTCTCGCCCTCAAGTACCTGAATCATCACTGGACCCGAGATCATGAAGCTCACGAGATCTTTGAAGAAAGGACGCTCTTTATGCACGGCATAGAACTGCTCAGCTTCATTTTTTGAGAGGTGCGCCATTTTGGCGGCGACGATCTTCAAACCCGCTTGCTCAAAACGAGCATAGATTTGGCCAATCACGTTCTTCGCGACTGCGTCAGGTTTGATGATGGATAAGGTGCGCTGAATTGCCATGCAAAAACTCCAATGAGGTTGTGTAAAACGGTTTTTCGGTTTTATTGAATCATTTGTCAGCAATACTCGGTATTGCGATGCGAAATTATACGTTGTTTTTAGGGTTTTAGCCCCCATTCCTACTCCTAAGCCATTGAATTTCTTAGGTATATCACCTAAAGACCCTAATACCAACGGACTTCTTGTCACAAAGCTCTTGATTTTTATATGTTTTGTCTATACTTAGTGACTATCAAGTCCATGTTGGACTTACTTTAAGGAGCTACTCAATGAGTGATCTGAATTCGTATGGTTTTGGTCGTGGTGCTGCAGTTGCAACTGCCCAATCCCGTAACCGTGTCCTAAGAAACACCTACGCCCTCTTGGCACTCTCGATGGTGCCTACCGTGATCGGTGCGTGGCTGGGTGTGGCCATGGGCTTTACCTTCTTCGAAGGTAGTCCATTCATGGGCGCGATTATCTTCTTGGCAGTTGCCTTTGGTTTCTTCTGGGCAATTGAGAAGAACAAAGATACCGGTATGGGCGTCGTGCTCTTGCTGGCGTTTACCTTCTTCATGGGCGTGATGCTTTCACGCTTGATCGGCATGACCCTGGGTAGCTACAGCAATGGTGCTGCTCTCATCATGGGTGCCTTTGGTGGCACAGCTGCAATCTTCACCGTGATGGCGTCGATTGCTACGGTCTCCAAGAAAGACTTCTCGGGCATGGGCAAGTTCCTTTTCGTGGGTGTCATTCTGTTGATCTTGGCTTCTTTAGCCAACATCTGGTTGCAGATCCCTGCCCTGATGCTCACCTTAATGGTTGTAGCAATTGCAATCTTCTCCGCGTTCATCCTGGTGGATGTGCAGCGCGTGGTTAATGGCGGTGAGACCAACTACATCATTGCAACCTTAGGTATCTACCTGAGCATCTACAACATCTTCTCCAACCTCTTGGCTCTCTTGGGCATCTTTGGTGGAGACCGCGACTAATAGCAACATCGTCCTGCGGTAACTTAGGGCGCTTCGGCGCCCTTTTTATTTCTTGCTCTTTAAGTAATCCAATACCCAAGCCGGATCACTATCGCTTGGGAAGATTGGGTAATGTACTGCCTCAATATGCCCATCATTGGTAATCAGGGTCACGCGTTTGAGTAAGGTCATCCCTGCCGCTACAAAGGTTGGCAAGTTGAGGGCCTGCTGGAACTGATATTGCTCATCGCTCAGAACCTGAAACGGCAAATGTAAACGCGTAGCCATCTCGCGCTGGTAATCAGTGCTTTGCACACTGAGGCCAAACACATTGGCATTGAGGTCCTGTAACTCTTGGTAATGATCCCGAAAGGCACAACTTTGCGGTGTGCAGCCACGCGCACCTGGGATTTGATCCCACCCTTGCGGTAATGGCACGTTAGGCTGACCGGTCATGGGGTAGCAATAAATGACCAAGCGCCCACGTAGTTGTGAGAGGTTCACCATCGACCCATCGGTTGCCAACAAGGCTACATTCGGTAAAGCCATTCCGACCAAATGTTTACAAGCCCCGTCGTCTTGGGGAACAGGTAGATCAGTGGGCAGTTGGTTGAGGTTGGTCATGGTATATGCGTGTTGATGAACTCACACAATACCCGACTTTTATCCCGGTCGATCAAACACCGCAATCGATTCAATATGCGAGGTGTGAGGGAACATATTGATGATCCCTGCTTTGCTCAGGGTGTAATTGAGTTCGTGCGTCAGAATCGCTGCATCGCGTGCGAGTGTTTTGGGATTACAAGATACATACACGATGCGTTTCGGTAGGTTTGCTGTTGGTAGATCTTGCATCGCCTTACAAATTTCCATAGCGCCCTCTCGTGGCGGGTCAATCAGCCATTTATCAGCCTTGCCCCAGCCATTGAGATCCGTGGCCGTGACCTCAAAGAGATTGCTCTGACTAAATTGGGTTTTGTGATCGAGTTGGTTATGACGGGCGTTTTGCAGAGCGCGCTGGGTTAGAGTCTTGCTCCCCTCAATGCCGAGTACTTCCTTAGCTAGGGTTGCAATGGGCAGTGTGAAGTTTCCAATGCCACAGAAGAGATCGATCACGCGATCACTCGCCTGGATATCCAGTAATGCAATGGCTTTACTAATAAGTACTTGATTGACTGCGTGATTGACTTGGGTGAAGTCTGTTGGCAGAAACGGCAAGGTGACCCCGAACTCTGGCAAGGTGTAACTCAGAGACTGCTCAGTAGGGTAAAACGGTTTGGCGCTCTCAGGCCCTTGGGGCTGTAACCAAATACCAACCTGATGGTATTTGGCAAATGCCTCCAGATTCTTGAGATCGGTGGGTGTCAGGGGTAGCAAATGCCGAATCACTAAGGCAATTTGGGTGATGCCCGGTTGGCTTATGTCTTCTCCAACAGCAAACTCAATTTGCGGCACGCGATCACGGATGCTGAGTGAACCCACCAGTTCCCGCATCGACACCAAGAGGTCTGAGATTCGTTTGGGGATGACTTCGCAGGTGAGCATGTCTGCCACATAACTGCTGTTGTGTTCATGAAAACCCACCAAGATCGTGCCCTTTTTAATCGAGCGATCGATCACACTCAAGCGCCCTCGATGGCGATAGTGCCAAGCGGGTCCTGCAATCGGTCGCAGGATCTCGTCGGGCTTAATCCGTCCGATGTGCCACAGATCATCCTCTAAGATCCGTTGCTTGATCGCAATCTGCGCAGCAAAATCCAGATGCTGCATGCTGCAGCCTCCGCAGGTCCCAAAATAGGTGCAGCGAGGTGTGGTCCGATAGACCGCGGGTTTAATCAGCTCATGAAGTTTGGCTTTGGCAAAGCGGGCTTTCTCCCGCGTGATGGTGTAGGTCACGCGCTCGGTGGGCAATGCCCCCCGAATGAAAAGTACTTTGCCGCCCTCTTCATTCGATTGCCGTGCGACTCCTTGTGCATCAAGATCCAAAGAGTCAATCGTGACGATAGAAGATGCTTCTGGCATCCGTGCTTCCGCGCTCATTCTGACCTTGATGGGTGCTAGTGACTAAAACCGGCTAGGTACTCGGTCCAAGGTGCTTTACCCTGCTTGGCATCCTGCTCGAGTTGCTGCTTCACGTAGGCCAGTTCTTCGTCGTACTCATCGGCAGTAAAGCCGCCACGCATCTGTTGAAAGCGGCAATACACTAAATAGGTATTGACTACGTCGGTCTCGCAATACTGTCGGATTTGCTCGATCTCTCCACGTTGGTAGGCAGGCCATACTTGCGAGCCGTCCATGCCTAGTTTTCCTGGAAAGCCACATAACTTGGCAAGTGCGTCGAGCGGTGCATTAGCACGCGCATTGTGCTTCGCTAAGACATCCATCAGATCAATATGGCGCATGTGGTAGCGGTTGATGTAATTGTTCCATTTGAAGTCTTTGCTATCGCTATCCATGCTCTCACCCATCTCCCAATACCGTGGAGCAGCTACTTGATTAAGGAGCGCTCGGTAGTGCAAGACCGGTAGATCAAAGCCGCTTCCATTCCACGACACTAATTGAGGGGTGTATTTTTCAATGAGTTCGTAGAAAGCTTGAACGAGGGTTTTCTCATCATCGGCTGCGGTTCCAAGGCTGCCAACCTTAAATTGCGGTAAGCCCTCTTTGGTGGTTCTGCGGATCACGCAGGAGATCGCAATGATCTTTTGCAGATAGAGGGGTAAGAACTCATGGCCGGTTTGGGCGGCACGTTCATCCATCGCGGCCTTTGCGACCTCAGCATCGCTCATGGAGTCTGGATAAGAATGAAGGACCCGCAATCCGGCGACATCCGGAACGGTCTCAATATCAAATACTAGTACGCTGGGGATCGATTTAGCCAAGCGGGTTTTGCAGTTATTGCAAATATTGCATTGGGTTAACGGGCTTGCCGTTCATGCGCACCTCAAAGTGCAACTTCACCATATTGGCGTCAGAGTCGCCCATCTCGGCGATGCGTTGACCCTTGCGAACGTTCTCACCCTCTTTTACTAAGAGTGTGCGGTTATGGGCATAGGCCGTGAGATAGGTGTTGTCATGCTTGACGATCACCAGATTGCCATAACCTCTTAGGCTGTTGCCGGCGTAGACCACTTTGCCATCGGCTGCTGCTTGAATGGGCTCGCCCATCTTGCCGGCAATATCAATACCCTTGTTCTTGGCCTCATTGAACTCTTCAACCACTTTACCCTTTGCAGGCCATGAGAGCTTAATGGGTGGATCGATCGCATTCGCTTTGGGCTCAGCAACTACCACCTCTTTTTCTTCTATTTTCTTGGTGGCAACTTTACTATCGGCTGGCGCTTTACTGTCAGCGGGTTTAATCGGCTCAATGGGCTTGGTTGTTACCCGAGCCGTACTTGGCGGTGGCTTCACCCGCAAGACCTGATCGACCTCAATCAAATTAGGGTCGGTGATGTTATTCCATGCTGCAATGTCCCGATAAGACTGTCCGTTATCGAGCGCAATCCGAATCAAGGTGTCGCCACGCTTGACCCGATAGAACCCTGGAGGAACTGGCTCTTGAGCAGGTGCGCTGGCTACCGGTGCGCTGCGATCCGTAATCGTAGCCGGCTTGGTTCTTGGTGGTGTTGAGCACGCTGCAAGCCCAAAAGCGATAAGCGCTACTAGAGCGGTTTGGCCGAAGCGAATCGCGGATCGGGATTGTGGGCTGTCATGCAATGGGTTCATATCACCCCTGATTGTAAGGGCACAAAAAAGACCTCATCAAGTGCGGTCCTTTGATAGCGGTGGGAGCTCACCCGCTCAATGAGTAAGAGCTGTTGCTCGGTCTCACTTTTAGAGACCGGGGCAATGAGTCGTCCCCCAATCGCCAGTTGATCCAATAAAGGGTCTGGTACCCCCAATCCCGCCGCGGCGAGGATGATTCCGTCAAAGGGGGCTGCTTGGGGTAATCCTCGGATTCCGTCGCCATAGATGAGGCGCAAATTAGCGATCCGGAAGGGTCGTAATTTGGTACGGGCCAGATCATGCAAAGCGCGTACCCGCTCAATGGAATACACCTCTTGTGCTAATAAACTCAGTACCGCCGCTTGGTAGCCACACCCCGTTCCAATCTCGAGCACCTTGCCCAAGGGTTGTTTGTTCTTGTGCAAGAGCTCAATCATACGAGCCACTACCGAGGGCTTAGAGATGGTTTGATGATGACCAATCGGTAATGCAGAGTCTTCATAGGCTTGCGCGTGCAGTCCAGCATCGATAAACGAGTGACGGGGTACCGTGGCTATGGCTTGTAAGACCTGCGGGTTCTTAATCCCCGCCTCATGCACCTTGCGTGCGAGGTCTTGGCGATGCCCGGCAAAGCGCTCAGCCGCTTTCATCCGCGGTCCCAGCCCGAAGCACGCATACTCGCTTGGCGGGCATGGTGTGTGAGATCGAGTTGCATGGGGGTAATTGAGATGCATCCTTCATTAATCGCATGAAAATCTGTTCCCGGGGAGATATCGCGGGCTTGGCCTGCAGGGCCGATCCAATAGATGTCCTCACCGCGTGGATTTTGTTGCACGATCACCGGTTGCGAGTGATGGCGTGTTCCCAAGCGGGTCACACGCCAGCGTTTGAGTTGCTCATAATGGCCATTGGGAATGTTGACGTTTAGTAAGGTGGCGATGCCATCACCGCGCTCCATCGGCTCTTGCAGAGCCTGGGTCACGATGTCACGCGCTGCCTTTGCCGCATCCTCAATTTGGGCCCAACCGCGATCAACTTGTGAGAACGCAATCCCAGGCACCCCAAACATCACGCCTTCAATTGCAGCAGCCACGGTGCCGGAATACAGAACATCCTCACCCATGTTCTCACCTTGATTAATTCCGGAGACCACGAGATCCGGTTTACTCTCTAAAAATCCGGTCATGGCCATGTGTACGCAGTCGGTCGGTGTGCCGTTCACAAACAGAAATCCATCGCGCTCACCACCGGCCACCCGATGAATACTCAAGGGTCGAGAGAGTGTGAGTGAGTTCGATGCACCGCTGTGATTTTGCTCGGGCGCCACAATCGTTAACTTCCCTAAGGGACGTAGTGCATTGACCAAAGCGAGTAAGCCAGGAGCTAAATAGCCATCGTCATTACTCACTAAGATGTGTGGGACTTTACTCATAGATGCTTTCGTATATGGATTTAGCTGATGGAGCGGCGATCAAGTAAAGCGCGAGCTAAGGTACCAGCATCGACATACTCCAACTCGCCACCCACCGGAATGCCGCGGGCAATGCGGGTCGCTTTGATGCCTTTGATCTTTAAGACCTCGCCAATGTAATGCGCAGTGGCTTCACCCTCACTCGTAAAATTAGTAGCCAGCACCACCTCACGTACGGGTCCACCGAACTCCGGCTTCTCAATCCGATCAAGCAAACGGTCAAAGTGGATCTCATTGGGGCCCATGCCATCCAGTGGTGAGATACGACCCATCAGCACAAAGTACTGACCTTTAAAACTCATAGTTTGCTCAACCATCACCTGGTCGGCCGGGGTCTCCACCACGCACAGCAAAGCGGGGTCGCGACGTGAATCGCTGCAGGTCGTGCATAGCTCCAGTTCAGTGAAGGTGTTGCAACGCTGACAATGTCCAATCGACTCGACTGCCTCACCCAATGACTGGGCTAGAACCGCGGCACCGTTGCGATCATGTTGCAATAAGTAATACGCCATACGCTGCGCTGATTTGGGGCCAACGCCGGGCAAGACCCGCAAGGCCTCCACCAAACGACTGAGTGCGTCTTGAGGCTCGTTTGGTGATTTGGTCCGACTCATCCGACTTTAGAACGGTAACTTAAATCCGGGGGGCATCGGCATCCCAGCGGTCGCGCCCGACATGAGGGCTTGGCTAGCCGCTTCAGCCTGCTTGAATGCATCGGTATACGCAGTGACCACCAGATCTTCGAGCATCTCGCGATCATCCATTGCTGCTGGATCAATTTGCACCCGCTTCATCTCATACTTGCCACTAATGGTGACCTTCACCATGCCGCCAGCGGCTTGACCCGTAAGCTCTATGGCATTGAGCTCTTCCTGAGCGCGCTTCATCTTCTCTTGCATTTGCTGGGCTTGCTTCATTAAGCCCGCAATTTGACCTTTCATCATGGTGTGCTTCTCCGCTATTGAAATTAATTAATGGGACGAACCGAGCCTGAGACCACTTTGGCCCCAAACTCGCGCTCAAGCTCTTTTAAGAATGGATCCTCAGCAATTTGCTCTTCGGCATTGAGTTTTTTCTCTTCGTAGATCTGGGCGTCCACCTTAGCAATTGTGTGATTAGCCTTACCCTCACCCAATTGCAGCTTCACGGGTTTACCGTACTGCGCCCGCAGGGTCTCCCCAAAACGGGCGAGCGCATCATCCGTTGCCAGTTGTGGCATCGCAGTCGTCAGAGTAATAAAGAGTGTCGTTGGGGTATCGCGCCACTCCACCAGTTCGGTTTGGTGAGCAAGTTGCTGCAAGAGCCCTCGCAGTGGCAGGTTTCGGACGAGCGCATGCCAATCGGGTTTGATCTCACTATTGAGGTTCGGCGCATGAGTAGCCGTCTCGAGCGCAGTATTTGCGACAGTACTTGCAACACTCTTTGCAGCCGGCTTTCCTTCTACTGACTTGTTTGCAGGAGCGGCTGGTTTAGGAGTTGCTTGCGTAGCAGCCTTCGGTGCGCTGTTCGCTGTTACTGACGTGCTGCCACTGCCACCGGGCTTGAAAGCTAACATTCGTAGAAGCGCCATCGCAAATCCAGCTTGCTCATCGGGAGCCAATGACAAATCGGCCCGACTGGTGATGGCAATCTGATAAAAGAGTTGGGTTTCTTCGGGAGTAAAGGCCTTTGCAAGCCTACGAATCTCATTTGCCTCTGGCCAATCGTCTAATACAGAGTCTGGCACGATCTGGGCGGTCGCTATTTTGTGTAAGAGACTGGCTAGATCTTGCAATGCTAGGGAGAAGGACATGCTGCGCAAGCCCATCTCTTCCGCAATCTCGTTTAATGTCTTGCCATCTTTATTCTGTAGAGCATCCAAGATCTTGATGAGATAGGTCTCATCAATCGTGCCCAGCATGGTGCGGACTGCAGCCTCCGTGACCGGTCCTGCGGCATAGGCGATGGCTTGGTCGGTAAGCGATAGCGCATCGCGCATGGATCCCTGGGCAGCTTTCGCAATCACGCGCAAGGCGTTGGGCTCCGCATTGACCGACTCCGACCCCAAAATCTGCTGCAGGTGCTCTACGATCAGAGGCACTGGCATTTGTTTGAGATTGAACTGCAAGCAGCGAGAGAGTACGGTGACCGGCACCTTTTGGGGATCGGTAGTCGCCAGAATGAATTTCACATGGGGTGGCGGCTCTTCCAGGGTCTTGAGCATGGCATTAAAGGCATGCGTGGAGAGCATATGCACCTCGTCGATCATATAGACCTTAAAACGGGCACTGCTGGGTGCATAAGCGGCTTTCTCCAATAGAGAGACCATCTCATCGACACCACGGTTGCTTGCTGCATCCATCTCGATGTAATCAACAAAGCGTCCGGCATCAATCTCGGTGCAGGCTTGGCATTGGCCACACGGTTCTGAGGTCATTTGTCCTTTGCCATCTATTCCTGTGCAATTGAGGGCTTTAGCCATAATGCGTGAGATGGTGGTCTTCCCCACTCCACGGGTGCCCGTGAATAACCACGCATGGTGTAGGCGGCCTTGATCTAAGGCGTGGGTTAAGGCTTTGACTACGTGATCCTGACCCACCAGTTCAGTGAAGGTTTTGGGGCGCCATTTACGAGCCAGTGCAAGTGCAGTCATGGGCTCAATTCTAACAAGGCTACAATAAGAACGGACGGGCCTCCTCGCATGGTGGCTTGGCAACCTGGTCAGGTCGGGAACGAAGCAGCCATACCCAAATACTATCAGTGCCGAGGGTCGGGCTCGTCCTTATTTCCTGCTAATGCAAACGAATTGATCGTTTTGCTATTTGCTAAATAATCCCAGAAATACCCCGAGCAAACTTTTGAAGGTCAAATAGGCAATCGCCAAGATTGTGATTGCCATGAGCATGCGAGAGCCAAATTCAATACGGAATATTTTGGCTCGATTGTGAGTGAGTTCGATTAAAAACACCATTCTGAATACCCAACCTTTTGGATTTAATAATCACTAGATTATTAGTATGGATTTGGTTTGTGAAGAAGGTTGGGCCTAAACGTTTGTAATCACAATGGAAGTAGTACGTATGTATTACTTGATTATTTACTGCGCCTTCGCAAAGCGCTTGAGATCCGCATACTCCTCTGGGAATATTTCTCCTACTTCGCGATAGATTACTTTGTTGTTCCTATCAAGAATAATGAGGATGGGTATGCCTTTCACCTTCCCCATTGATTTTTGTAGCTCTGGGGTCATCATTGCTGCTGGGAAGCTGTACTTATTGCTTTCCATGTATTGCTTAGCAAGCAACGGGTTCTTGTCAATCGAGATCGTAATCACGTTCAGTGAATTGGGTGGCAACTCTTTAAAGAGTTTTTCTAGATAGGCATTTTGCTTCTTACAAAATGGGCACCAGGTAGCCCAAACCTGGATTAAGGTGTTCTTGGTGTTGTTGGCCGGTATGGCATACGGTGTGCTATTCAGTGTTTGCAGTTGCCCTAACTCAATGGTTTGACCAACCGTCAGTGCTAGAGCCATACCCGGCAGTAGCATGAGGCACACAATCAGGAGTTTGAAGATTCTCATACCCCAATGCTAACTGAAGTACTTGGGATCAGGGGCTAGTTTTGAACCTCATTGACTTGCCTTGGGCTGGCTCATATAGTGAGCCTTTTATGGCCCATGCTGTTACCTATTTTGTTAGGAGAGATTGCTCATGAGCGATATGGAGCGCTTGCACAAGATTAAGTACATGATCCAGAGTCGGGGCTGCGTGCCGATTGAGGATTTCTTAAGCGGCTTAGAAATCTCTCGCGCAACCTTCAAACGCGATCTTGACTACCTTCGAGATCGTATGAACGCACCAATTATCTACGACCGCGCCATGGGCGGCTATCGCTTTGATAAGCCCAACGCTGGAGATAAGTTTGAGTTACCCGGCCTGTGGTTTTCTGAAAAAGAGGCGACTGCCCTCGTTCTCATGCAACATCTCTTATCCAATCTGGACACGAATGGCTTATTGAGTCCGCACATTGCCCCACTCATGAACATCATCGATGGAATTTTGGGTCAGTCTGAGATCTCTGCTAAAGAGTTGCGCAAACGTATTAAGGTGTTTGGTATGTCAGCCCGTAAGAATGTGCTCGAGAACTTTGAAGAGGTCGGCATCTCACTCTTAAAGCGCCAGCGCTTACATCTGTCCTATTACTCCAAGGGTAAGGATGAATCAACCGAGCGTGATGTATCACCGCAGCGCTTAATTTTCTATCGGGACAACTGGTACCTCGATGCGTATTGCCATCTACGTAAAGGCCTGCGAAGTTTTGCAATGGATGGGATTCAATCAGCACGAGTTCTCGATGAAAAGGCGCTTGAGGTTCCTGAGAAAGAATTACAAGAGAACTTTGCTGAGAGTTATGGCATCTTCTCTGGCAAAGCTACACAACGCGCCAAATTACGCTTTACCCCTGAGAAAGCCCGATGGGTTGCTGCAGAGACCTGGCATGGCCAGCAAGTAAGTAGCTTCGATAAAGAAGGTAATTACTTCCTTGAGTTTGATTACAACCAAGATCCGGAACTCATCATGGAGATCATGAAGCATGGGGATAGTGTTGAGGTATTGGCACCTGCCAGTTTACGTAAACGTGTTGCCGAGGAACTTCTAAAGGCCGCCAAGCGCTATCAATCATTGTGATGCGCGCCATCTCACCATACAATGAATTATCCGAACGAGGTGAATATGATCACAGTCATTAAACGAATCATTCTGAGCTGCTTATTATTAAATCTTGGTCTTGCCCATGCCCATCACGGCTGGTCTGAATACGACCAGACCAAGACCGTTAAGCTTACTGGCACGATTACCCAAAGCGGCTATGAACATCCACATGGAGTTATTAAGTTAAATGCCGATGGTAAGTCGTGGACCATCGTGCTGGCTCCACCCTTTCGGATGGAAAACCGGGGCTTGAGCAAGAGTGATATTGCTAACGGTTCACAAGTCACGGTTGAGGGCTATATCAATCGCAGCCAACCCGATGAGCTGCGTGCCGAGCGCATCACTGCTGGCTCTAAAACGGTTGAACTGCGTTAATGAGTAGTCCCATCATGGCCTTAGAGGGCTTATGGCTAGCCCAGGCCATGAAGTACTCGACTTGGCTCTACCCTACGGTTGAGACCATGCACATCTGGGGGATTGGCATGCTCTTTGGAAGTGTGGTCATCATGGATTTACGAGTCTTGGGATTTGGCAGCAAACTCAGCATGTCGGATCTATCTCGTTTGGGGATCTTAGCGGCATTCGTCGGGTTTGGCCTAGCGGTTCTCACTGGATCGCTCCTGTTTATTACTCAAGCCTCTGAGCTCATTGGTTCACGCTTATTTATTCTGAAGATGTGCCTTATCTTCTTGTTACTCGCCAATGCCATGATTCTGCGCATGCGCACAGTAACCAATGGCATCAGTAAATTACAAGCCCTTCTCTCACTCGCCGGTTGGGCGAGTGTCATTGGGATGGGGCGTTGGTTGGCTTATATCTAAAGCTTGCTAGGTCGAGAGCTTCTGACGATTGGCCTCTAGGCGGCGATCCACCAGCGCTACCTGAGCATCAATTGCCGGATGACTCATGCCCTTTGATCTAGCAATGAGTTGCACCAACTTATCAGCGCGCTCAATATAAGGGGCACCATTCTGCAAAGCACGCGCTGCAGATGCAGGCCTTGAGAGTGACTGGGCTGCAGCGGCATACTTCTCAAAGGGGACCAAGTCAGCTGGGTTGGAACCTAATTTGATACACAAATCGACCACAAAGTTATATACCGATTTGGATTCATCAAGGTTGGCGTGAACAGCATCCTGAGTATTGCGCATGCCGTCGGCAGTCACGCAACGGTAATTACCTGCTAACAACATCGCCCACTTCGCTAAGGGCACAAATAAAGAATCATGTACCTTCAATTTCACGGGTAGTTCAATGGGTCCCTCTGGAGTTACAAAGCGGGCATTGGCTACATCAGTTTCCAGCTGGCGCAAGACTTGGTTATATGCATCATTGTTAAAGGTGGCGCATTTGAAGTTCGTTGGCAAGGTCACCTGCAGAACATTGGCTGGTTCGCCTGGTGGGCGAATCGCCTGAGGATCAGGGCTATTTAATGTAACGTTGTTTGGATCAAAGGTATCCCACACGCGTGCGTCGGTATAAGCAGCCTCTAGCGCCTGGTAATCCAACCCAGGAATACGCTTCATGTACGGCAATGGCGGCATGTTCATAATCGACATGCACGGTATTCCTGATTGACCGATCGCTGCCATGAGCTCACGCACACCGGGTGAGCGATATTGAGGCTCTTGCATGCATAGCCCTACCAAATCATATTGGCTCACGTCGACCGACTCTGCAGGTCCAGCACTTACCGAGCCTGGTAATTGTTGTGAGTTGAGCAGAACTGGCTCAGCACGCCCTCGAATGGGTAAGCGAACCTTAAATCCTTCCGCATTGATGAGTTTTGCCTCTTCGGGCAAACACACCAAGTGAATGTGATGACCACCATAGAGTAATTTAGATGCTAAGAGAGAGCCATAAGAGGCTCCTAGTAATAAGATTTTGTAAGGCATAGTTTCTTAGTTAAGAATTGCTTTTAGTCGTGCTTCTTTGAGTCGCGGATCCACTAAATGACCTTTACGGGCACGGTTACCAGCAAAGCCCTTCAATGTTTTAGCGTCAAGCAGTGTATCAGTGGGTTTACCAGCGCGTCCTGACCCGCTGTAACTTATCCCTGCTGAGCCAAAGGTAATTGCGCAACGCAAATGCTCTTTAGCATCCAGTCCCATCAAGATCACACCTTTACCACCGGTGGGTAGACGTTTGAGCTCATCGAGCGGGAATACCAAGAGTCGACCGTTCTCCGATAAGCAAGCAACCTGGCGCATCCCCTCACTCACCTTCGCAGCACCCAGTGGTGCATCACCAGGGGTTTTCTTATCCAGACCCACAAAGGATTTACCTGCTTTATTACGAGTGATCATGTCAGCAACATTGGCCAAGAACCCATTACCACCTTTGGTGGAGATTAGGACCAGATCATCGGCGTGACCTGCATAGTAAGCAACCATTTGCGAGCCTGGTGCAAGATTGACGTAACTTGTGAGGGGTGAGCCGTCGCCTCGCGCACCGGGTAACTCACTCACGGCAACTGTATAGACTCGACCATCACTACCAAAGCCAAGCATTTGATCAACGGTGCGGCACTCAAAAGTATCGTAGAGCGCATCACCCGCTTTGAATGTGAACTGTTGAGGATCATGCTCATGACCCTGACGGACTCGCACCCATCCCTTTTGGGATACGATCACGGTCACTGGCTCATCAATCACCTTCACCTCGGCCACTGCACGCTCGTCTTCTTTCATGAGGGTACGACGCGCATCACCAAACTCTTTAGCATCACTCTCAATCTCTTTGATGATGTGCTTGCGCAATGCCGACTCGTTACTGAGTAGCTCATCGAGCTCCGCCTTTTGCCCTTTGAGCTCTTTGAGCTCCTGCTCAATCTTGATCCCCTCTAGGCGTGCTAACTGGCGCAAACGAATCTCTAAGATGTCTTCGGCTTGACGCTCGGTGAGCTTAAACGCCTTCATCAGATCGGGCTTTGGCTCATCACTGTTCCGTATTAATTGAATAACCTTATCAATGTTCAGAAAGACGATCTTGCGCCCTTCCAAGATATGCATCCGGTCTTTGACCTTCCCCAAGCGGTGCTGGGTACGTCGAGTGACGGTCTCGACTCGGAACTCAATCCATTCAGTGAGGATTTCTTTTAATCCTTTTTGACGGGGTCGGCCGTCATTGCCGATCATGACCAAATTAATCGAAGCATTTGACTCGAGTGAGGTATGTGCAAGGAGCAAGGTGATGAACTCACTCGGCTCCACATTCTTGCTCTTAGGCTCGAATACCAAACGTACCGGGGACTCACGACTCGACTCATCGCGCACACCATCTAAGACATTCAGAATGGTTTGCTTGAGATTATTTTGCTCGGTCGTGAGCGACTTCTTGCCCAGTTTCACCTTGGGGTTGGTGAGCTCCTCGATCTCTTGCAAGACTCGCTGTGCTGAGGTCGCGGGTGGTAACTCATTGACCACCACCTGCCATTGCCCGCGTGCGAGCTCTTCAATCGTCCAGCGCGCCCGTACCTTGACCGAGCCACGCCCACCCTCATAGATTTGGGCGATCTCACTGGCTGGCGAGATGATTTGCCCACCCCCCGGAAAATCCGGGCCTGGGATGTGTTTGAGTAAATCGTCCAAACTGGTTTTGGGGGACTTCATGAGCGCTACCGCAGCGCTTGCCACCTCCCGCAAGTTATGCGATGGGATCTCGGTCGCCATACCCACGGCAATGCCCGAGGCGCCATTGAGCAAGACAAATGGCAGACGTGCTGGGAGTAGTTTTGGTTCTTTAAAGGAGCCGTCGTAGTTGGGCACAAAATCGATCGTGCCCTCATCAATCTCAGAGAGCAGCAGGCTCGCAATCTTGGTTAAGCGTGCTTCGGTATAGCGCATCGCCGCAGCCCCATCACCATCGCGTGAGCCAAAGTTACCTTGACCATCAATTAATGGGTAACGTAAGGAGAAATCCTGTGCCAAGCGCACCAAGGCATCGTAGGCCGATTGATCACCGTGCGGATGGAACTTACCTAAGACATCACCAACCACGCGCGCACTTTTGACAGGCTTCGCATCGGCACGCAAGCCCATCTCGTTCATGGCAAACAGAATGCGGCGCTGCACGGGCTTTTGGCCATCAGCAACTTCGGGCAATGCACGCCCCTTAACCACACTGATGGCGTAATCAAGGTACGCGCGCTCAGCGTAGACGCCTAAGGATAAGAACTCCTCAGGATTGGTATTAGCCTTAGGCCGCTCTTGCGTAAAGAGATCCCCCTGCTCAGGAATTGCTTTCTTATTGTTAGTCGATGCGGGTTTCTTAGTCGCCATGCTGTGTCCTAAATGTCGGCTTCTACTTCGTTGCCGCGCTCTTCTAACCAATCACGGCGCGCACCAGATTCTGCCTTGCCCATCAGCATATCCATGGTCTTAATGGTCTCGCTCTCACTCATCTCGCCCAAGGTGACTGGTAGGAGACGTCGGGTATCTGGATTCAGGGTGGTATCCCACAATTGCTCCGCACTCATCTCACCCAAGCCCTTAAAGCGCGAGATCTGCCATGCGCCCTCACGCACGCCATCTTTGCGAAGCTTATCCTCAATGGCAATCAGTTCGCCCTCATCGAGTGCGTAGATCTTCTGTGCAGGTTTCTTGCCTCGTGCAGGTGCATCAACGCGATACAGTGGTGGTCGCGCAATATAGACATGACCGTTCTCCACCAAGCGTGGGAAATGTTTATAAAAAAGTGTGAGTAACAGCACCTGAATATGCGAGCCATCCACATCGGCATCGGACAGTATGCAAATCTTGCCGTAGCGTAGGTTCCCTAAGTTGGGCTCATCATTAGGCCCGTGGGGATCAACCCCAATCGCTACTGCAATATCGTGTACTTCATTATTGGCAAAGAGCCGATCGCGCTCGGTCTCCCAAGTATTAAGTACCTTCCCTCGCAAGGGCAGAATCGCTTGGTACTCTTTGTTACGCCCCATCTTCGCTGAACCACCAGCGGAGTCACCCTCCACCAAAAAGATCTCATTTAAGAGAATGTCTTCACTCTCACAGTCGGTGAGCTTGCCAGGTAGCACTGCCACACCCGAGGATTTTTTCTTTTCCACCTTTTGCCCAGCGCGGGTGCGCGCTTGTGCTTGCTTAATCACGAGCTCTGCAAGTGCTTTGCCGTAATCCACGTGCTGATTGAGCCAGAGCTCAAGAGCGGACTTCACAAATCCAGAGACCAAGCGCACCGCATCGCGGGAGTTCAGGCGCTCTTTAATCTGCCCCTGAAATTGAGGATCCAATACCTTGGCAGACAAAATGAACGAAGCCCGAGCAAAGACGTCTTCGGGCATGAGCTTCACACCCTTAGGTTGCAAGGCGTGGATCTCAACAAAACTTTTAACCGCATTAAAGAGTCCTTCGCGCAAACCGCTCTCATGGGTTCCACCGGCTGGGGTTGGAATGAGGTTCACGTAACTCTCACGCACCGGTGCACCGTCTTCGGTCCAACTCACCACCCAAGCGGCGCCCTCACCTTCGGCAAAGGCTTCCTCATCGCCTGTTCCACTGGCGTAATGCTCGCCCTCAAACGCAGGAATCACTGGGGCGCTATGGCCGCCTTGTGCCAAGGCCTCATCAAGATAGCCTTTCAATCCTTGGGTATAGAGCCACGATTGGCTTTGACCGTTTTTCTCATGCACGAGCGTGACCTTGACACCCGGTAAAAGCACTGCCTTGGAGCGCAACAGGCGCTCAAGATCAGCCATGGGAATGGTGGCGCTATCAAAGTACTTCGGGTTAGGCCAGACACGCACTTTAGTACCATGTGCTTTATCGCCCTTGCTGGCCGCTTTGGATTTAAGTTTCTCGATTACATCACCATCAGCAAAGGTGATGTTGGAAACCTGTTGCTCACGCCATACCGTCACCTCGAGACGTTTAGCGAGCGCGTTCGTGACCGACACACCAACCCCATGTAAGCCGCCAGAGAATGCATACGCACCTCCACTGCCCTTTTCAAACTTACCACCGGCATGCAATTGGGTGAACACGATTTCAACGACGGGTTTTTTCTCTTGGGGGTGCATGCCCACGGGAATACCGCGACCATCATCTTCCACACTCACACTGCCATCGGTGTGTAAGGTCACCACTACTTCTTTACCGTAACCACCGAGTGCTTCGTCAGAGGCGTTATCCAAGACCTCCTGAATGATATGCAGGGGATTATCGGTACGGGTGTACATGCCCGGGCGCTGACGCACCGGCTCTAAGCCTTTTAAGACCTTGATGGAGGATTCGCTGTATTGGGATGGTTTACGGGTTGCCATGCGCAGAAATTGTAGTCATATCCCAAAGGCGGGTGACAAAAGCGTGGGAGAATAAGCCCATGGGAGCCTTAAGTCATATTCGAGTACTAGATCTTAGCCGGGTATTAGCCGGTCCGTGGTGTGCTCAGAACTTAGCTGATTTGGGTGCGCAAGTGATTAAAGTGGAGCGCCCGGGCGCAGGTGACGATACCCGTCATTGGGGCCCTCCCTTTGCTAAAGACTCGAATGGTCAAGACACCACCGAGTCGGCGTATTACATCTCGATTAATCGTAATAAGAAATCCATCACGCTCGATATCAGCACCCCCGAGGGTCAAGCGATTGTGCGCGATCTGGTCAAGACTTCCGATGTGGTGATCGAGAACTACAAGGTGGGTCAGCTAGCGAAGTACGGTCTTGACTATCAATCCTTATGTGCGATCAAGCCCAATCTCATTTATTGCTCGATCACCGGCTTTGGTCAAACCGGTCCTTATCAACATCGCCCTGGCTATGACTTCATCTTGCAAGGCATGGGTGGCTTTATGAGCATTACCGGTGAAGCGGATCATTTGCCGGGTGGTGGCCCTCAAAAGGCTGGGGTTGCGATCGTGGATTTATTCACAGGCATGTATGCCAGCTCAGCGATTCTTGCGGCGGTGATCCATCGCGATCACAGCGGTGAAGGTCAATACATTGATATGGCTCTCCTCGATACTCAAGTAGCAATGCTTGCCAATATCTCCAGTAATTATTTATGCAGCGGGGTCTCACCGCATCGCTGGGGTAATGCTCACCCCAATGTGGTGCCCTATCAAACCTTTCAGACCTCAGACAGTTGGATCATTGTGGCAGTCGGTAACGATAGTCAGTTCCGCAACTTCGTGAAAGTTGGTAACCGCGAGGCTCTTGCTGACGATCCGCGCTTTGCTACAAACCCAGCGCGCATTGAGCACCGCGCTGCACTAATCCCACTCTTAGCCGAGATGGTGAAAGAAAAGACCAAGGCACAATGGATTACTCTTTTGGAAGCAGCTGGGGTACCTTGTGGGCCCATTAATAATTTACTAGAAGTGTTTGAGAACGAGCAAGTGATCTCTCGTGGCATTGAGATGCGCGTGCCTCACCCAACTGCGGGCACCATGAAATTGGTCGCTAGCCCCATGCGTCTTTCTAAAACCCCGGTGGAGGTGCGCATGCCTCCCCCGCTGTTAGGACAACACACCGATGAGGTCTTGCACGAACTGGGTATGAGTGCCGCACAAATTAATGAACTGCATCAGAGAGGTATCGTATGACCCAGCGCGCACCCAGCCTATCGATGCTTCAAGTGCTGATCTTTGGCAGCCTAATGGTCACCCTCTCCATGGGGATTCGTCATGGCTTTGGTTTATTTAATATGCCCATCACCTCCGCCAACGGTTGGGGCCGTGAGACCTTCGCATTAGCAATTGCGCTCCAGAACCTCATTTGGGGATTTGCTCAACCCGTTGCCGGCGCACTGGCCGATCGCTATGGTCCGTTCAAGATCATGATCCTGGGTGGATTCCTCTATGCCGTAGGTTTGATTGGGATGGCACTCACCAATGATCCATTGTTATTCCATGTGGCGGGCGGCTTATCGATTGGTATTGGTCTAGCAGCGACAACCTACAGCGTGGTGTACGGCATTATTGGTCGCAATGTATCGCCCCAGAAACGCGTCTGGGCAATGGGGGTTACTGCAGCGGCGGGTTCTTTTGGTCAGTTTCTGATGATGCCGCTTGAGCAAGGCTTAATTACCAACTTTGGCGCCAACGAAGCGCTCATTTATTTAGGGCTCATGGCCTCACTCATGATCCCGATTGCATTTTTCTTACGCGAGAGTGGTTTTGCGCCCAATCAAGCCGGTGATCAAACCATTCGCCAGGCCCTGAACGAAGCCATTGGTAATCGCAACTTTCGTTTCTTGATGATGGGTTACTTTGTGTGCGGCTTTCAGGTGATCTTTATTTCGGTTCACCTCGCGCCCTATCTCAAGGATATGTCGGCGATCTATCCGGGCATCAACGGTGCGACGGTTGCCACCACTGCCTTGGCCTTAATTGGATTATTTAATGTAATTGGTACCTACTACGCAGGCGTCTTAGGTGCGCGCTTTCCTAAACGGTTTTTACTCTCGGGTATTTACTTCACACGCTCCCTAGCGATTGCTCTCTTTTTATTGTTGCCCCTCTCATCGATGAGCACCTATGTGTTTGCTGCTGTGATGGGGGTGCTATGGCTCTCGACCATTCCGCTGACAAACGCGATCGTTGCTCAGATCTTTGGGGTCAAATACCTCACTATGCTCTCAGGGGTGGTGTTCTTCTCGCATCAATTGGGGAGCTTCTGTGGTGCCTACTTTGGTGGCTATTTATATGATCTCACCGGCTCCTATCAGATCGTATGGGGCATTGCCATGGCCCTGGGGGTCTTTGCCGGTCTGATTAATTTACCAATCCGTGAAGAGCCCCTGCAGCGCACGGCAAGCGCCTAGGGCATAGCGATCACCACCTGCTTTCGGTAGAATGCATTCATGAGCCAATCCGCATCAATGACTTCAACTCTGACCAGAAAGAAGATCGCTCTCTATGCAGTTGTTGTGATCCTTCTGCTGCTGGTCTTTGCGCTCTACTTCATCCCTGAGGTCGTGATTGGTTTAGCTGAGCAAGCATGGGCCCTGTGTGGCTGGTAATCCACTCCCGCTGTAGCACAATGGATAGTGCAATCGCCTCCTAAGCGATAGATCCAGGTTCGACTCCTGGCAGGGGGACCAAATTCATCGGGTATTTATTTTTGAATTAGGAAAACTACTAATCTTGTTTGATGTGAATGTGTCATTCATTTGTTACGCTTTTTCATTCGTGCACAGTCCATTGCCGATGAAGTTATCCACAGTGCATGTGGACAATACGGCAAAATGATTTGTAAGTGCTGATTTTTAAACGAGTGAGCTAGCATGCTCAATAATTGAGCATTCATCGTGTGGCTTTATTGCTTAGTAAATAAGTTGGCTTACACTTGACTCATGGCAATAATCCCTGTAAGCACGCTCGCCGCTCTCGAAGAAATGTTGCAAAACGCGAGTTGCCATTTGCCCCACGCGTGCTTACCGATTCTGTTGGGTGATCGCACCATCGGTCATCTCGTCCCTGAATTTACCCCCTTCGTGATCGAGAGTTTGCAAGACGACCCAATTACCCATCTGAATGTCAGCGCACGTGGTTTGTCATTGGCGCTTGTGCCGCCAGCTCATCTCAGTGCCAGTTTGCGTGTCTTGGCAATGCGCATGCGTAAGGCTGGATTCATCCCAGCATGGCGCAATGAAGAATTTGCATTCTATGGCGCTGATGGCCATGAGTATTTTCGGGTTGAGCGCGCGGCATTTCGAAGTTTTGGGGTGCAAAGTCAAGCAGCGCACATCAATGGCGTTGCTGCCAATGGCCAACTCTGGGTAGGGCGACGCAGCGAGAGTAAGCAAATTGATCCCGGCAAACTTGATAATCTCGCCGCTGGCGGCATTAGTGCCTCCGAGACCGTGGTGCATTGCGCCATTCGGGAGCTCTGGGAAGAAGCGGGCATTCCCGAGCCGATCGCCAGCACCATTACTCCCGCAGGCAAGCTACTCATTTGTCGCCCTCACCCACCCCATGGCATTCATCACGAGAGCCTCTTTATCTTTGATCTCGAGCTCCCCAATCACCTCATCCCTGTGAACCACGATGGCGAGGTTAGTGGCTTTATCCAACTGGATCTTGCAGAAGCCGCCGCCCGCATCCTGGCTGATGAGTTCACGACCGATGCAGCCTTGGTAACCGCCGACTTGATATTGCGCCGCAACCGCATGGCTTGATCCGGCTCAAGGATGCACTTGGGGGAATCGTGGTTAAATAGGGTCACAAGGATGAAACAGGGGTGCCCCCACTGCGGTGGTGCTGAGAAAGACCCTCGAACCCGATCCAGGTAATGCTGGCGTGGGGAGTTCCATCAAACCGGTACCCGGTTTCGTCCACTCTATGAATATTGCGAGGAGATGGACATGAGCGTTAGCACCGAGAATCAAAAGAAGGCCAAACCAGAGATCCCCAGTCTGAAGAGTTTGGAGCGTGACTTTGGGCAAAAGTTTGCCTATCCGGCTTCCACCAAAACCTATTTGCAAGGATCACGTCCCGACGTAAAGGCACCGATTCGGGTGATTGAGCAGTTACCGACTAAAACCGGTGAGACCGAGACCGCCAATCCGCCGATTCCGGTCTATGACACCTCAGGTCCCTACAGCGATCCCGACATCGTCATCAATTTAGAAAAGGGGCTGCCTAAATTACGCAGCCAATGGATTGCTGAGCGCGGTGATACCGAGCAACTCGCTGGCCCCTCCTCCGAATACGGTGTGGCCCGCGCCCACGATCCAGCCACAGCGCATTTGCGCTTCTCACACATTGCCGCACCTCGAGTTGCCAAGTCGGGTGCGAACGTGAGTCAAATGCATTACGCCCGCAAAGGCATCATCACCCCTGAAATGGAATACGTCGCTCTGCGCGAGTCCATGGGTCTCGAGAAACTCCGCCAAGATCCACGCTATCAACAGATCCTCAAGCAGCATCCTGGCAAATCCTTTGGTGCCAATATCCCCGATGTGATTACTCCCGAGTTTGTACGTTCGGAGATTGCGGCAGGCCGTGCCATCATCCCTGCAAATATTAATCACCCAGAGCTCGAGCCCATGATCATTGGCCGTAACTTCCGCGTCAAGATCAATGGCAATTTGGGTAACTCCGCCGTGACCTCCTCCATTAATGAAGAGGTCGAGAAAATGGTCTGGGCAATCCGCTGGGGTGCCGACACCATTATGGATCTCTCCACTGGTAAGCATATTCATGAAACGCGTGAGTGGATTATTCGGAACTCGCCAGTCCCAATTGGTACGGTACCCATTTATCAAGCCCTCGATAAGACCGGCGGCATTGCCGAAGACCTTACTTGGGAAATGTTCCGGGACACCTTAGTTGAGCAAGCCGAGCAAGGCGTGGATTACTTCACGATCCATGCGGGCGTATTGTTGCGTTATGTGCCACTCACTGCCGATCGCATTACCGGCATCGTCTCACGCGGTGGCTCGATCATGGCCAAGTGGTGCTTAGCGCATCACAAAGAGAACTTCCTCTACACCCACTTTGATGAGATCTGCGAGATCATGAAAGCCTACGACGTGTCATTTAGTCTTGGCGACGGTTTGCGTCCTGGTTGCATTGCAGACTCTAATGACGCCGCTCAGTTTGGTGAGTTGCATACCTTAGGTGAACTTACCGCTAAGGCATGGAAGCACGATGTACAAGTGATGATTGAGGGTCCCGGTCACGTTCCAATGCAACGCATTGAAGAGAACATGACCGAAGAGCTCAAGCATTGCTTAGAAGCCCCCTTCTATACCCTAGGACCCTTGATCACCGATATTGCTCCTGGCTACGATCACATCACCAGTGGTGTCGGTGCAGCGCAGATTGGTTGGTACGGCACCGCAATGTTGTGCTACGTCACCCCCAAAGAGCATTTGGGACTCCCTGATAAAGAGGATGTACGCGAGGGCATCATCACGTATAAGATTGCTGCCCATGGTGCCGATCTTGCGAAGGGCTTTCCGGGTGCTCAGCTACGCGATAACGCACTCTCCAAAGCACGCTTTGAGTTCCGCTGGGAAGACCAGTTCAATCTTGGTCTAGATCCCGAGCGTGCGCGTGAGTACCACGATGCCACCTTACCTGCTGAGGGCGCAAAGATTGCACACTTCTGTTCGATGTGTGGTCCGAAGTTCTGCTCCATGAAGATCACCCAAGACGTGCGCGATTACGCTGCGAGCCTCAAACAGGGTGTCGATCCTGCTAAGGGCATGGAAGAGAAATCGATCGAGTTCCGCAAACGCGGTAGCGAGATCTATCAGTAGGTCTTGCAATGAGTATGTCCTACGCCATCGTCGGTGCTGGCCTCATGGGTCGGATGATGGCGTATGCCCTCACCAAATCAGGCGCACGGGTTGAGTTATTTGAGCGCAGTGGTCCGGATGCGGAGCACTCCGCAGCACGGGTAGCTGCCTCGATGCTAGCCCCTCTTGCCGAATCAGCCATTACCGAAGCACCGGTGGTGCGTATGGGTCTCTATGGGCTTGATCGTTGGAAGCAGCTCATTACGGAGTTGAACGCGCAAGTTTCTCAACAGACCTACTTTCAACAAGAAGGCACCCTCGTTCTGTGGCATCGTCTTGATGCACCCGAGGCACAGCGCTTTGCTGAGCACCTTGAGCGCAATGTCCGTATGAACCCAGCGCTAGCCACACCCTGGCATCTTGATAGCAAGGCACTCACCGAGCTTGAGCCTGCCGTAGCGGAACGCTTTACCCAAGGTCTCTTCTTACCCCGCGAGGGCCAACTCGATAATCGTCAACTCTTAACTGGCTTACTTGAGTTCTTAACGAAAGCGCAGGTACTCATGCATTGGCATCAGGCGATGGAGCCCCATGAGCTGCATGGCCGTGGCTTTGATTGGGTGATTGACTGCCGTGGCTTAGGGGCCAAAGCCAGTTGGGCCGATACCCGCAATCCCCTGCGTGGGGTTCGGGGGGAAGTGATTCGGGTGCATGCCCCTGAGGTTAAGCTCAAGCGCCCTACGCGTTTAATCCATCCCCGCTATCCCATCTACATTGCGCCCAAAGAGGATGATCTCTATGTAATTGGCGCTACCGAGATCGAGTCCGATGATCTCTCGCCCGTGAGCGTGCGCTCTTCCATGGAGTTGCTCTCAGCCGCCTACTCGGTGCACTCGGGTTTTGCCGAGGGACGTATTGTAGAAGCGGCTACGCAATGCCGTCCAACGCTTAAAAATAATTTGCCGGAGATTTGCATACCTGAACCTGGACTCATGCAAATTAATGGGCTCTATCGCCACGGCTATTTAATTGCACCAGCAATGATGGATGCGGCACTACAAGTCCTTCGTGGTGAGACCCAAACACTTGCCAAGCGCTTTGATTTGCAGATCCAGCAGGCTAGCTTGAGTGGGTCTCTCGTATGATGCGTGTACTTGTCAATCAACAGGTTCGTGAGCTTGCTCCTGCGAGTAAGGTGAGTGATCTCTTAACAGTGCTCGATGCCAAACCACCTTATGCCGTGGCAGTTAATTTGCAGTTCGTTCCCAAATCACAACATGCGGAGTATGTTTTGCATGAGAACGACTCCGTTGAAATTATTTCACCGGTGACCGGTGGTTAAACTATCCATATTCAACTCATGACCGCTCCTTTACCGACCCACCTCAACGATCCCCTGATTCTGTATGGCGAGTCGTTTGCGAGTCGCTTACTTTTGGGTACCTCACGCTATCCCTCGCCTCAGGTGTTGGAGACCGCCGTGCAACGTGCACGCCCCGCCATGATTACAGCGAGCTTGCGCCGTCAAGGTTCGGCTGCAACCGAAGCGCACAGTGGCTTTTGGGAGCTTCTGAAGAAAATGGCGGTTCCTGTATTACCCAATACTGCTGGCTGCCATAGCCCACAAGAGGTGATTACCACTGCGCAGATGGCGCGTGAAGTATTTGAGACCAACTGGATCAAGTTAGAACTGATTGGAGATGACTACACCCTACAGCCCGATACCTTGCGTCTGGTGCAAACCGCCGAGCATCTCATCAAAGATGGCTTTAAGGTTCTGCCCTATTGCACCGAGGATCTCATTTTGTGTCAGCGCTTGGTCGATGTTGGCTGCCAAGCAGTGATGCCCTGGGCCGCACCGATTGGTACCGGTCAAGGGCCACTCAATCCCTACGCCATGCGCTTACTGCGTGAGCGTTTGTCGGTTCCCTTGCTGGTGGATGCTGGCTTAGGCCTTCCGTCGCACGCCTGCACCGTGATGGAATGGGGCTTTGATGGTGTGCTCCTCAACACCGCAGTGGCACTCGCTCAGGATCCTGTTGCGATGGCTTCTGCGTTCGCAGGAGCGGTTCATGCCGGTCGTCAAGCGTTTTTATCGGGAGCGATGCAACCCCAAGCTTCAGCACAAGCCAGCACCCCATTGGTAGGCACTCCGTTTTGGCATCACGAATAGGAATATAGCGTGAGTCATATTCGGGAGATGGCGAAGCAAATTGTGGCGGCACATTGCCGCGATGATTTGTGTCTACCTTTGCCAAGCTTTAGTCCTGATCAACCACCGCCCACCATTAAGACCGAGACCAGCCAAGATCAATACGAACTCGCTGGTACGATTGCCGCAATTGAGATGGGCTTCATTGAAAGTGATGCACGGGTTTTAGGGAAAGCCTGGTCGCGCATGATCAAAGACGTAGGTGACTTTAATCCCAAGCTCTGGCCCTCACGCCCAGAGTATTTTGAGATGTTGCCCTACTCGCGCAATATGAATGCCAAAGCATTCAAAGAGTGCCCAAAGCGTTTGGGTCTTTATGGGGTGTTCCCTGATGCCGATTGGATTAAGCGCATGGTTGACGCTGAACTACCCACAGCGCAATTACGCTTTAAGTCCGATGATGTAAAAAGCATTCGCACACAGATTCGTGAAGCGGTTGCGGCGGTTAAAGGTAGCAAGACCCTTTTGTTTATCAATGACCATTGGGAAGAAGCGATTGCGGCCGGCGCCTATGGGGTGCACTTGGGTCAGGAAGATTTGGTGAGCGCTAATTTAGATGCGATTCGGGAGGCAGGTCTACGTTTGGGGTTGAGTACCCATGGCTACGCTGAGTTAGTCATTGCGGATCGCTATTGCCCGAGCTACATTGCCATGGGTGCAGTGTTCCCCACCAATCTAAAGAAGATGCCCACCGCACCTCAAGGCTTAGGTCGCTTATACGCTTATACCAAGCTGATGCAGCACTACTCACTCGTTGCCATTGGTGGCATTGATGAGGGCAGTGTTCATGCGGTGGCACAAAGTGGTGTCGGCTCGGTCGCAGTCGTGCGTGCGATTGTGGCCAGCGATGATCCCAAAGCGGCGGTCAAGCGTTTGCAAGAGCTCATGAAAACCAACTAAGCAGCTATTGTTGGTCAGGTAATTGGGTGGGATAGAAGTCGTGCATATGCCAAAGCGGCCCAGGACCTTTACCAATATCGAGACGCTGCCCTGCTTCAATCGCTGCACTCACAAATGAGATTGCTTTAGCTACCGAGTGACTGAGATCATGCTTGTCAGCTAAGTAGGTTGCAATGGCACTTGAGAGCGAGCAGCCTGTGCCATGTGTGTTCACCGTGGGTATGCGTGGATGCTTAAACTCTTTATGAAACACCACTGGCACATCGTCTTTGCGATCATGCCAGATTAAATAGTCCGCCAACTCATTTGGCTCACCTTCCAGGTGTCCACCTTTGATCAGGACCGCGCGTGGGCCAAGGGCTAAAAGTTGTTCAGCAGCCGCCCTAAATTGATCAACCGCCACAATTGGACGTCCCAATAAGATTGAGGCTTCATGAAGATTGGGTGTGATGATCGTAGCAAGGGGAAAAAGCTCGGTCACCATGGTGCGGGCTGTGTCATCACCACCCAAACTGGCTCCTGAGGTAGCTCGCAAGACCGGATCCAACACAATTCTACGAATACCGTGTTTCTTGAGTGCAGCAGCCACTGTTTTTACAATCGCAGGACTCGCCAGCATGCCGATCTTGACCACATCCACGCCGATATCAGTAACCACAGCATCAATTTGTGCCTCAATCACATCAAGGTCAATATCTTGGATGCGGGTTACGCCCATCGTGTTCTGCGCAGTAATTGCCGTAATGGCGGTCATCCCAAAGCCACCTAAGGCAGTGATCACCTTCAGATCCGCCTGAATACCTGCACCACCACCACTATCCGATCCCGCAATGCTTAATACCTTGGGGATCAGGATGGGGTTCGGTTTGGAGAGTTTCATGAAAATGATGTCCTTGGAATCTATTCGTTATAATAGCGACTATTCCCTGATAGCTCAGTCGGTAGAGCGACGGACTGTTAATCCGCAGGTCCCTGGTTCGAGTCCAGGTCGGGGAGCCAAGCCTTAAGAATTAAGTGTTGCGCGAGCAAAAAGTAGCTTCGGGAAATCCGCAGCGTTTTTGAACACTAATTTGAAGGGCTCGCTATGTTACTCAACGACGCTATTTATGCGTATCAAAAGAATTATCAGGGCAAAGATCGGTCAACGACCGCACGCCTTAAGTTTTGGTCTGAACAGCTCGGCCACCACGACGTTAAAACCCTAACCTCACTGGATATTGACGATGCCATCGGCATCTTAATGCAGCGCCCCGCCCAGACCTGTTTGCGTAAAAAGATCGGGAAAAATGAAGTGGGCGAGGATGTTTACGAGATCCGTTACCGCGATTTGGACCGCCCAAAATCTGAAGCAACCCTAAATCGATACATAGCAAGCCTGGGTTCGGTCTTTCGCTTCATTAAGAAAAACCGTATGATTCGCGGCTTTGTGAGCCCCATTAGTGGCGTGGAAAAGTTCAAAGAATCGCAAGGTAAGCTTGAATTCTTAACCGAACCCGAAATTGAAATCCTTATTGCCAGCGCCCGGAGTGCGCGCTGGAAAAAACTAGCTTGTTTAATTCGCCTGGCCTTTGTCACGGGAGTGCGCTCGGGCGCCCTCAAGGCGATGCGCTGGAAGCACGTGAATTGGGAATTGCGAACGATCACCTTTCCGATTACAAAGAATGGCGAACCTCACACCGCGCCCTTAAATGATGCGTGCATTGAAGAATTGCGGCGCATTTATTCGGACCTCAGCCGTCCCGATGACCTGGTTTTTTGCGGTAAATTTAGAAATAAATCCCATGATTTCAAATCCGGTTACACCACTTTGATCCAAAAACACTTCCCTGGAAGGGCTTTGACGTTTCATAGCCTGCGGCACAGCTGCTGTTCACACCTGGCAAAAATGGGGGTACCGTTACCTGTAATTGCCTCGTGGATGTCCCACAAAAGCTTACGGATGGTGAGTCGTTATGCACATATCAGCACGGCCGATCGGGAACACTATTTAGGGAGTGCATTTTGAAAAAAAGTAAAACAGTTAAATCAAACTACCCATTCATGGAGCCTACAAATTTTGAACCAGGTTACCTCAAACAACTCGGCGAAAGAATCTTGGCAAAGGAGGATACTTTTTTCGTATTAGGAATTAGCGGCATTCCACCTGAAAAGCTATCAAAAACAAGGCTTATTGAGGAGCATAAGGTACTTACAGCTTTAGTAATCAGTACATTAAAAGACAAAACACCAAAGCCGATAACAAAATTTTCAAAAAAAGGATTTCTATCGGACTTGGGTATTAAAGATCTTTCTCCTAAAGTATTGATTCGCCTGGCAGTACTTCGATTAAACAACATACCTGATTATCCACCGATAAGACCTCCTGAAAATATCGGTTTTGAAAAAAACTTTGAGCTCCCCGATCTTCGATCACACAAATTTCTTGCAAATTCACCGTTAAAAATAATATCTCGACCATCGAAAGATGGGGCGCCGTTCATGAAGGAATTAAAACGGCATATGGTTAATGTAATCGAGGA